>NZ_JBEEQE010000017.1:0-100614 GCF_040137805.1 Pseudarthrobacter sp. B907 | reverse complement strand
CTGCGGCGCCGGGGAGCTCGTCCCGGGCCGGTTCCGGGCGAAGGCGCGCGCCTGGCGCGAACGCCACCACCCGGTCAGCATCCAGGCGCGCCACACCAAGAGTGCCGGGGACCGGCGGGTCGAATACGCCCCGGACCGGGACGGCATGGCCTGGCTTTCGGCCTACCTGCCGGCCGACACCGCCGCCGGGATCTGGGAACGAACCACCGCTGCCGCCCGCGCCCTGCAGGGCCCGGCCGAAACCCGGACCCTGACCCAGCTCCGCGCCGACATCGCCGCGACGTGGCTCCTCAGCAGCGGCACTGACTCCCTAACGCCCGACGACGGCACGGGAACCGGTGGCGTTCCGTCGCCCCGGGCGCAGGTCCTGGTCACAGTCCCGGCCCTGTCCCTGCTGGGTGCCACGGACGAACCGGCAATGCTGGACGGATACGGGCCGATCCCGGCATCGATGGCCCGCCGCCTCGTCGCGGACGGCGCCGAGTCGTTCCACCGGGTCCTGACCGACCCGCGCGACGGCGCCCCGCTGGAAATCGGCCGGACCAGCTACCGGGTCCCGAAGGCCCTGCGGCAATGGCTCCGCCTGCGCGACGGCAAATGCCCGTTCCCCGGCTGCAACAACGCCTCCCTCGACAACGACGCCGACCACCTCCTGGCTTGGGCCGACGGCGGGACCACCGGCATCGCCAACCTCGGCCAGCCCTGCCGCAAACACCACCGCCTCAAACACGGCTCCGCGTGGAGACCCACCGCGGGCGGCAAGAACCACCCGCCAGGCTGGACCTCACCATCAGGACGGACCTACCCCAGCGAACACCAGGACTGGGAACCACCCCACTGGCCGCCGCCAGCCGTTGCTGCGCATATGATCCAAGTCCAGGAATTTGGGTGGGAGCTCGAAGCGGAACCACCCCCGGATCCCGGACAATACCTCGACCCAGGTCCGGAGGCCGAGCTGCCTGAGGACCCCCTACCGGACTGGCACCTGTTCGCGGCCGGGCACCCTGTGCCCGAAAGCTCCCTGCTGCCTTGCGCCTGACCGGCCCGTGGCGTCGCTAACGACAGGCCCCCTGGTCGCGCCGCCGGTTTCGTACCACAGCGACCGTTTCCTACCTGACCATCCGGGCGTCGACGATCCGTGGAGCACCCGGGTCGATCTGCTCCGTACCGTCGAACGCAAACCCGTTGCGACGATAGAAAGCGATCGCCCGGGGGTTGTCTTTTGCGACCCACAACATGGCCGCAGCATCGCCAACAGACGCGTCCAGCAACCCCTGTCCCACGCCAGTTCCGTAGTGCTCCGCCGACACGTACAGGCTGAAGAGTTGACGATCGCGGGGGAGGTCCTGGCCTTCCGCTCCGTAGCTGGGGCCGGCAACACCGAAACCGATGATCTGCGCGTTGTGCTCCGCGATTCTGATCGTCCAATCCGGGCGTGGATTCTCAAGAATCTGGTTCCACATCAGGTGTCTGCCCTGGACGTACTCCGCGGTGAAGAACCCCTCGGGCAGCAAATGAGAGTACGCCTCCCGCCATGTGGCCACGTGCAGTTCGGCGATCAGGGGTGCATCCGGAAGCGTGGGTTCGCGCAAAGTGAAGGCCATCAGCACATCCTGCCAGAATCCTCGCCCGGTGAATGTTGTTATTGGTTCGTGTAAGAAAACCTGCCTGACGGGACACTTAGTCTTCAGGAAGAAGTCATCCGAGGTCCGGGGGAACCACCATGTTGGCTGCGAAAGAGCAAGCATTCATAGACCTGCACACCCAGCATTCCGCGCGGGTGTACAGCTACATCGCGTGCCGCATCAACGACGGGCACCGCGCTGAGGAACTTGCTGCCGATGTCTTCAGGATCGCCTGGGAAAAACAGCTCCCGGAGCCGCCGGGAATCGGGTGGCTCCTGGCGACCGCGCGAAACGTCGTCGGGAATGAGTACAAGGGCCGCCGGCGCAGACAGGATCTGGTGGAACGGCTCAAAGAGGAAGCCCGCACCGATGTCCCCGCACCACACCCCGAAGAACGGTCCGCCGTGGCGGAAGTGCTCGTGCAACTCAGGGAGCGCGACCGTGAAGTGCTGATGCTCAGCTACTGGGACGATCTGACCACCGCTGAACTCGCCCAGGCGCTGGGATGTTCGACGTCGGCCGCAGCGGTCCGCCTGCACCGGGCCCGCCGTGCGTTCGCAAAGGCCGCCCCCTCACACCTCATGACCGAACGGAAGGACTAGCCATGGACCGCATCGAACAGCTCATGAGGGATGCCAAGCCGCGGGTGGGAGCACCTGGCGCAGTCCCCGGAAGTCAGCAGGCCCGCTCGATTGTCTACTCTGACGACCCGAATGTCGTCAGCCTCGCAGGGCGAACTCCGGCGCGGCGCTCCGGGGCAAGGACTGGCGTCAGGACGGCCGCGGCGACCGTGCTCGCCGCCGCAGCGGTGGTGGCCGCCGTGGTTGTCGGCGGCAGCCTGATGCCACAGCCGGCGCCCGGGCCAGCACAGACCGGCTCCCCGGCCCCTGCTGTCTCGGCCACCTCCTCGCCAAACTCCCCAACGCCGTCCGCCGCCGTTCCCACCCCGACCCCCACGCAGGCGGCTTTGAGCACCGGCGGAGTCGCCTGCACTTTGGACAACGTGGACCAACAGCGCAGTGACCAGGTGCGGGCAATCATCCCGATCGCCCCCGCAGAACAGGGCTACTACACGGTGCTGGGCTGTGCCGGCGGATGGCTTGCCTACTCCATCTCCGATGACGGGATCAGGGCACTCCAGCTCGACGGCGGCAACGCCTGGTTCAAGATCGCCAAACTCCAGAACGGACGGTTCCTGTGCGATGTCCGGCAGCCGTGGTCCGACGTCCTGAACTGGGAGTTCCAGGCCACGAACAACGAAGGCCTCACGCCGCAGCAGGCTATGGACAAACAATTCGCGCAGAAAGGGATACCGGTTGAACTGCGCCCGCAGCTCGTGGGAGACGGGCCGGCCGCCGGGTGACTGCGGTCCACGGCGCCGGTTATAGGGTGGAGCACATGACGTCTACACCAGTCACCCTCTGCTTCCTGCTCCGCGAATCGGGGCGCGGCACCGAGGTCCTGCTGGGCCTGAAGCGGACCGGCTTCGGCCTCGGCAAGATCGTGGGCATCGGCGGCCATGTGGAGCCAGGGGAGAGCGACGCCGAGGCCGTGGTCCGCGAGGTCTGGGAGGAATCCGGCGTCGTGGTGCTCCAGGAGGACCTCGCCCACGCCGGCGTCGTCGAGTTCATCTTTCCCGCCCGGCCCGCGTGGAACATGTCCTGCCGGCTTTTCACCACCCGGCGCTGGGAGGGCGAGCCCGCCGAAAGCCCGGAAATCACGCCCGAATGGTTCGACGCCGCATCGTTGCCACTGGAGAGGATGTGGCAGGACGCGGAGCACTGGCTGCCTCCGGCGCTGGCGGGGGAGACGATCGACGTCGTTGTCGTCCTCAACGAGGACAACGAAACCGTCGCGTCGGTCAGGTACCCCTCTGCGCCCGGATGATCCGTAACCCCGCACCACCTAAGTTGGCGGCGCGGAATTACCCCGAATGCCGTCACGGGCCGGTAGCCTAGGGATCGACTCTCACACGCGGCAATCCGCGCTCTTCGTCGTTGAAGTCGGGAGCGGCACACTCACACTTTGGGGGCAGGGCATGGACTTGAGAGATCGCAACGCCGAGCGTTACAACGAAGACAGTTACGACGACGAACAGTCCCCAAACACCGGGGTTCGGCGGCGCCGGGTGTGGGCGGCCGTTGTCGTCGCCGTGGCTCTGGCGGCCGTGGCCGGGGGCGTTGCCCTGGCCGGAACCATGGGATTAGGGAAGCCGGCCCCCGCAGCAGCTTCGACGGCCGCTGTAGTCTCTCCCACGGCATCCGCAGGCATTTCGACGACGACGGCGCCCACCGCCGCGCCATCGGCGTCCGCGACGTCCCCCGCGGCCAACGCCTCCGTTCCGGCAACCGGGGCAGCTGCCGCCGGAGAATGGAAGACTTTCACCACCGCCGATTCGAGGGCGAGCTTCGAGTATCCGGCCGCCTGGCGTGTGTCCCCGACGCCCGGGGCTTCCGCCTACGCCGGCAACTCAGTCGACGTCGCCGATGAGGCCGGTGTGGTGGTGGCCTCCCTGACTTTTGGCCCGTCGGGCGGGCTGGGGGGCGCGTGCCAGGGCGCCGTTCCCTACACGGTGCTGGATACAGTTGAAGTCGATCTCCCGTACCAGGCCACGAAGGGGTCTGTCACGCCGAGGTTTGTCTTCCGCGCCCTCCAGGAAGCGGACCATGTCTCCGCCACCTACGGGCTGACCAACTCCGTGGCCGGGCAGAACGGCACCACCTGCATGTTCTACAACGTCGTCACCACCCTCGCCGACCCGCCGATGTACTCCTTCGCCGACCAATTTTCGGTCCGGGCGGGCGAGACGCAGCAAGACCCGGCCCGCAAGGGAGTCAAGTCCTTCCCTTCGATGGACGCCGCCCGGGCCTACATGCAGACCCCGGAGTACCTGAACGCGAAGCGCATGATCACCTCGCTGAAGTTCACCGCGGGCTAGCAGCGCCTTTAATCAACAAAAAGCGCGGGCCGGCCACCTCTCCAAGGTGGCCGGCCCGCGCTTTTACTCGTGGCAGGAACTACGGCACGTGCCGTTCCTCCACGCCGTTGTACTCGCTCAGCGGGCGGATCAGGGAGTTCGAGTCCAGCTGCTCCATGATGTGCGCGGTCCAGCCGGTGATCCGGCTCGCCACGAACAGGGGCGTGAACGTCGCGGTGTCGAAGCCCATCAGGTGGTACGTGGGACCGGCCGGGTAATCGAGGTTCGGCTTGATTGCCTTCGCCTCGTCCATGGCGGTCTCAAGCCCGTTGTAGAGCCCCAGTAGCTCCGGACGCCCGTAATGCGCGATCATCTTGTCCAGGGCGGCCTTCATAGTGGGAACGCGGGAGTCGCCGTGCTTGTAGACGCGGTGGCCGAAGCCCATGACCTTCTTCTTGTGCGCCAGGGCGTCTTCCATCCAGGCCTTCGCCCGCACCGCTGCCTCGTCGAGTGACTCCTCCTGCCGGATGCCGATCTCGTCGAAGGTGTGCATTACTGCCTCGTTCGCGCCGCCGTGCAGGGGGCCCTTGAGCGCTCCGATCGCACCCGTGACGGCCGAGTGCAGGTCGGAGAGCGTCGAGGTGATCACCCGGGCCGTGAAGGTCGAGGCGTTGAAGGAGTGCTCGGCGTACAGGATCATCGAGACGTTGAAGGCCTCCACGACTTCCTGGACCGGCTCCTCGCCGAACGACATCCACAGGAAGTTGGCGGAGTAGCCCAGGTCGTCGCGGGGCTCCACCACACCCTGGCCGTGTCGGCGCCGCTGGTCGTAGGCGACCACGGCCGGCATCGCGGCGAACAGGTCCACCGCCTTGGCCATGTTGGCCTCGCGCGAAGAGTCCTCGGCGAGCGGGTGCCGGGCACCCATTACCGAAGCCGCCGTCCGGCAGACGTCCATCGGGTGCGACGTCGTCGGCAGCGCGTCGATGACCTGCTTGACCACCGGGTCCAGCGCACGTCCCGCGCGTTCGCGTGCGGTGAACTCGGCCAGCTGCTCCTCGGTGGGCAGCTCCCCGTTCCACAGCAGGTACGCCACTTCCTCGAAGCTGCACTTGGCGGCCAGCTCCTGGACGGGGTAGCCGCGATAGAGCAGCGAATTGGTGTCCGGGTTGACCTTGGACACCGCGGTGTAGTCCACCACGACGCCGGCAAGGCCCTTTTTGATCTCATTTTCAGCCATGCTGAACTCCTTTGTTCCTAACGCCTGTTTACCGGCCGGGGCCGGCAGTCCGGTGGGGGTGTCAGATGCCGGGGATCTGGAAATTGAACACCCCGGTGTCAAAGCGGTTGTAGGCCTCGTAGTCCACAAGGTCGTAGAGCCGCGCACGGGTCAGCATGCTCGAAACCTGTGCCTCCTGGGTGCCGTCGGATTTGATCGATTCCAGAGTACGCTCAGCAGCGCCCATGGCACTACGGAGCAGCGTCACCGGGTAGATCACCATGTTGACGCCGACGCCGGCCAGCTCGTCCACCGTGAACAGCGCACTCTTGCCGAACTCGGTCATGTTGGCCAGGATCGGCACGTCGACGGCGTCGCGGATCGCCTGGAACTCGCTGAGGTCCTTCATGGCTTCCGGGAAGATCGCGTCCGCGCCGGCCTCCACGAGGGCCTTGGCCCGCTGCTGCGCCGCCTCCAGCCCATCCGTGGCCCGGATGTCGGTGCGGGCCATGATCAGGAAGTTCGGGTCCCGGCGGGCGTCCGCCGCGGCCCGGATCCGCTTGGTGGCGGTCTCCAGGTCCACAACGTTCTTGCCGTCGAGGTGGCCGCAGCGCTTCGGGTTGAACTGGTCCTCGATGTGAAGGCCTGCCAGGCCCGCGTTCTCGAGTTCCTGCACGGTGCGCGCCACGTTCATCGGCTCGCCGAAGCCGGTGTCGGCGTCGACGATCGAGGGCAGGTCGGTCATCCGGGCGATCTGCCCGGCCCGGGTGGCCACCTCGGTGAGGGTGGTCAGGCCGATGTCCGGTAGGCCCAGGTCATTGGCGAGGACGGCGCCGGAGATGTAGACCCCGGCAAAGCCCTTCTCCTCGATCAGCCGGGCCGAGAGCGGGTTGAACGCGCCCGGGAACTGCTGGATGGTCCCGGAGGCTAGCAGCTCCCGGAAACGGATCCGCTTCTGCTCCGGTGTGGTCTTCGAATACAGCATCAGAAGAGTCCCTTCGGTGCGGACGCCAGGTCGATCACGCCGTCGGCGGCCTTGATGTTGAGCTGGTCCAGCTCGCCGGCGGCCAGCTCGGGCAGCCGCGCGGCGGCGGCGAGGAAGCGCTCGATCTCTTCCTCGGCCACGAGGCCGGCGGCGAGGGTACGGAACTTGTTGACGTACTGCTCGCGGGCGAACGGCCGGGCGCCCAGCGGGTGGGCGTCGGCGACGGCGATCTGGTCGGTGATGACGGTGCCGTCTTTGAGGGTGATCTCGACGGAGCCGCCGAAGGCCTTCTCCGCGATGTCCAGGGAGTGGTAGCGGCGGGTCCATTCCGGATCCTCGACCGTGGTGACTTTGTGCCACAGTTCCACGGTGTCCGGGCGGCCCGCGCGCTCCGGGGCGTAGGAGTCGACGTGGTGCCAGGCGCCGTCCTGCAGGGCGACCGTGAAGATGTACGGAATGGAGTGGTCCAGGGTCTCGCGGCTGGCGGTGGGGCTGTACTTCTGCGGGTCGTTGGCGCCGGAGCCGATCACGTAGTGGGTGTGGTGGCTGGTCTTGATCAGCACGGATTCGACGTTGGCCGGGTCGGTGACCTCGGGGTGTTCGCCGTGCAGCTTGCGGGCCAGGTCGATCCACGCCTGCGCCTGGTACTCGGCGGAGTGTTCCTTGGTGTAGGTGTCCAGGATGGCGCGCTTGGCTTCGCCGTCCTCGGGCAGCGGCACGGTGTAGTTGGCGTCGGGGCCGTCCAGCATCCAGGCGATGACGCCGTCTTCGCCTTCGTAGATCGGCACGGGGGAGGTCTGGCCGCGCATGGCACGGTCGGCGGACTCAACGGCCATCTTGCCAGCGAACGCGGGCGCGTGCGCCTTCCAGGTGGAGATCTCGCCCTTGCGGGACTGCCGGGTGGCGGTGGTGGTGTGCAGCGCCTGGCCGACGGACTGGAAGATGGTCTCGACGTCGAGGCCCAGCAGGGTGCCGATGCCGGCGGCGGCGGACGGGCCCAGGTGCGCGACGTGGTCGATCTTGTGCTTGTGCAGGCAGATGGCCTTGACCAGATTGACCTGGATCTCGTAGCCGGTGGCGATGCCGCGGACCAGGTCCTGGCCGCTGGAACCGACGTGCTGGGCGACGGCGAGGATCGGCGGGATGTTGTCGCCCGGGTGGGAGTAGTCCGCGGCGAGGAACGTGTCGTGGTAGTCGAGTTCGCGGACGGCCACGCCGTTGGCCCAGGCCGCCCATTCGGGCGCCACGCGCTCCTCGATGCCGAAGACCTTCGAGCCCTTGCCGCCGGTGCTGGGGCCGTGGGTGAGCGCCTGGGCGCGGGCCGCGACGATGGGAGCGCGGTTCAGGGACGCGATGGCCACCGAGGCGTTGTCGATCACGCGGTTGATCACCATGTCGGTGACCTCGTCGGAGACCGCGACGGGATCCGCCGCCACCTTGGCGATTTTGTAGGCGAGCTGGTCCTCGCGGGCCAGGTTTTCCTCGCTCTTGTAAACGCGGACGTGGTGTTCCTTAACCATGGTTCTCCTTCTAGTGAGGTACGTGGGTGGCTTTGACGTGGGAAAGGCTGCGGTGCAGGTGCACGGTGGTGGCGGCCTCAGCGAGCCGGGGGTTGCCGGCGGCGATCGCTTCGGCAATGGCGGCGTGCTCGGCGGCGGCGGCGGTGAGGCGTTTGGCGTCGTCGGCCGCCAGCCTGCGGACCCGGACCAAGTGCACACGCAGGCTGCGCATGGCCTGGGCCAGGTAGGAATTGGAGATTGCGGCGTCGATGGCGGTGTCGAGCCGGCCGACCAGGCTGTAATAGTCGTGCCGCGCGGGATCGGCCCCGTTGATCAGTTCCGGCGCCCGCAGCAGCTCGCGCTGCAGCAGCTCGAACGTCGCTGCGTCGCCGCGTTCGGCCGCCAGCGCGGCGGCCTTGCCCTCCAGGGTTTCGCGCAGTTCGAAAAGCTCGTCGATGTCCTCCAGGGAGATGTCGGTGACGACGACGCCGCGGCCGCCGGCCGTCGTCGTCAGCCCTTCGGCGGTGAGCCGGCTCAGGGCTTCCCGGAGCGGGGTCCGGGAGATGCCCAGCCGCTCGGACTGCTCCACTTCGGCGAGCACGGTTCCGGGCGCCAGACGCCATTCGATGATGTCCTCGCGCAGGGCCGCATAGGCCTTGTCGCTGGCGCGCATCCTGACTCCTTCGTTGGCTGACCCCAACAGTGTATACACAATTCGAGTGCTGGCCCAGCTTTTTGTGTAGAAAGGGGGAATTACGCCGTCCACTGTATACACAGCTCTTGTGGAGGGACCCCCGCCGGGCTACCATGAGCTGCATCACAACGTCGTGGACGGGATTACTTCATGGTCACCAGCAGCTACCGGGACAGCTACGAACGCAGCGTTGAGCAGCCCGAGGAATTCTGGCTCGAGGCCGCCGAGAAAATCGCCTGGAGCACACCGCCGGTCCGCGCGCTGGATGCCGCCCGCGCCCCGCTCTATGCCTGGTTTCCGGACGGCGAGTTGAACACCTGCTACAACGCCCTGGACCGGCATGTGGCGGAGGGCCGCGGCGCCCAGGACGCCCTGATCTACGACTCGGCCATGCTGGGCATCCAGCAGCCCTTCAGCTATGCCGAGCTCACCGGCCTCGTGGCCCGCTTCGCCGGGGTGCTCCGCGGCCAGGGGGTGGGCAAAGGGGACCGCGTGGTGATCTACATGCCGATGATCCCCGAGGCTGCCATCGCGATGCTGGCCACGGCCCGGCTCGGCGCGGTCCATTCGGTAGTTTTCGGCGGTTTCGCGCCGAAGGAACTCGCCGCCCGGATCCGGGACGCCGCCCCCGCCGCGGTGGTCACCGCCTCTGGTGGGATCGAACCCTCTCGCCGGATTGAATACCTGCCGGCCGTCGCCGAGGCGCTTCAACTGGCCGGCACCCCGGAAATCCCCGTGCTGGTCAAGGCGCGGGACGGGTTCGTGGCATCTGCGGCGGACCATGCGGGCTGGCTGGACTGGGACGCGGCGATGGCAGCCGCCGAGCCCGCGGACCCGGTTGGCGTCAAGGCCACCGACCCGCTCTACATCCTTTACACCTCCGGGACCACCGGCGCCCCCAAGGGCGTGGTGCGGGACAACGGCGGCCACGCCGTCGCCTTGAGCTGGACGCTGGAGAACATCTACGACGTCGGCCCCGGAGACGTGATGTGGACCGCCTCCGACGTCGGTTGGGTGGTGGGACACTCCTACATCGTCTACGGGCCGCTGCTCGCGGGCGCCACCAGCGTGATCTACGAGGGCAAGCCGGTCGGCACCCCGGATGCCGGAGCGTTCTGGCGCGTGATCCAGGACCACAAGGTCAATGTGCTCTTCACCGCGCCGACGGCGCTGCGCGCCATCCGGAAGGCCGACCCCGAAGCGAACGTTCTCGGGCAGTACGACATCTCCAGCCTGCGGACCCTTTTTGCCGCCGGCGAGCGGCTGGATGCCGACACCTTCCACTGGGCGTCGCGCGTCCTCGGCGTCCCGGTGGTGGACCACTGGTGGCAGACCGAGACCGGCTGGGCCATCTGCGCCAACCCGCGCGGCCTGGACGGGCTGCCGATCAAGGCGGGCTCGCCAAGTGTGCCAATGCCCGGCTTCAGGCTGCGGATCCTCGACGGCGCGGGCGAGGAAGTGGAGGCCGGCACCGAGGGCAACATTGTCCTGGGCCTGCCGCTCCCGCCGGGCACCCTGACGACGCTCTGGGGCAATGACGAGCGCTACATCTCCTCCTACCTGCAGGCCTTCGAGGGCTACTACGCCACCGGTGACTCCGGCTACCGGGACGAGGACGGCTATCTGTTTGTGATGGGCCGCACCGACGACATCATCAACGTTGCCGGCCACCGGCTCTCCACCGGGGCCATGGAGCAGGTGATCGGCCAGCACCCGGCTGTCGCCGAATGCGCCGTGATCGGCCTCGCGGACCCGCTCAAGGGCCAGCGCCCCAGCGGCTACGTGGTCCTCAAATCCGGGGTGGACGTGCCGGAGGAGGTGCTGGTCAAGGACCTGATCGCCCTGGTTCGGCGCGACATCGGCGCCGTGGCGGACTTCAAGCATGTCACCGTGGTGGAGGCGCTGCCCAAGACCCGTTCGGGCAAGATTCTGCGCAAGACCATGCGCCAGATCGCCGACGGCGACGACTACGTGGTACCCTCCACGATCGAGGACGCCGGTGTGATCGACCAGCTGTTGGAGACGCTGCGGCCTGGTGCCGCGGGGGAGCGGCAGGGCCAGGTGTCCAGCTAGGACCCGGACCGGCTCCAGCGGTATTCGTTTTCCGGCCGGCCGGGCGCGCCGTAGCGGGCGGTGCGGGACACCGTGCCGGCGTCGGCGAGGTATTCGAGGTACCGGCGTGCGGTGACCCGGGACATGCCCAGCGCCTCCATCACCTCGCTGGCAGACACGGCCCCGGCCTGCTGTTTCATGAAGTCCTGGACGGCCTCCAGGGTGGACCCGGACAGGCCTTTGGGCAGCGGCAGTTCCGACGGCGCCCGGAGGCTCGCGAAGGCCTGGTCCACGTCGCTCTGGGATGCCCCGGCCCCGGCGCCGCCCGGTCCGGGGGAGGCCAGCTGCTCGCGGAACTGCCGGTAGCTGCGCAGTTTGTCCGCGAAGGTGGCGTAGGTGAAGGGTTTGATCAGGTACTGCACGACGCCGGTCGCGACGGCGCTGCGAACGATGTTCAGTTCGCGCACCGCGGTGATGGCGATGATGTCGGCGAACAGGCCGGAGGCGCGCATCCGGCGGGCGATGTCCAGGCCATGCAGATCCGGCAGGTTCATGTCCAGCAGGACCAGCTCGACGGGCTGCCCGGCGGCCGACAGCTCCGTCATCAGGCGCAGGGCGGACTGCCCGTCCGGGGCGGAGCCGGCCAGGGTGAAGCCGTCCAGCCGGCCGATGTAGGCCGCGTGGGCCGCCGCGGCAATCGGTTCGTCCTCGACGACGAGTACGCGGATGTCACTCATTGCTGTTCCTTCGCTGTCCCGGCGGGTTCATCGGCGGGTTCATCTGCGGAGCCTGCGGGGGCCGGCGCCGTCGGCAGCGTGACCCGGAACAGAGCCCCGGCCGGGCTGGTGATGCTCATGCTACCGCCCAGCCGCTGCACGGCCTGGCGGACCAGCGCCAGGCCCAGCCCGCGCCCGAAGGGCCCCGGGGCCTTGGTGCTGAAACCGTGCCGGAAGACGTCCTCCACCGCATTCGGATCGATGCCGGGGCCGCTGTCCTCCACCGAGATCTGCAGGGCGCCGCCCTCCGAGACGACCGAGAGCTCAACCAGCCGCGGCGGCGGCGCATCGGCGGCGGCGTCGATCGCGTTGTCGAGCAGGTTGCCCAGGATGGCCACCAGGTCCTGGACGGCCAGCCCGGTCACCGCCGTGGAGCCGCCGGTGGTGAGGATCAGTTCGACGCCGCGTTCGTGCGCCTCGGCCGCCTTGCCCATGACGAGCGCGCCGAGCACGGGCTCCTCCAGGGAGCTGACCAGGTCGTCCGTCAGCCGCTGGCTCAGCTCCAGGTCCTTGGTGGCGAAATCGAGGGCCTCGGCGGCGCGGCCCAGCTCCATCAGGGACACCATCGTGTGCAGCCGGTTGGCGTGCTCGTGGGTCTGGGCGCGGAGAGCGTCCGAGAGTGTGCGCATGGTTTCCAGTTCGCTGCCAAGGGACTCGATTTCCGTGCGGTCCCGGATGGTGGCGACCGTGCCGTAGACCGGACCTGCAGTTTGGCGCTGGCGGGACGCGGGGGAGCGGGGACCCACCGCCGGGCCCTGGTTGACCACGAGCACGCGCTCGCCGGTGAGGTGGATTTCGTCCTGGGCGGTCCGGCCGGACTCGAAGAGGTCCTTGAGGCTCGGGGCCAGCGGCAGTTCGGCCAGCGACGGTGCCGCCGCGCCCCGACCGCCCGCCGCGCCGCGGCCGGCCGGGGCCACGCCGTCGCCCGGGGCCACGCCGTCGACCGCGCGGGGCGGGACTCCGAGCAGCGCGGCCGCCTGGTCGTTATACATCACCACCTTGCCCCTGGGATCGATGAGGATCACCCCCTCACGGACCGAATGCAGCACCGATTCGTAGTAGGCGAACAGCTGCGCGAGCTGCTCCGGGCCCCAGCCGCGGGTCACCCGGCGCAGGTACCGGGCCAGCAGCCAGGAGGCCACCGATCCGGCCGCCAGCAAGGCGAAAGCGATCGCCAGCAGGGCCGGGAGCCGGCCGGAAAACGCGACATCCACCGTCCCCACCGTCACGCCCGCCGCCACCAGGGCCCGGACCGTGCCGTCCGCGTCCTTGACCGGGGCGATGGTGCGCACCGAAGGCCCGAGCGTCCCGGCCATGATCTCGGTGATGACCTCGCCCCGCAGGGCGGCGTCGATCGAACCGATGTACGGCTTGCCGAGCTCCTCGTCGCGGGGATGGGTCCACCGGGTCCGGTCCGGCGCCATGATCGTAATGAAGTCCGCGCGGGCGTCCCGCATCACCTGCAGGGCGTAGGGCTGGAGCCGCGCGGACGGGTCGGGGGAGGCCGCCGCCTGCAGGACCAGCGGGTTGTCGGCCACCGCGGTGGCGATCCCCGCCATCCGCCGGCCCGCTTCCTGGTAGGCGTGGTCGCGGGCGTCCACAAACGTCGCCGTGCCGACGACGGCGGTCAGGGCCAGCATGAACAGCAGGTGGGCCACGAACAGCCTGCGGGCAATGCTCCAGTGATGGATCAACGGCACCTTCCATGACCAATATGAACGCAACGGTGATGCGCGTCACTCCATCCCCAATGATGGAGGAACACGCAGAACGGACGTGATGCGCGCCCCAAGCCGCATCGAAGTCCAGCCTATCCAAGGAGAACACCATGGCCTCTCAACGAGGAGAGTCAGCGGCACCGGCCGCGGCGCCGGTCAAGCAGCGCAAGGGTCTGGACAAGTCCCACTACCTTTACATCGCGGTCATCGCCGCCGTCGTCCTCGGCGCCCTCGTCGGCCTGATGTTCCCGGAGGTCGGGAAGTCCCTCAAGCCCCTCGGCGACGGCTTCATCAAGCTCATCAAGATGATGATCGCCCCCGTCATTTTCTGCACCATCGTCCTCGGCATCGGCTCCATCGCCAAGGCCGCCACGGTTGGCAAGGTCGGCGGCCTGGCCCTCGGCTACTTCATTGTGATGTCGACGTTCGCCCTGGCCATCGGCCTCGTCGTCGGCAACCTGATCCACCCGGGTGAGGGCCTCAAGCTCGCCCCGTACGATCCGAACAAGAAGGCAGCGACGGACAGCACCGTCGACTTCCTGCTCGGCATCATCCCCAGTGACATCCCCGTGCTGCCCACCCTGCTCGCCGCCATCCTGGTCGGCTTCGCGCTGCAGAAGATGGGCCCGCAGGGCACCCCGATCCTGAAGGCCATCGGCCACGGCCAGGCCCTCGTGTTCCGCATCCTCATCATGGTCATGTGGCTCGCCCCGGTCGGCGCCTTCGGTGCGATCGCCGCCGTCGTCGGTGCCACCGGCGTCCAGGCCATCATCAGCATGGCCACCCTGATGATCGCCTTCTACATCACCTGTGCAGTGTTTATCGTTGTGATCCTCGGCGGCCTGCTCCAGGTCGTCTCGGGCGTCAACATCTTCCGCCTGATGAAGTACCTCGGCCGCGAATACCTGCTGATCTTCTCCACGTCCTCCTCCGAAGCGGCGCTGCCCCGCCTGATCGCGAAGATGGAACACCTCGGTGTTTCCAAGCCGGTCGTCGGCGTCACGGTGCCCACCGGCTACTCGTTCAACCTGGACGGCACGGCCATCTACCTGACCATGGCCTCGCTGTTCGTCGCCAACGCCATGGGCACCCCGCTGGACCTCGGCGCCCAGATCTCGCTGCTGATCTTTATGATCATCGCCTCCAAGGGCGCCGCCGGGGTCACCGGCGCCGGCCTGGCCACCCTGGCCGCAGGCCTCCAGGCCCACAAGCCGGAACTGCTCGGCGGCGTCGGCATGATCGTCGGCATCGACCGCTTTATGTCCGAGGCCCGCGCGCTGACCAACTTCACCGGCAACGCCGTGGCGACCGTCCTGATCGGCACCTGGGTCAAGGAGATCGACGGCGGCCAGGTCGAGCGGGTCCTCTCCGGAGCCGCTCCGTTCGACGAGCAGACCATGATCGCCGGCCACGCGGCTGAGCAGCCCGCTGCTGTGCCGGCTGCCCAGCCCGCACACCCGGTGCCCGCCAACGCCTAAGCACCGGCAGCTCCGCTTTCACCTCACACCAAAACCGCCCGGACGCGCCACCCGCGTCCGGGCGGTTTTGCGTGCCCCCGGGATCCGCCGGAGCGGAACCCTCGACCTCTACCAGAGGGTCAGACGCGCCGGTCGGCGGTTGTCAAGGTCCGTCGAATACCGTGTCGGGGGCTGTAACCTTGGGAGGAATAACGATCCGTGCCGGGCGGAGCCAGCCTCAGCAGGCAGCGCCGGACCGGCCGGATCCGGCAGGAAAATCACCGTCATCGAAAGTGTGGATAGATACGTGAGCAGCGAACAGGGTTCAGCCACTCTGGAAGGCACAGAACTCGACCTGGACGACGCCGTCATGGGCCCCACCGGGCGCCCCTACCGCGATTTCCCGGAGCCCGCGCCGCTGTCCTCCCACGGCCCGGCCCGGGTCATCGCCATGGTCAACCAGAAGGGTGGCGTGGGCAAGACGACGTCCACGATCAACCTCGCGGCGGCGCTGGCCGAATACGGCCGCCGGGTGCTGCTGGTCGACTTCGATCCGCAGGGCGCGCTCTCCGCCGGCCTTGGCACCAACCCGCACGAACTGGACCTGACGGTCTACAACGTCCTGATGGACCGCAAGGTCGACATCCGCGATGCCATCCAGAAGACCGGCGTCGAAAACGTGGACCTGCTGCCGGCCAACATCGACCTCTCCGCCGCCGAAGTCCAGCTGGTCAACGAGGTCGCCCGCGAACAGGTCCTGGACCGGGCGCTGAAGAAGGTCGAGGACGACTACGACGTCGTCCTGATCGACTGCCAGCCCTCCCTCGGCCTGCTCACCGTCAACGCCCTCACCGCGGCGCACGGCGTCATCATCCCGCTGATCTGCGAGTTCTTCGCCCTCCGCGCGGTGGCGCTGCTGGTCGAGACGATCGACAAGGTCCAGGACCGGCTGAACCCGCGCCTGCAGGTCGACGGCGTGCTCGCCACGATGTACGACGCCCGCACCCTGCACGGCCGCGAAGTCATCGCCCGGCTGGTGGAAGCCTTCGGCGACAAGGTCTTCGAAACCGTCATCAAGCGCTCCATCAAGTTCGCCGACGCCACCGTCGCCGCCGAACCGATCACCAGCTACGCGGGCAACCACGCCGGTGCCGACGCCTACCGCCGACTGGCCAAAGAGCTGATCTCGCGCGGCGGCGCACCCTAACCACGGCCGTGGCAGCGACAGCCCCGACGGCCGAACTGTCGCCGTCCGGAAAGAAGCCGGGCTTCGAGGTGCGGCTGGAGAACTTCACCGGCCCGTTCGACCTGCTCCTGGGACTGATCTCCAAACACCAGCTGGACATCACCGAGGTGGCGCTGGCCACGGTCACGGACGAGTTCATCAAATACATCAAAGGGCTGCAGCGGCTGGGGGAGGACTGGGCCCTGGATGAAGCCAGCGAGTTCCTGGTGATCGCCGCGACCCTGCTGGACCTCAAGGCCGCCCGGCTGCTGCCCGCCGGCGAAGTCGAGGACGACGAGGACATCGCCCTGCTCGAGGCCCGCGACCTGCTGTTCGCCCGGCTGCTGCAGTACAAGGCCTTCAAACAAGTCGCCGGGCTGCTCGCCTCCACCCTGGAGCTGGAGGCCCGGCGCTACCCGCGGCAGGTCGCCCTGGAGGGCCACTTCGCCGCGCTGCTGCCCGAGCTGGTCTGGAAGCACAGCCCCGCGGAGTTCGCGGCCCTCGCCGAGGCGGCCCTGAAACCCAAGGACGCCGCCCCCACCGAGGTCGGCCTCGCCCACCTGCACGGGACGCCGGTCAGCGTGAAGGAACAAGCGGAAATCCTCGGACTGCGGCTGCGGCTCGGCAAGCCGCTCACCTTCCGGTCCCTGATCGCCGACGCCGAATCCACCCTCGTGGTGGTGGCCCGGTTCCTTGCCCTGCTGGAGATGTTCCGGGACAAGGCGGTGGCCTTCGACCAGCTACTTCCCCTCGGCGAATTGTCCGTGCACTGGACCGCCGACGACGCGGACTGGAGCAGCCAGAACCTGAGTGAAGAATACGAGGAGCAGCCGTGAGCGACGCGCCCAACCTTCCCGCCGACGCCGGAGAGCCCGGCGTTCCCGACCTGGCAGCGCTGCCCGGCGGCGCCCGCGCGGCCCTCGAAGCGGTGCTGATGGTCATCGACGAGCCGGCCACGGCCACGGAGCTGGCCGCCGGCCTGAACCTGACGGTCGACGTCGTCGAGGGTCTGCTCGGGGAACTGCAGCGGGAGTATAACGGCTATACTGGTAATGCCCCGGATGCGGATGAGGCCAGCACGTCGTTGAATACTGCTGGATTCAGTGCCGCCCCCCGGGGTTTTGAATTGCGGAATATCGCCGGAGGCTGGCGGATCTATTCCCGCGCGGAGTTCGCCGACGTCGTAGGCGGCTTCGTGTTGGAAGGGCAAAGTGCCAGGCTGACGCAGGCGGCGCTCGAAACGCTCGCCGTCATCGCCTACCGCCAGCCCGTCTCCAGGGCGCGGGTCTCTGCGATTCGAGGGGTCAATGTTGACTCGGTGGTGCGGACGCTGACCCAGCGCGGCCTGATCGAAGACTCGGGAAACGATCCCGAGTCCGGGGCCATCCTGTACCGCACGACGTCGTATTTCCTCGAACGCATGGGAATCGGCTCGGTGGCTGAGTTGCCTCAGCTTTCACCCCATCTTCCAGGGCTTGAAGGCATAGCAGAGTTTTACGACGCAGGAAGAATGTAGGCAGGAATGCTGCCTGCGTAAGAGTATCCACCAGGGCAGAACCATTTGCCCGGCCGGTGGGGGACTGCCGTGAGGCAGCCGTCGCGGGCCACCAAACGAAGGACGGGTCATGACACAGGCGGGACGCCAGGGTTCACCACGTAACAGTTCGGGACGCACCAGCGCCGGACAACAATCAGCGCGCACCCAGGGTGCGGGCGGCGCCGGCCGCGGCCAGCGCGACTTCTCCAAGGGCGGCGTCGACCGTCCGTTCAAGCGGCCCAAGCCGCGCGAAGAGGCTTTTGTTGACCCGGACCTAAACCCGGGCGGCGGAGCCCCCGAGCAGGCTGACCGGAAGGCCGGCGCGAAGCCGGCACGGAAGCCCGCGGCCCGCAAGCCCGGTGCCGGCAAGGCTCCCGGCACCCCGGGCGCGCTCAAGCCCAAGCCGCGCATCGGCGCGGGGGCGGCCAAGGCCACCGGTTCCAGCGCGTTCGGCAGCGAACGGTTCGGCCAGAACCTCGGCCCCGTCCGCAAGCCCACCCGCAAGCGCGGCCCGCGCGGGCCCGTGCCGCAGTCCGAGCTGCACGACGCCGACGGCGTCCGCCTGCAGAAGGTCATGGCCTCCGCCGGCGTCGCCTCGCGGCGCGTCTGCGAGGAAATGATCGCCGAAGGCCGCGTCGAGGTCGACGGCCAGGTCGTGACGGAACTCGGCGTGCGCGTCGACCCCAAGACCGCCGTGATCCATGTTGACGGCCTCCGCATCCAGCTGGACGAGAACATGGTCTACATGGTCTTCAACAAGCCCAAGGGCGTTGTCTCCACCATGGAGGATCCGGACGGCCGCCCCTGCATCAGCGACTTCGTCCGCAACCACCACGGCGAACGCCTCTTCCACGTCGGCCGGCTCGACGTCGCCACCGAGGGACTGCTCCTGCTGACCAACGACGGCGAGCTCGCCAACCGCCTGACGCACCCCTCCTACGAGGTGCCCAAGACCTACCTCGTGCAGGTCCGCGGGCCGTTCCCGCAGGGCGTCGGCGCGCAGCTCAAGGCCGGCATCGAACTCGAAGACGGCATCGCCTCCGTGGACTCCTTCAAGCTCGTCGACTCGACCCCCGGCCACGTGCTGATCGAGGTCGTGCTGCACTCGGGCAAGAACCGCATTGTCCGGCGCCTCTTCGACGCCGTTGGATTCCCTGTGCTGCGGCTGGTCCGCGTCAAGGTCGGACCCATCGGCCTGGGCGACCAGCGCCAGGGCAGCATCCGCAACCTCGGCAAGCAGGAAGTCGGCCACCTGCTGGCATCCGTGGGGCTGTAGGCATGTCTGCATTTCGCACCCACGGCCGCGGCCACCTCAACGGCCCGGTGGTGGTTGTGGGGACCGGGCTGCTGGGCACCAGCATCGGGCTGGGGCTCCGCGGCCGCGGAGTCGCTGTGTACCTCTCCGACCCCTCGCCGACCAACCAGGCCGTCGCCGTCGACATCGGCGCCGGCCTGCCCTTGGCGCGCCTTGAGGGCGAGGCGCCGGAACTCGTGGTGGTCGCCGCGCCGCCGGACGTGACCGCCGACGTCGTCGCCCGCGCCCTGGCGGACTACCCGGAGGCCGTGGTGGTGGACATCGCCAGCGTCAAGGCGTCCATCCTGGCGGAGCTGCGGACCCGCGGCGCCGACCTGGGCCGCTACGTCGGAACACACCCGATGGCGGGCCGGGAGAAGTCCGGCCCGGTCGCCGCCCGCGGCGAGCTGTTCACCTCGATGCCGTGGGTGATCTGCCCAACGCCCGAAACCCGGCCCGAGGCGCTGCAGGCCGCCCGTGCGCTGGCCGGTGACCTGGGCGCCGTCGTCTCCGAATTCGGCGCCGAGGAACACGACGAAGCCGTGGCACTGGTCTCGCACCTGCCCCAGGTCATGTCCTCCCTCGTGGCCAGCCGGCTGCAGGGAACCCCGCTGCACGCCCTCTCGCTGGCCGGCAACGGCCTGCGGGACGTGACCAGGATCGCCGCGAGCGACACCACGCTCTGGGTGCAGATCCTCGGCGCCAACGCGGACAAGGTCGTGGACATCCTGCACGGCGTCCGCGAGGACCTGAACCGGCTGATCGGCACCTTGGAGGATCCGACGGCGCCGGGCGCCAGGCTGGACCTGGCCCAGCTGATCAGCGAAGGCAACGCCGGCCAGTCCCGGATCCCGGGCAAGCACGGCGGGCCGCCGCAGGCGTACTCCTGGCTGACCGTCCTGGTGGACGATACGCCCGGCCAGATCGCCAAGCTCCTGACCGAGATCGGCGAGATCGGCGTCAACCTCGAGGACCTCCGTCTGGACCACTCCTCGGGACAGAATGTCGGCATGGTGGAACTCTCCGTGCTGCCCAACAAGCACGAGCTGCTCATCGAAGCCCTCAACGACCGTGGATGGCGGGTACTCCAGTAATGACCCAGGAACTCATCGAAACGGTGGACATCGTCCGCCCCGGCAAGAGCCTCGTCGTCGCGATCGACGGCCCCTCCGGCTCCGGCAAATCCAGCGTCAGCAAAGAGGTGGCACGCCGGCTCCGGCTGGCGTACCTCGATACCGGCGCCATGTACCGGGCCCTGACCTGGTTCTGCCTGGACAGCGGCACGGACCTGGCCGACGGCGAGGCCATCGAGGCCGCCGCCGAGGGCCTCCAGCTCGAGATCAGCACCAGCCCCCAGGACGAATACGTCCGGGTCGCCGGGACTGACATCACCGAGGCCATACGTGAGCCTGCCATCTCCGCAGCGGTCAGCGCCGTCGCCACGACGCTCGGCGCCCGTACCGAACTGATCCGCCGGCAACGCGAGCTGATCGAAAAGCACCACCGCCGCATGGTGGTGGAGGGCCGGGACATCACCACCGTCGTCGCGCCCCACGCCGAGGTGCGCATGCTGCTCACCGCCAGCGAGGAGGCCCGGCTGCGCCGCCGCGGCATCCAGCTGGGCGGCAGCCAGAACGCCGAACAACTCGCCGCGCAGGTCACGGCCCGGGACGCCAAGGACTCCACCGTGGTGAACTTCACCCAGGCCGCCGACGGCGTGGTCACCCTGGACTCCTCGGACCTGGACTTCGCCCAGACCGTCGACGCGGCCCTCGGGATCGTGCACAAGGTTCTCAACCACACGGCCATCAACCGTGACTGAAGGCGCAGTCCGGGCGGGGCAGCCCGGCCGGGCGTTCCTCGACGGGACCATGGCCTGGAGCCGGCCGGTCGGCTGGATCCTGGACCACCTGGTCTACCGCACCACCGTCAAGGGCCGCGCCAACGTGCCGGACGCCGGACCGGTCATCTTCGCCGGAAACCACATCAGCTTCCTCGACGGTCCCGTGATGTTCGGGGCCGCGCCGCGGCCGATGCACATCTTCGTCAAGAAGGAGATGTTCCGGGGCTTCCCGGGCCTGGTACTGAAAGCCTCCGGCCAGCTGGCGGTGGACCGCTCCGGTGACCGGACCGCGCTGCAGCGGGCCAAGAGCGTCCTCGACGCCGGACGGTGCGTCGGGATCCTGCCCGAGGGCACCCGCGGGAGCGGCGAGGCCGCCACGATCAACAACGGGGTCGCCTGGCTCGCGCTGAACTCGGCCGCCACCGTGATCCCTGTCGCCATCCTGGGCACCAGGATCGGCGGCGAGCACCTCAATGCGGTTCCCCGGCCCGGCCGCCGGCTGCACGTCAGCTTCGGTGGCGCCCTCAATCTCAGCCGCAGGCCCGGCGAGACCGGGCGTGCTTCAATGGACAGGGTGGGAACCGAGATCCGCGCCGCCCTCGCCCGGCACGTCCAGGACACCATTCAGTCCACCGGGCAGGGCCTGCCCGACGCGGATTCCCCGCAAGAACGCCAGACAGCAGTAGCCGGGACGCCGGCAGATCACCACCTAAGGAAAGTGCAATGAGCGATACGACTCAAACCCCCGGCCACTTCGGCGCCGGCGAAGACGAATACACGCCCACCGGCACGGACCAGGTGGCTGAGAACCTTGCCGCCCTGGACGACGAGGAAGCCGAACTCTGCGCGGCCTCGCTCCGCGCCGGCCTGGATGACTACGAACTGGACGAGGAAGACGCCGCCCTGCTCAGCGGCCGCTACGAGGACGAAGACTTCGACGGCCCGGTCAAGCTCGACCCGGTCCTGGCCATCATCGGCCGCCCCAACGTCGGCAAGTCCACCCTGGTCAACCGCATCCTGGGCCGCCGCGAAGCCGTCGTCGAGGACACCCCCGGCGTCACCCGCGACCGCGTGATGTACTCCGCCAACTGGAACGGCCGGAACTTCACCGTGGTGGACACCGGCGGCTGGGAACACGACGCCCGCGGCATCCACGCCCGCGTCGCCGAGCAGGCCGAGATGGCCGTGGAGCTCGCCGACGCCGTGCTGTTCGTGGTGGACTCCGCCGTCGGCGCGACCGCCACGGACGAAGGCGTCATGAAGATGCTGCGCAAGTCCAAGAAGCCCGTCATCATGGTGGCCAACAAGGTCGACGACTTCGCCCAGGAAGCCGACTCGGCCGCCCTCTGGGGCCTCGGCTTCGGCGAACCCTACCCGGTCTCCGCGCTGCACGGCCGCGGCGTCGCCGACCTGCTCGACCACGTGATGGACACACTCCCGGAGTTCTCCACCATCGAAGGCCTCGAGCGCAGCGGCGGCCCGCGCCGCATCGCACTGATTGGCCGGCCGAACGTCGGCAAGTCCTCCCTGCTGAACAAGCTGGCGGGCTCCGAGCGCGTGGTCGTCGACAACACCGCCGGCACCACCCGCGACCCGGTCGATGAGTTCATCGAACTCGGCGGCCGCACCTGGCGCTTCGTGGACACCGCCGGCATCCGCCGCCGCCAGCACATGGCGCAGGGCGCGGACTTCTACGCCTCGCTGCGCACCCAGAGCGCGCTCGAAAAGGCCGAGGTCGCCGTCGTGCTCCTCGCCGTGGACGAAGTGCTCAGCGAGCAGGACGTCCGCATCCTGCAGCTGGCGATCGAATCCGGCCGCGCGCTGGTGCTCGCGTTCAACAAATGGGACCTGCTCGACGACGAACGCCGGACCTACCTCGAACGCGAAATCGAGCAGGACCTCGCCCACGTGGCGTGGGCCCCGCGCGTGAATATCTCGGCCAAGACCGGCTGGCACAAGGACCGGCTGGTTCCGGCCCTGGACACCGCACTGGAAAGCTGGGACAAGCGCATCCCCACCGGACGCCTCAACGCCTTCCTCGGCGAACTGGTGGCCGCACACCCGCACCCGGTCCGCGGCGGCAAGCAGCCCCGCATCCTTTTCGGCACCCAGGCCTCCAGCCGGCCGCCGAAGTTCGTGCTCTTCACCACCGGCTTCCTCGACCCCGGCTACCGCCGCTTTATCACCCGCCGGCTCCGCGAAACCTTCGGTTTCGAGGGCACACCGATCGAGGTCAACATGCGGGTCCGGGAAAAGCGCGGCAAGAAGCGTTAATTCCGACACACGCCGCCTGTGACATGGTGAAAGTGTCACGGGCACCCTCCGGAATCGTGTAAGCTTTTGGAGGTGGTTCGGCCGGACTGCTCAGATGAAATCCTATGGGGAACAACAGGAGATCATCGGGAGCGGAGAACGGCAGAACCAGCGGGCTGTAGCGCAGCTTGGTAGCGCACTTGACTGGGGGTCAAGGGGTCGCAGGTTCAAATCCTGTCAGCCCGACCAACAAGAAAGTACCCCGCCATTCCGGCAACGGAATGGCGGGGTTTTCTGTTTCCCGGGGGTGGGCTGTTTCAGGGAAGCGCCTACTTGAGGAAACGCGACGTCCGCCGGTCCGCGAGGATCTTCCCCTTCGTCTGGCAGCTTGGGCAGTACTGCAGCGCGGTGTCCGCGAACGAAACTTCGCGGACCGTGTCGCCGCAGACCGGACACGCCTCGCCGGTCCGGCCATGGACCCGCATGTGGCTCCGCTTGGCGTCCTTGAGCTCGCTGGGCGGTTTCCCGGCGGCCTCCGCCAGCGCCGTCCCGAGGATGTCGTGGATCGCGTCGTAGAGGCGCTCCACCGCCGCCCGGTCCAGGGAGCTGGCAATGGCGAACGGGGACGTCTTCGCCGCGTGCAGGATCTCGTCGCTATACGCGTTGCCGATGCCGGCGATGACGCCCTGGCTGCGGAGCACACCCTTGATCTGCTGGGAACTGCCCGCCAGGATCCCGGCCAGGGCATCGACGTCGAACCCGGGGCTGAACGGATCCGGGCCGAGCGCCGCGATCCCGGGAACGTCGGCCGGGTCTCGGACCACGTACATCGCCAGGGACTTCTTTGTGCCGGCCTCGGTCAGGTCCAGGTCGAGTGCTCGGTCCCCACCCGAAAACGACAGCCGGGCCGCGATGTGCCCGCCACCTTTCTTCAGCACCGCGCCGGTGGGGGCATCGGTGACCCGGACCCAGCCTGCCCGGGCGAGGTGGAAGACCAGGTGCAGCCCGCCGGCGTCCAGGTCCACGAACTTGCCGTGCCGGCCCACGCCGGTGACGGTCCTGCCTTCCAGGGCGGAGACGGGCGGATCCGCGGTCTTGAGCACCGCGAAGGAGACGATCTGGACCTTGGCCAGGCTGGATCCGCGCAGGCGCGCGTCCAGGAAGTCCGCCAGCGCCGCCACTTCCGGGAGCTCAGGCATGGGCAAATCCCTCCGTAACGGGTGCAGGTGCTGCCATGGCAACATCATGTCAGAGTCCTCCCGGGGCCCGGGCGGATGTGCCTATACTTTCAGCGGCGGCCCGATCGATCGGCCGCCGAAGACCTTGGTGATTGACCCGACGAAAGGCCCGTCATGAGCAACATTCCCGAAGAGCTGTCCTACACCGCCGAACACGAATGGGTCTCCGCGCCGAACGCCGACGGCGTCGTGCGCGTGGGCATCACTGATTTTGCCCAGGACGCCCTCGGGGACGTCGTCTACGCCCAGATGCCGGAGGTCGGCACCGACATCAAGGCCAACGACGTCGTCGGGGAAGTGGAATCCACCAAGAGCGTCAGTGACATTTACGCCCCCGTGAGCGGTGAAGTGGTGGCCCGCAACGAGGCGCTGGACACCGATTCCGCCCTGATCAATTCGGATCCGTACGGCGAGGGCTGGCTGATTGAAATCAAGCTGGCGGAAGCCGACGCGGTGGAGTCGCTGCTCAGTGCATCGGAGTACGAACAGCAGGTAGGCTAATGCCTAAGGTTCCCGGGCTGTGCTACTACGCCGGGAACTGACCACCGGATCTGCCAGGCTTTTCCGGACGCATGCGTTGTTTGCAGGGGGGACACCTGCAACGAATGAGGAGGACTCAATGGTTGGGCACGGACAGAACGACACCGGTGAATACGGCACGGGTGGAGTGAAAGCCTCGGAGACCACGTCGATCCATCTCACCCCCGTGCGCGATGAGCCCACCATCACCCCGAAGGTCTCGAACGAGGAACGGACGGCCATTGAGTCGCTCCCGGCCGGGTCCGCCCTGCTGGTGGCCCACAGCGGCCCCAACTCCGGCGCGCGCTTCCTGCTCGACTCCGACGTGACGACGGCGGGCCGCCACCCGGACGCGGACATCTTCCTCGACGACGTCACGGTTTCACGCCGCCACGTCGAATTCCGCCGCACGGCGCGCAGCTTCGAGGTGGTGGACACCGGGAGCCTGAACGGCACCTACGTCAACCACGACCGTGTCGACAGCGTGGAGCTGAAGTCGGGTAACGAGGTGCAGATCGGCAAGTTCCGGCTCACCTTCTACCTCAGCCCTGCCCGTACCGCAGGCCACGTCTGATATCGGGGTAGTTGCCGGTGGCCATGGCACAAGCCGAACGGCGCGGACCCCAGGTCCTGAACATCGGGGAGGTCCTGGCTCAACTGAGCGACGACTTCCCCTCCATGACTGCGTCGAAAATCAGGTTCCTTGAGGAAAAGGGCCTCATTAATCCGCAACGCACCCCGGCCGGCTACCGGCAGTACTCGGAAGGCGACGTCGAACGGCTCCGCTTTGTGCTGTCGCTGCAGCGGGACCAGTACCTGCCGCTGAAGGTGATCAAGGACTACCTCGACGCGATCGACCGCGGCGAACGCCCGGAGAGCCTGCCGCCGGGGGTGACGGTGTCGCCCCGGATCGTTTCCGAGGAGCTCGCCTCAGAGCTGAACAACCGGGTGCGGCTGCTCAGCGAGGAACAGCTCCGCACCGAGTCCGGGGCCAGCGTCCCGCTGCTCGAGTCCCTGCTCAGCTTCGGCCTGATCGGCCACGTCAACGGAAAGTTCGACGACCACGCCCTGCAGGTGGCCCGCGCCTGCGTGCAGCTGGAAAGCCACGGCCTCGAACCGCGGCACCTGCGGCCCTTCCAGGCCGCCGCCGACCGCGAGTTCGGGCTGGTGGAACGCGCGGTGGCCACGCTGACGTCCCGCAAGGACGCCGCCTCCCAGGCCCGCGCCGCCGAGGCTGCCCGGGAGATCAGCGAACTGTGCCTCTCGCTGCACCGGGCCCTGGTGCAGGACCGCATCTCGAGGATGGACAGCTGATGATTGAGGTGGAAATCGTAGGCGTGCGGATCGAACTGCCGTCCAACCAGCCGCTCGTCCTGCTCAAGGAACTGCACGGTGAGCGCCACGTCCCCATCTGGATCGGCACTCCGGAAGCCAGCGCCATTGCCCTCGCCCAGCAGGGTGTGGTCCCGCCGCGGCCGATGACGCATGACCTGCTCGTCGACGTCGTCGAAGCGCTCGGCCACTCGATCGTCAGCGTCAACATCGTGGCGGTGGAAGACAACATCTTCTACGGCCAACTCCAGTTCGAGGACGGCACCACAGTCAGCTCGCGGGCCTCCGACGCCCTGGCCCTCGGCCTGCGCGCGAAGTGCCGGATCTGGTGCGCCGACGCCGTGATGGACGAAGCCGGCGTGCGGATCACCGAACACGACGACGGCGAGGAGGCCCAGCCCGGGCCCGCCGTCGACGAAGAGGGGGAGCTGCGCCGGTTCCGGGAGTTCCTGGACGACGTCGAACCCGAGGACTTCGCCGGCTGAAACGGCTCAAAGCTTAAAGTCGAGGTCGAAAGTTTCGACACGCCCCGGCAATAGGCCCAAGGTCTTTGACCTTGGCCCCCGGCAGGCCTAACGTCAGAGGTACAAGTTCCCATTGCATACAACAGCCGCGCAAGTCACACTGGACAGTGGCGCGCTGGTGCTGCAAGTTCCCGCGGGAACTCATGACAAGGAGGATCCACGTGAGTCCGAAAGGCGAAGCAGGCGAGCTCAAGCAGGCCTCGACGGCAGGCGTTGCTGTGCCCGCGAGCGGTGCCCAGGGACTGCTCTTCACCGAGGATCTTCCCGTCCTGGACGAGGACGCGGGGTACCGCGGACCGACGGCCTGCAAGGCGGCCGGCATCACCTACCGCCAACTGGACTACTGGGCCCGCACCGGACTCGTTGAGCCCGCCGTGCGCGGCGCCGCAGGGTCCGGTTCGCAGCGGCTCTACGGCTTCCGCGACATCCTGGTCCTCAAGGTCGTCAAGCGGCTCCTCGACACCGGTGTTTCGTTGCAGCAGATCCGCACCGCCGTCGAACACCTCCGGGAACGCGGGGTCGAGGATCTCGCCCAGATCACCCTCATGAGCGACGGCGCCAGCGTCTACGAATGCACCTCGGCGGACGAAGTCATCGACCTGGTCCAGGGCGGCCAGGGTGTCTTCGGCATCGCCGTCGGCCGCGTCTGGCGCGAAGTGGAAGGCAGCCTCGCGGCCCTTCCGAGCGAGCACGCCGCGGACCAGTCGTTCCCCGACGATGAACTCAGCAAGCGCCGCGCGGCCCGCAAGATCGGCTAGCACGGCTCGAAGATTCAACTAAAAACGCGGGGCCACTTGGTGGCCCCGCGTTTTTTCATTTGCCGACGTCCCGGGCCGGGCCCGGGACGTCGTCCCGTCAGCGCTGGCTGCGGTTGCGAACCCGGCCCGCGGAAGCCACGTCCGTGTTGGAGCCGCCCGTGCGCATCAGGTTGGCCAGCAGCGAGTCGAACAGGGCCGCGGCGTTTTTGGCGGAATCGCCGGGCCAGTGGTGGACGGAGTGGGCCGCGCCCTGGATCTGCTGCCAGTTGGCCTGTTCGGGGATGTGCGGGGTCAGCAGCAGTTCACCGAACATGGACTGCATCTCGGCCAGGCGGAAGCTGTGCTCCGCGGAGCCGGTCCGCACCCGGTTGGCCACGATGCCGGCAGGGGAGAGGGCCGGCGCGAATTCCTGCCGGAACAGCTGGATGGCCCGCATGGTGCGCTCGGTGCCCGCGACGGAGAACAGCCCGGGCTCGGCGACCAGGGTGACCTTGTCGCTGGCCGTCCAGGCCATCCGGGTCAGGCCGTTGAGCGAGGGCGGGCAGTCGACCAGGACCAGCTCGTAGTCCCCGGCGCCGGCCAGTACGGCGGAGAGCCGGCGCAGGTCGCGGCGGCCAAGGTCGGGCCGGTCGTAGATGCCGGTGTAGGCGGACCCGACGGCGACGTCCAGGACGGGCGCCGTGCGGTGGCCGGAGCCGCCGTTGGAGGAAGCGAGGCTGGCGTGCTCCACCCAGCCGCTGGGAACCACGTTGTCGGCCAGGTGTGCCCGGCGCGGGGATTTCAGCATCCGGCCGATGTCCAGCTGTTCGTCGGGCCGGACGCCGAGGGCCGTACTGGCATCCGCGTGCGGGTCGAGGTCGACCACGAGGGTTGGGATGCCGGCTGCGAGTGCTGCCGACGCCAGTCCGGTTGTCACGGATGTCTTGCCGACCCCGCCTTTGAGGCTGCTGATGCTGACTACTTGCACTTGAAAAACCAATACCTAACGCCGGTTGCCGAGACTGGGTCATGCCGGCCCGTGCGTTCCTTCGGACCGGGGCGTGCATGCGCCACCCACCACCTCATCATATGTTGACCCGCCGTCGAATCCCGTCTCATCGGACCCGGCGGGCGCCCGGAGGGGGCCCGGACGGCCCGGGAGCACCCGCAACGTCAACGATCTGCCTTCTCCGGCCGAAATGACGCATAATCTTGTGACGGGCGCCACAATGATTTGTGTTTGCGCACGCCGGTCTTAGAAACTGTGACGACTTACCGAACCGCCCGCGATGATGCAGGAGAAGTATGTTTTCCAAGATTCTGGTGGCTAACCGCGGCGAAATCGCGATCCGCGCCTTCCGTGCCAGCTACGAGCTGGGTGCCAAGACCGTTGCCGTGTTCCCGACCGAGGACCGCAACTCCATCCACCGCCAGAAGGCGGATGAGGCATACCTGATCGGCGAGGAGGGCCACCCGGTCCGGGCGTACCTCGACGTCGACGAGGTGGTCCGGGTCGCGAAGGAAGCCGGCGCGGATGCGATCTACCCCGGCTACGGCTTCCTCTCGGAGAACCCCAACCTGGCCCGGGCTGCCGCTGCCGCCGGCATCACCTTCGTCGGGCCCCCGGCGGAGGTCCTCGAACTTGCCGGGAACAAGGTCGCCGCCCTCGAGGCGGCCCGCAAAGCCGGGGTCCCGGTGCTCAAGTCCAGCAAACCGTCCAAGGACGTTGACGAACTCATCGCCGCAGCTGACGAGATCGGCTTCCCCATCTTCGCCAAGGCCGTCGCCGGCGGCGGTGGCCGCGGCATGCGCCGGGTCGACACCCGGGAGGCCCTGCCCGAGGCCCTGCAGGCCGCGATGCGCGAGGCCGACGCCGCCTTCGGCGACCCCACCATGTTCCTGGAGCAGGCCGTGCTGCGGCCGCGGCACATCGAAGTGCAGATCCTCGCCGACGCCGAGGGCAACGTGATGCACCTCTTCGAGCGCGACTGCTCCATCCAGCGCCGCCATCAGAAGGTCATCGAGATCGCGCCGGCACCCAACCTCGACGAAGGCATCCGGCAGGCCCTGTACCGGGACGCCGTGAAATTCGCCAAGGCCCTGAACTACGTCAACGCCGGCACCGTGGAGTTCCTCGTCGACACCGTCGGCGAGCGGGCCGGCCAGCACGTCTTTATCGAGATGAACCCCCGCATCCAGGTCGAGCACACGGTCACCGAGGAAGTCACCGACGTCGACCTCGTCCAGGCCCAACTGCGCATCGCCTCGGGGGAGACCCTCGCGGACCTGGGCCTCTCGCAGGAGACCGTCAAGCTCAACGGCGCCGCGCTGCAGTCGCGCATCACCACCGAGGACCCGGCCAACGGCTTCCGCCCCGACGTCGGAAAGATCACCGGCTACCGCTCCGCCGGCGGCGCCGGCGTCCGGCTCGACGGCGGCACCGTGTACTCCGGCGCCGAAATCAGCCCGCACTTCGACTCGATGCTGGTCAAACTGACCTGCCGCGGCCGCGACTACCCCACCGCCGTCGCCCGCGCCCGGCGCGCCCTCGCCGAGTTCCGCATCCGCGGCGTCTCCACCAACATCTCCTTCCTGCAGGCCGTCCTGGACGACCCGGACTTCGTCGCCGGCGACGTGGCCACCTCGTTCATCGACGAGCGCCCCGAACTGCTCAAGGCCCGCGTCTCCGCGGACCGGGGCACCAAACTGCTGACCTGGCTCGCCGACGTCACCGTCAACAAGCCCAACGGCGAGCTCACCGTCCACACCGACCCGGCGGACAAGCTGCCCGCACTGCCGGACGGCGAAGCCGCCGCAGGCTCGCGCCAGCGGCTGCTTGAGCTTGGCCCGGAGGGCTTCGCAAAGGCGCTCCGCGGCCAGAACGCCGTCGCCGTCACGGACACGACCTTCCGCGACGCGCACCAGTCCCTGCTCGCCACCCGGGTCCGCACCCGGGACCTGGCGGCAGCCGGGCCGGCGGTGTCCCGGATGCTCCCGGAACTGCTCTCCGTCGAGGCCTGGGGCGGCGCGACCTACGACGTCGCACTGCGCTTCCTGGGCGAGGATCCCTGGGACCGCCTGGCGGCGCTGCGCAAGGTGCTGCCGAACATCTGCCTGCAGATGCTGCTCCGCGGCCGCAACACCGTCGGCTACACCCCGTACCCCGAAGAGGTGACGGTTGCGTTCGTCAACGAGGCCGCCGCGGCGGGCATCGACATCTTCCGCATCTTCGACGCCCTCAACGACGTCAACCAGATGGCGCCCGCAATCCGCGCCGTGCGCGAGACCGGCACCGCCGTCGCCGAGGTGGCGCTGTGCTACACCGCTGACATGCTCGACCCGGACGAGAAGCTGTACACGCTGGACTACTACCTGGAGCTCGCGCAGAAGATCGTCGACGCCGGCGCGCACATCATCGCGATCAAGGACATGGCGGGGCTGCTCCGCCCCGCAGCCGCCGCGCGCCTCGTGACGGCCCTGCGGGAGAAGTTCGACCTGCCGGTCCACCTGCACACCCACGACACCGCCGGCGGCCAGCTGGCGACCCTGCTGGCGGCCGTGGACGCCGGCGTGGACGCCGTGGACGTGGCATCGGCCTCCCTGGCCGGCACCACCAGCCAGGTCTCCGCCTCCGCCCTGGTCGCGGCGCTGGCGCACACCCCGCGCGACACCGGGCTGAGCCTGGCCAATGTCTGCGCCCTGGAGCCCTACTGGGAGGCCGTGCGCCGCGTCTATGCCCCCTTCGAGTCGGGCCTGCCCGGTCCCACCGGCCGGGTCTACCAGCACGAGATCCCCGGCGGCCAGCTCTCCAACCTGCGCCAGCAGGCCATCGCGCTTGGGCTTGGCGAGCGCTTCGAGGCGATCGAGGACATGTACACCGCGGCCGACCGCATCCTGGGCCGGCTCGTGAAGGTCACCCCGTCCTCCAAGGTGGTGGGCGACCTCGCCCTGCACCTGGTGGGCCTCAACGCCGACCCGGCGGACTTCAACGAGAACCCGCAAAAGTACGACGTCCCGGACTCGGTGATCGGCTTCCTCTCCGGCGAACTGGGCGACCCGCCCGGCGGCTGGCCCGAGCCGTTCCGGACCAAGGCCCTGCAGGGGCGCAGCGTGAAGGTCCGCGATGTTGAACTGAGCGCCGAGGACAGCGCGGCGCTCAAGGCCGACTCCAAGACGGTGCAGCAGACCCTCAACCGGCTGCTCTTCGCCGGCCCCACCAAGGACTACCAAAAGAGCGTTGAGGCGTACGGCAACCTCTCGGTGCTGGACACCCGCGACTACCTCTTCGGGCTCCAGCGCGGCGCGGAACACGAGATCGAGCTGGAGAAGGGCGTGCGCCTGATTGCGTCGCTGGAAGCCGTCTCCGAGCCGGACGAAAAGGGCATGCGCACCGTGATGTGCACCCTGAACGGCCAGTCCCGGCCGGTGGTGGTCCGCGACCGTTCCGTGGTCAGCAACGTCAAGGCGGCCGAACGGGCCGACACCTCGCAGCCGGGCCAGGTCGCCGCGCCGTTCGCCGGCGCCGTCACCCTGACGGTCAAGGCCGGCGACACAGTCAAAGCCGGGGACACCGTCGCGACCATCGAGGCGATGAAGATGGAAGCCTCCATCACGACGCCGGTGGCCGGCACCGTCTCACGCCTCGCCGTCGGCGCGGTTGAACAGGTCCAGGGCGGGGACCTGCTGCTGGTCGTGGAATAGCGGGCCGGCGCACGGCGGGCCAGGTGCCCGCCGTGCGCCCGCCGGATCGGTCAGGCCCCCGGATCTCTCAGCGGCGAACCCGGTAGCGCAGGTGGAGCACCCGGTTGCCCTGGATCACCGCGTCGGGATCCTCCAACAGCTGNGGTGGGTTGTTTCCCTCCCTTCCCCCCCGCCGGATCGGTCAGGCCCCCGGATCTCTCAGCGGCGAACCCGGTAGCGCAGGTGGAGCACCCGGTTGCCCTGGATCACCGCGTCGGGATCCTCCAACAGCTGCTGGGCGTGGACCGACCCGAAGTAGTTCTTGCCGGACCCGAACACCACGGGTGCGACGTCCATGCGCACCTCATCGACCAGACCCGCCGCGAACACCTGGCCACCGACGTCACCGGCGGCGACCTCCACCAGGCGCTCACCCGCCAGCTCCTGCGCCTTGGCCACGGCTGCCCCGACGCCGTCGACGAAGTAGAACGGCGCCCCCGGGTCCCAGCCCTCCGGCGCCGGCCGGTGCGTCACGACGACCACGTACTCAACCCCGCCCGGAGGCGTCCCGTCCCAGCCGTCCGTCAGGTCGAAGACGTGGCGGCCGACGACGGTGGCCCCGATCTGGTCCCAGTACGGCCTTATGTAGTCGTATGACGTCTGCGAGACCTTCAACACTCCGCTGTCGTCCAACGGCACGTCACCACCGGTCAGCCAGTCGAACAGGAGCCCGGGCTGGTCGTTGCCGTCCGCGATGAAGCCGTCCACCGACACCGAGCTGTACATGACCACCGTGCCCATGGGGCTCTCCTTTGCTTGAGGATGCCCCCAGATTAGCGGCTCTTGCCGGTCCGTGGCAGGTGGATAAAGCACAACGCGGGGCCAGCTACGGCCCGTCCGGTGACCCGGGGACGGGCGGCAGCTGACCCCGCGTTGCTGCGGGCCGGCGGCTTACGCGTTGGCGCGCTTCGCCGAGTACATCTCTTCGATCACGTTCTCGAAGTCCTTCATCACCTGGGCGCGCTTGACCTTCATGGACGGCGTGAGGTGCCCGGACGCTTCGGTGAAGTCGGAGGGCACAATCCGGAAGGACTTGATCGCCTCGGCCTGCGAGACGGACTGGTTCGCGCGGTTGATCAGTTCCTGGACGGCCGCGGTCACGGCGGCGTTCGTCGTCGCCTCGGCCCCCGTAGTCGACGCCGGGAGGCCGTGGCGCTGCAGCCAGCCCGGGAGCGCCTCTTCGTCGAGGGTCACCAGGGCACCGATGAAGGGACGGTTGTCGCCGACTACCAGGACCTGGGAGACCAGGGCGTCGGCGCGGATCTGGTCCTCGAGCAGGGCCGGGACGACGTTCTTGCCGCCCGCGGTGACGATGATTTCCTTCTTCCGGCCGGTGATGGTCAGGAAGCCTTGCTCGTCGAGCTGGCCGAGGTCGCCGGTGCGGAACCAGCCGTCAACGAAGGTCTCGGCCGTGAGGTCATCGCGGTTGAAGTAGCCGCGCATGACGCAGACGCCCTTGGCGAGGATTTCGCCGTCGTCGGCGATCTTCACGGCATTGCCGGGGATCGGCGCGCCGACGGTGCCGATCTTGATCAGCGACGGCGTGTTGACCGTGACCGGCGCGGTGGTTTCGGTGAGGCCGTAGCCTTCGAGGATCTGCAGGCCGATGCCCTGGAAGAAGTGGCCGAGCCGTGCGCCGAGCGGGCCGCCGCCGGAGACCGCGTGCGCGACCTGGCCGCCCATGGCGGCGCGGAGCTTGCCGTAGACGAGCCTGTCGAACAGGGCGTGCTTGAGCTTGAGGCCCAGGCCCACCTTGCCGGCCTGCCGCGCCCGCGAGTAGGCGATCGCGGTTTCCGCGGCGCGGTGGAAGATGGCGCCCTTGCCGCCGTCCTCGGCCTTGGTCAGGGCGGAGTTATAGACCTTTTCAAAGACCCGCGGCACCGCGAGGATGAAGGTCGGCTTGTAGCTCTGCAGGTCCGGCAGCAGGTTCTTGATGTCCGGGGTGTGCGCGACGGTCACGCCGGCCGCGACCGCGAGGACCGAGATGAAGCGGGCAAAGACGTGTGCCAGCGGCAGGAACATGATGGTCCGGGCGTGCTCGTGGACGGCCTGGCCGAGCGAGGTGGCGAGCACGTTGTCGGAGAGCTCCACGAAGTTGCCGTGGGTCAGTTCGCAGCCCTTGGGACGCCCGGTGGTGCCCGAGGTGTAGATGATCGTGGCGATATCCGAGAGCGAGGCCTGGCTGCGCCGGGCCTCCAGCTCCTCATCGCTGGTGTTGGTGCCGGCGCCGCGGAGCTCGTCGAGGGCGTCGCCTTCGAGCTGCCAGACGTGCCGCAGGCCGGTCAGCCCCTCCGAGGTCGCCGCCTGCCGGATGATGTCTTCGTGGTGGGCCGACTCGCCAAAGGCAGCCACGGCGCCCGAGTCGCCCAGGTTCCAGGCCACCTGGGAGGGTGAGGAGGTCTCGTAGATCGGGACCGAGACAGCGCCGGCGAACCAGATCGCGAAGTCGATCAGGGCCCACTCGTAGCGGGTGCGAGACATAATGCCGACGCGGTCGCCGGCCGCCACGCCGCTGGCCATCAGGCCCTTGGCGAGCAGGGACACATCGGCCAGGAAATCGGTGGCCCGGATGTCCTGCCACTGCCCGGCGGCGTCGAGCCGGGAGAACAGGGCCGGGTTCGATGCCTTGGCGGCCTGGCGCAGCACCAGGTCTGTGATGTTCGTTTCCGGGGGGACGGTGACCAGGGGCGGGACACTGATTTCTCGCACGATAGCTCCTTTGATATCCATAGACCCGCTAGGGGGTACGACTAACAGTAGTATGTGGCCACCGCGGGGTGTGTTCCACTTCACCTACTGGCGAGTAACTTTACGGTCAAGCCGCGTGCCGGCGCCACTTGCCCCGGCGTCCGGCTGCCCCGGCGCGCCCCTTCGTGCGGGCCTAGAATGGGGAACGATGCTAACTCCAACACCCGGTCCGCAACCCGGTCCGCAACGCAGGACCGCCGCCTGGCGCCCCAGCACACCGGCCCGCCCCGGGTCCGCCCGCGCCGGCCGGCTGCGCGAACACCTGCGCCTCGGGCGCAAGGGCCTGGCGATCGGCGTGGACATCGGCGGCACCAAGGTAGCGGCCGGCGTGGTGGACGCCGAAGGGCGCATCCTCAGCGAGGCCAGGCGGTCCACGCCTGGGAGCGACCCGCGCGCCGTCGAGCAGGTGATCGTCGAGCTCGTGGAGGAACTAAGCCGCGGGCACCGCATCTGGTCGGTCGGGATCGGCGCGGCCGGCTGGATGGACCTCGACGGCGCCACGGTGCTGTTCAGCCCGCATCTGGCCTGGCGCAACGAACCGCTCCGGGACAACCTGCAGCGGCTGATGCGCCGGCCGGTGCTGCTGACCAACGACGCCGACGCCGCCGGCTGGGCGGAATGGCGCTTCGGCGCGGGCCGGGGCGAGAGCCGGCTGGTCTGCATCACGCTCGGCACCGGGATCGGCGGGGCGATGGTGATGGACGGACGGCTGGAACGGGGCCGCTTCGGCGTCGCCGGCGAATTCGGCCACCAGATCATCGTGCCCGGCGGCCACCGCTGCGAGTGCGGCAACCGCGGCTGCTGGGAGCAGTATGCCTCTGGTAACGCGCTCGGACGCGAGGCGCGGGAACTGGCCGATGCTAACTCGCCGGTGGCCCAGGAACTGCTGCGGGCGGTCGACGGCCGGGCCGACCGGATCACCGGCGTGATCGTCACCGAACTGGCCAAGGCCGGCAACGCCACCGCACGGGAACTCCTAGAGGACGTCGGGGAGTGGCTCGGCCTGGGGCTGGCCAACCTGGCCGCGGCCCTGGACCCGGGCACCTTCGTCATCGGCGGCGGCTTGTGCGACGCCGGCGAGCTGCTGGTAGCTCCGGCGCGGAAGGCTTTCGCCCGCAACCTGACCGGCCGCGGCTTCCGTCCGGCGGCCGGGATTGAGCTCGCGGCGCTAGGTCCCAACGCGGGCCTGATCGGCGCCGCGGACCTCTCCCGGGTCAGCAGCCGCATGCACAGCTAGCAGGCCACGTCCGGTTAGACCCTGGCGCCGTCGTCGTGTTCGTCTTTTTCGTGCGGCAGCTTCATGATCAGGAACACCACCGACGCCGCGAAGGCGACCACCATGCCCACCACCGCCAGCAGCGGTGCGGAGCGCCAGAAGATGGCGGACAGGAGCAGCGCGATCGGACCGCCGACGGCTCCCAGCCAGGCCAGCACCGTCATCGGATCCGACGAGGCCAGGCTGGGCGGCTCTTCGGGCACGAAAGCGCCCTCGTCCTCGTCCGCCTCGTAGTCGCGCGGGCCGGGCGGGGCATTCCGGTCGGCGGAGCCCTCGGAATCGCCGCCCGCGGCCGGGCGCGTCCCGGCCGGGGGAGTCAGTTGCTGCGGGACAGAGAGCCCCAGCGGGTCGAAGTCACGGAACGTCCGCGCGGCAGGGGTCTTGCCGCCGGGTCCGGGCAAGGGACCGGAATCGGTGCCCTCGAGCCGGGCCACCAGGTCCCGCCAAACGGCGTCGTCCTCGTTGGCCCCGGAGTCCGGGGAATCCGGGTCGGGGGAGCCGGGGTCGAATCTAGTCATCTGCCGTTTCTTTCTGGCTGGCGCCGGCTGCGCCCGGGGTGTGCCCTTCCACGACGGACCGGATGAATTCGGCCGTGCCGGTGAAGATCCGGGGCGCGTCGTTGTCCATGGTAGCGACGTGGTAGCTGTTTTCCAGCCGGATGACCTCCAACGGGGCGTGGGTCAGGCCACGGCGCAGCGCCGCCAGGCTGGCGTCGGAGACAACATGGTCCACGGTGGAACGGTAGACCCGGACCGGGGTGGTGATGCGCGGCAGCAGCCGCAGGGTGTCTTTGAACATCTTGTTCAGCTCGTGGGCCGCCGCGACCGGGGTCCGCGGATAGGCGCCCTCATCCACGCCGGCTTTGAGGATGTCGTTGGCGATCGCCGGGGTGGACTTGAGCACGTACTTCAGGATCCCGGCCAGCGGCGCCCGGGGGTCATCGATCACCAGCCCCGGGTTGACCAGCACCGCCCCGGCCACCGGGCGGGTGGCAGCCAGCCGAAGCGCCAGTGCCCCGCCCATCGAGAGGCCGGCCACAAAAACCTGATCGCACTCGGCGGCCAGTTCCAGATAGGCGGCGTCGAGGCCCGCGTGCCAGTCCTGCCAGCGGGTCCGGGCCAGTTCCTGCCAGCTGGTGCCGTGGCCGGGCAGCAGCGGCATTCGCACGGCGTAGCCGGCCGCGGCCAGGGACTCGGCCCACGCCCGTACCCCGTGCGGACTGCCGGTAAAACCGTGGGAAACCACCACGCCGGTCCCGGGACCTGAGCCGGTGAACGCGCTGCTGAACGGTGAGTGGTCGGGGGCTGTGCTCATGCGTGCTCCGTAGTTGTTGGCCGCCGGCCCCAGGTGGCAGGGGATTGGGCTGCGGGGCGGGACGTGGGTTCCCGGAAGAAGCGGGCCGACTCCGCAAAAATCGTGGGAGCGTCGACGTCGAGCGTGGCCACGTGGCCGCTGCCCGGCAGCGGCACCACGGAGAGCTCCCGCGATCCGAGCCGTTCGCGGAGCAGCGCCAGGGACGTCGGCGGCACCACGGCGTCGGTGTCGGATTTGAACACCAGGGCCGGGACCTCGACGGCGGGCAGTTCACGAAGCGTGGCGTTAAACAGCCTGCGCAGTTCGTGCACGGCAGACAACGGGGTCAGCGAGTAATCCCCGTCCTGGGTGGGTGCCGCCGTCGACTCCGTTTCCCGGAGCGGCACCGTGGTGCGCTGCAGGTACTTGAGCACACCGAGGTAGCGCACCCGGCGGTCGTAGAAGCTGAGACCGGGATTGACGACGGCGACGCCGGCCACCCGGTGGCGCGCCGCGGTCCGCAGGGCGATGGTCCCGCCCATGGACAGCCCGGCGACGAAGCAGCTGTCGGTGCGGGCCGCGAGGTCGAGATACGCGGACTCGAAGGCCTGGTACCAGTCCTGCCAGCGATGCCGGGCGAGGTCCCGCCAGTCGGTGCCGTGGCCAGGCAGCAGCGGGACGGTGACGGCGTGGCCGAGGGCCGCCAGATGTTCGGCCCAGGGCAGGACGCTGAGCGGGCTTCCGGTAAAGCCGTGGCAGATGGCCACCCCGATGCCCGCGTTCGCGCCGTGGCCCGGGTAGCGATAAGCGGCAGGCGCCATTGGAGTGCTGCTTTCGCTCATGAGCCCATCGTGTCACTGTTCGCGACAAAACTCACTAGAGTAGGGTGTCATTGAAGTCCTGGCCGGGCCCGAGGAAGGGCCGGCCAGACGCCTGCCGGAGAGGTTCACCACGTGTTTTATTGGTTCATGAAGACCTTCGTCCTTGGGCCGGTCCTGAAGACGCTGTTCCGGCCGTGGGTCAAGGGACTGGACAATGTTCCGGCCCAGGGCGCCGCGATCCTGGCCTCCAACCACCTCTCCTTCTCCGACTCCATCTTTATGCCGCTGATGGTGCCCCGACCGGTGGTGTTCCTGGCCAAGTCGGAGTACTTCACGGGCAAGGGCATCAAGGGCAAACTCACCGCGGCTTTCTTCCGCCTGACCAACCAGCTGCCGATGGACCGGTCCGGGGGAGCGGCGTCCGCACGCTCGCTTGACGCCGGCATGGACGTGCTGAAGAACGGTTCGCTCCTGGGCATTTACCCGGAGGGCACCCGCAGCCCGGACGCCCGCCTGTACCGCGGCAAGGTCGGGGTGGCGCGTCTGGCGCTGCAGGCCCGGGTCCCGGTGATCCCGGTCGCCATGATCGGCACCGACAAGGTCCAGCCGATCGGCAAGCGGATGCCCAACATCCGGCGCATCGGCATGATCTTCGGCGAACCGCTGGACTTCAGCCGCTACTACGGAATGGAGGATGACCGCCTGATCCAGCGCTCCGTCACTGACGAGATCATGTACGAACTGATGCGGCTCTCCGGCCAGGAATACGTCGACGAGTACGCCGCCGTCGTGAAGCTGCGGCTGGCCGGCAAGGCCACCGAGGTGCCGGAGAGCGGCGCCGGCCAGGGGACCGAGACCCCCGGGGCTGTGTGACGGAAGGCCCGCGGTCAATGACGCGGGGCGCCCCCGATAGGGTCCCGGGCGCCTATCCTTAGAAGGTGACTGAGCTATCCGAGCCTTCGACGTCCCCCCTCAACAACTTCCAGCAGGCCGGCCCTGCCCTGGCCGGCACCGCGTTCGCCAGCACGGCCCAAAGCGGCGCCGCGGACTATCCCGGGCTTGACCACTGGCGGGAACTGCCCGCCTCACAACAGCCCAGTTGGTCCGACCCGGCCGTTTTTGAGGCCTCGGTGCAGGAACTCTCGGTGCTCCCGCCGCTGGTTTTCGCCGGCGAGGTGGACATCCTGCGCGAAAGGCTCGCCGCCGCGGCCCAGGGCAAGGCTTTCCTGCTCCAGGGCGGGGACTGCGCGGAGACCTTCGAAGCCGCGACGGCGGACAAGATCAGCGCCCGGGTCAAGACCATCCTGCAGATGGCCGTGGTGCTCACCTACGGCGCGGCCATGCCCGTGATCAAGATGGGACGCATGGCGGGCCAGTTCGCCAAGCCGCGCTCCTCCAACGACGAAACGCGCGACGGCGTGACGCTGCCGGCGTACCGCGGCGACATCGTGAACGGCTACGACTTCACGCCGGAGTCCCGCGCCCACGACGCCGGCCGGATGCTCAAGGCCTACCACACCTCGGCATCGACCCTGAACCTGATCCGCGCGTTCACGCAGGGCGGCTTCGCGGACCTGCGCCTGGTGCACCAGTGGAACAAGGGCTTCACGGAGAACCCGGCGCATGCGCGCTACGAGTCGCTGGCCCGGGACATCGACCGGGCCATCCAGTTCATGGCCTCCTGCGGGGCGGACTTCGAGGCGCTCAAGCGGGTGGAGTTCTACGCGAGCCACGAGGCGCTGCTGCTGGACTATGAGCGCGCCCTGACCCGCATCGATTCGCGCACCGGCCTGCCCTACGACACCTCCGCGCACTTCCTCTGGATCGGGGAGCGCACCCGCGAGCTGGACCACGCGCACGTCGATTTCCTCTCCCGCGTCCGGAACCCGATCGGGGTGAAGCTCGGCCCCTCGACCAGCGGCGACGACGCGCTGCGGCTGATCGACAAGCTTGACCCGAACCGCGAACCGGGCCGGCTGACCTTCATCACCCGGATGGGCGCGGGCAACATCCGCGAGAAGCTGCCCCCCATCGTGGAGCGCGTCACGGCCTCCGGCGCCCAGGTCCTCTGGGTCACCGATCCGATGCACGGCAACACGGTGACCTCACCCAACGGCTACAAGACCCGCAACTTCGACGACGTGATCGACGAGGTGCGCGGTTTCTTCGAGGTGCACCACGGCCTGGGCACCGTCCCGGGCGGCCTGCACGTGGAAATGACCGGCGACGATGTGGCCGAGTGCCTCGGCGGCGCCGACCCGATCGACCAGGACGCCTTCCTGGACCGGTACGAGTCCGTCTGCGATCCGCGCCTGAACCACATGCAGTCCCTCGAGATGGCGTTCCTGGTGGCGGGAGCCCTGTCCAAGCGCTAGGCCGCAGGCTCAGCCCAGACTAATAAGCTCCGCCCCGGCTGGATCCAGCCGGGGCGGAGCTTATTAGGTTTGCGGGAGAAATCAGGTCACGGTGATGGTGACGAGCGAGCCCTCGGGCTGCTGGCCCCTCTTGTCCTGGCCGGCCACGAGGCCCAGCACGGACGAGCCGAAGGTGTAGCTGACCTTCACCTCGAAGCCGGCGTCCTTGAGGGCCTTGACCGCCTCCGCCTCGGGCCTACGGAACACGTCGGGCACCTGGACCAGCTTCGGGCCCTTGGAGATGGTGAGGTTAACCGCGCCGCCCTTCGTGAGGTTCCCGGTGGCGGGGTCCTGGCCGGCGACTTTCCCCTTGGACACCGTCCGGTCGAAGACCGGCTCCGGGGCGACGACGGCCTTGAGGCCGGCCGCTTCGAGCGTCTTGACTGCGGCGTCCTGGTCCTTGCCGCGCACATCGGGGACCGGGATAGGCTGCGGGCCCTTTGAGACGGTCAGTGCCACCGGCGTCCCGTGCTTGGCAGGTGTTCCCTTACCCGGGGCCTGGGCCAGCACGGTACCGGCGGCCGCCGCGTCGTCGTAGCTTTCGGTGACAGGCCCCAGGGACATACCGGCGCCATTGAGGGCCGTCTTTGCTTCATCGAGCGATTTGCCGGCCAGCCCGGGCAGGGGGAACAGCTCGGGGCCCTTGGACACGGCGAGTGAAACGGACTCGAACTTCCGGACCACCTGTCCGGCTTTCGGTTCCGAACCGACCACCAGGCCGGGCGAGACGTCGTCGTCGAAGACGTCCCGGGTGGTCGACTGGAAACCGGCGGTGCGGAGCAGTTGCTGCGCCTCCGCCACGGTTTTGTTGGCCAGTTGTGGAATGGTTCCGGGAGAGCCCGGGCCCATGCCAAAGAACCAGCCGGCCCCGGCGGCGAGCAGGGCCAGGACGGCCAGCAGCAGGATCCAGACCAGGCCGCGGCGGCGGGGGTTGCCCGCCCGCAGGCTGCGGCTGGGCGTTGCCGCCGCACGCTGGCGTGCCTTCTCCTCGTCACGGTCCTGCTTCCGCAGTGCCCGTTTGCTGGCCGGTGCCGCGGCTGCGTCCGCGGGTTCCGCCGCGCTGGCGCCGAATGCGCCGTCGTCCGGGGCCGAGAGCGGTCCGTACGCGCCGGGCCGCGGTGTGCCGGAGAGCACCGTCGTCGGGTGCTGGCCGCCGCGGTTGATGACTTCGGTGGGCTGCTGGATGCCGCCGAGTAGTTCGGTGTGGGCTTCTCCCGTTGCGGCAGCCGCGCCGGACGCGGTGCCGGCGGCTCCCGCCGGTGCTCCGCCCGGCATCGGGGCGGGCCGGGCGGCGGGAGGCCGCAGGTCCAGCTCAGCGTCGCTGAGGTTGGTCCGGATGTGGCGCAGTTCGGCCAGCAGGGCGTTGCCGTCCACCGGACGCTGCTCCGGGTCATTGGCGGTGCACCACTGCACCAGCTCGTCGAGTTCCCCGGCCAGGCCGGGGACCAGCTCCGAGGGTGCGCCGACGCTGGAGTTCACGTGCTGGTAAGCGACCTGGATTGGGACTTCGCCGTCGAACGGCTGCCGGCCGGTGATCATCTCGTACAGCATGATGCCCAGCGAATAGATGTCGCTGCGCGCGTCGGCCTGCCGGCCCATTACCAGCTCGGGGGAAAGGTAGGCCACGGTGCCGATCAGCGCCCCGGTGCTGGTGGTGGTGGTGATGGCCCGGGCCAGCCCGAAGTCGCCGATCTTGATCCGGCCGTCGTCGGCGATGAGCACGTTCTCCGGTTTGACGTCCCGGTGGATGAGGCCGGCGGCGTGGGCCGCTCCGAGTCCCTCGACGACCGGGTCGATCAGGGCCAGGGCCAGCCGCGGGGTGAGTGCGCCCTTGTCCTTGAGTACGTCGCGCAGTGTGTGGCCCTTGATGTACTCCATCACCAGATAGGCCAGGGGGCCGTCCTCGCCCTGGTCCAGCACGCCCACCACATGAGGGTGCGAGAGCCTCGCGGCAGCCTTGGCTTCGCGGCCCAGCCGGTCCAGGAACTGCGGGTCGCCGGCCATGTGCGGATGCAGGACTTTGAGCGCCACATCCCGCTCCAGCCGGCGGTCGGTGGCGAGGTAGACCGTGGACATCCCGCCGCGGGCCAGCTTGGACCGGATCAGGTACCGGTTGTCCACCAGGGTCCCGACTAGAGCGTCCGATGTGTATTCCTGCACCATTTGATCCTAAGCTCTGCACGGAAACGGGCCCGGATTGACATGCAATCCGGGCCCGTATCGTTACGCGACGGAGGGCTCAGCCCCGCGCGATGCTGGCGGTTTAGCTGAACTGTTTCTGCAGCTTCTTGATCGAGGCCACGTAGACCTTCGTGTCGTCGTACATGCCCCGGGTGTTGACCGAGTACTGGCCCTGGTAGTAGCCGGCGATCGCGTAGTCCAGGTCCTTGCTGGTGCGCACCAGCTGGCGGATGATGGCGACGCCGGCCGTGGCGTTGTCGTACGGGTCCAGCAGGTTCAGCTGCCGGCCGACCAGGTCCGAGGCCCACTGGCCCGAAGAGGGAATCACCTGCATGGTGCCGATCGCGTTGGCGGGGGACACTGAGCGGTGGTCGAAGCTGGACTCCTGGAAGGCGAACGCCATCGCGAGGGAGGGATCCACGCCCATCCGGCGCGCGGTGTCCGCCACGATCTGCTTCATCTGCTCGCGGCTGGGAACCGGCGAGGCGTTGAGCAGAGCCTTGTTCTGGTTGGCCGAGTTGAGGACGGCCGCCGGGTAGCTGAAGCCAAGGAACGTGCTGGGCACCAGCGGGGTCACGGTGGCGGGCGGCTGGCTCGAGGACGGGTTGATGGCGCCGGACGTTGAACCGGGGATCACCAGTTTGTTGCCCGGGTAGATGACGCTGCTCATGGTCAACTGGTTCGCAGAAAGGATGTCAGAGAGCTTGACCCCGTTCCTGGCCGCGATGCCCGAGAGGGTGTCGCCCGACTTCACGGTGTAGGACCCGGAACTGGCCGGGGCCGGTGCCGGGGCGGCCGGAGCCACGGGGGCCGGGGCGCCCGGCGCGGCCACGCCAGCACCGACCTTGATCTGCTGGCCCGGGTAGATCACGGAGCGCATGCTGAGCGCATTCCAGGTAAGGACCTCGGAGAGGCCGACGCCATGGCGGGACGCGATGCCGCCCAGGGTATCGCCGGACTTGACGGTGTAAACCGAGCCGCCGGCCGTTCCCGGGGCCGGGGCCGGAGCGGCGGGTGCGGCGGGAGCCGGCGCCGCTGCAGCGGCCTGGTCAGGTGCGGAGCCGTTGAGCTTGATCTTCTGGCCGGGGTAGATCACGGTGTTGGCCTGCAGGTTGTTCAGCTTGAGGACCGCATAGGTGTCCAGACCGAACTTGCCTGCGATCGCGCTGATCGTGTCGCCGCGGGCGATCGTGTATTCGGACGGTGCGGAGACCTGGGCCGCACGGAAGGCTGCAGGGATGGTTGCCGGGACGGAAGCCGCGGGAATCAGTGCGGAGGTGACCAAGGTGGCGGCCAGCCCCTGGGCCTGGGCCTTCATGGCCGCTGCAAGCGTCGCCGGGATCGCGCGGGGGCGCGGTTCGGCCGCGGCGGGCTGCGCGATCGCCAAAGACGAAAGTACGACGGCGGGCAGCGCCGCCGTCGTCGCCGCGATCAGCGGGAGGCCTGGCCTCGTGGGGGGCTTCGGCGAACGTGACGTCGTCATGGGAAAGATCCTCTTCTCAGCGGCGAACGCTGCAGGTCAGGCCGGTGTGACTGGTGTTAACAGTGTGACTAAAGAAACTACAGTTACAAATGTGATCTATGTGAATCTCTCATGAATTGCAAAATAGCACAAGAACGGTTTGACATTCCGCAAACACGGCTTTCTGGAGTGTCGCCGCGGACGGCATGGCGGCGGGGGAGACGGCGCCGTTGCGGGGCCCTGGGCGGGTTGCATTAAGAGGTCGGATTATTCGATCGTGGCTGACTAGGCGCAATCCGGTCCGGCATGGCAATCTTGATCCGTGAGTACTGTAGAAAGCCTTGTAGGCGAATGGCTGCCCCTGCCCGACGTAGCTAAGCTGCTGGACGTCTCCATCACCAAGGTTCATGCCTTGCTTGACGAGCGTGCCCTCGCGGCCGTGAGGATCGGCGACCGGCGGATTCGCTCCGTGCCGGCGGCGTTTATCCAGGACGGGCACGCCGTTGAGAGCCTTAAGGGCACGATTATCGTGCTCTCCGACGCAGGCTATTCGGACGAGGAACTCATCACCTGGCTCTTTACCCCGGACGACTCCCTCCGCGGCCGACCGATCGACGCCCTCCGCGAAGGACGCAAGACCGAAATCCGGCGCCGGGCCCAGACCATGGCCTGGTAGGAACCGTGCGGCCCAGGCCGTGCGCGGCGCCCCGGCGTTGTGCACGGCCTTTTGCGTGCCCTGCGGCCGGGGCTAGGCGGTGCGGCTGACCGCGGCTTCGGCGAGCTTGCGGAGCGCCGTCTTGGGCAGTTCCTCCAGCGGCAGCAGCTCCAGGGCATCGAACGCTGCCCGGCCGAATTCCTCGATCAGGACTTCGGTGGCCTGGAGTGCCCCGCAGTCGACGATGATGCGGCGGATTTCCTCCACATCGCCGGTGCTCAGGTCAGGGCTGCCGAGCTTGGCGTCGATGAAACCCGACTCGGCCGGAGCGGCCTGGTCCAGGGCAAAAGCCACGAGCACCGTGCGCTTGCCCTCACGGAGGTCATCGCCGGCCGGTTTCCCGGTGGTGACCGGGTCGCCGAAGACGCCCAGCACGTCGTCGCGGAGCTGGAACGCCTCGCCCAGCGGGAGGGCAAAGGCCGAATAGCCGCGGAGCAGCTCGTCCGGCGCCCCGGCCAGCGCCCCGCCGAGGGCCAACGGGTGCTCCGTGGAGTACTTGGCCGATTTGAACCGGATGATGGACTGGGCGCGGCTGACGGCGCCGGCGCGGTCCCGGTGCGGACCGGCCACCTCTTCAAGGATGTCCAGGTACTGGCCGGCCATCACCTCGGCACGCATCAGATTAAAGATGAGCCGGGCCCGGCTGCCGGAGGCCGCCCGGTCGCCGATCTCGGTGAAGGATTCCTCGCTGAAGGACAGGCATAGGTCACCGGTCAGGATCGCCGCGGCGTGGCCGAAGCGCTCCGCATCCAGGGCCCACCCCTGGCTCGCATGGAGCTCACTGAAGCGGCGGTGCACGCTCGGACCGCCGCGGCGGGTGTCGGAGCGGTCGATGATGTCGTCATGGATCAGTGCCGCGGCCTGGAACAGCTCGAGCGCCGAACCGGCGGTGACCACCTCCGGCGCGCCCGGATCGCCGCCAGCCCCGCGCCAGCCCCAGTAACACATCAGGGCGCGGAGCCGCTTGCCGCCCGTGACGAGGTTGGAGATCGAACCCATCAGCGGGTCGATGTCCGGGGAAATGGCGGACATCACCGTGGTGCGATCGACCAGGAAGTCCGTCAGCTTCCCGGCCACGGCAGCGACGAAATCCGCCTGCTCAACCCGCAGTTGTTCGGCCAGGCTCACTTGACGGACTCTGCGGCGACGTTGGCGCCGATCGTGAACGTGGAAACCCCCGCGGCCTCCACCACGGCGAGGTTTACGGTTTCGTTCTCGCCGCGCAGGAAGTCCTTGGACGCCACCGTCCCGACGGTTTCGCCGGGCACGGCCTTAAAGCCCTGGTTCTCCAGTTCCTTGCTGTAGAAGGCCACGACTCCGGCGGACGGCGAGGTGATCTTTCCCACCAGGGCCACCGTTGCCGGGCTTGCGGTTTTATCGAAGCTGCTTGATTCCACCTTGGCCCCGGGCATCACCGGCAGCAGCTTCTCCGGGAAGCCCGAGACCAGGGCGCCCACTGTCGCGGAGGTGCCCGGTGCGGCGGACGGGCTGGGAGGCGCCGTGGTAGTGGCCTGCGTGGTGGATGCCGCCGACGTCGACGCCGAGGGTGACGACGCGGCCGGGGCCTGGCCGGGGGTGCAGGCGGCCAGGGCCAGCAAGGCGCCGGCGGCGGCCACGGCCCCCACGGCGCGATTGAGCGCTCCAAAAACCTTCACGCGGACTTTCCTCCTGGTGTTGATGCCGGATTCAGCCTCCAGTTTAGTCAGTCCCTGCGCATAGGATTGATGTGTGGGGCCGGAGAGCGAGAATCACCTTGAAATCAACAGCGTGAAACAGTACAGCGAAGCGGGTCTTCGCGAGCTCCGGCGCAGCAGCATCCTGCACGTGGACATGGATGCTTTCTTCGTCTCCGTGGAACTGCGGAGCCGGCCGGAACTCAAGGGCCGGCCGGTGATCGTAGGCTATCCCGCGGACCGCTCGGTGGTGCTGTCGGCCTCCTACGAGGCGCGCAAGTTCGGCGTCAAATCCGCGATGCCCATGGCGGTCGCGGCCCGGATGTGCCCCTCGGCCGTCATCATCGAGCCGCGCCACAAGCTCTACTACGAGGTGTCAGGCCAGATCATGGCCATCTTCGGGTCGGTCACCGATCTGGTGGAGCCGCTGAGCGTCGACGAGGCCTTCCTCGACGTCGGCGGCGCCATCCGGCGGCTCGGGCCGCCCCGGGACATCGGCGAGCTGATCCGCCGTCGGGTGGCCGGAGAGCTGGGCATCACGGCGTCGGTAGGCATCGCGGCCAGCAAGTTCGTCGCGAAGATCGCTTCGACACGGTGCAAGCCGGACGGCCTGCTTCTGATCGGCCCGGAGGAGACCGTGCCCTACCTGCACACCCTGCCGGTCGGCGCGCTCTGGGGGGTCGGTGCCAAGACGGTCGAGGTTCTCGCCCGGATGGGGATCCGGACGGTGGCCGACGTCGCGGCGACGCCGCTGCCGTCGCTGCGGAAGATCCTGGGGGCCACGGGGGAACACGTCCACCGGCTGTCGTGGGGGATCGACCCCCGTCCGGTGACGCCCGTCCGGCTGGAAAAAAGCATCGGCGCGGAGGAGACCTTTGCGGTGGACACGGCCGACGACGCCCTGCTGCACCGCGAACTGCTGCGGCTCGCGCACCGCACGGCCGAACGGCTGCGGAGCGCCGGCATGCACGCCCGGACCGTGGCCTTGAAACTGCGCTACGCGGATTTCTCCACCATCACCCGCAGCCGCACCGTCAGCACCCCGATCGACAGTGCACAGCTGCTCTATGGCGTCGCCCTGCAATTGCTTGAATCCGTCGGCGAGAGGCCGATGACGGTCCGGCTCATCGGGATCCGGGCGGAGCAGCTCGAGGAAGCCGCCCAGGCGCCCCTGCAGCTCAGTCTGGACCGCCGGGACGACAACTGGCGCGCCGCCGAACAGGCCCTGGACCGGGTCACCCGGAAGTTCGGCAACAAGTCCGTGCTCCCGGCCCGTTTACTGGACCCCGGACCCGGCACCGACTGAGCGCGAAGCTGCCGGGTGCGTCTTTCAGAACAGGGCGCAACAAACTATCCTAGATATACGTAGATTTCGAACGACTGGATCGAACGTTCGGGCTGCCGGCCATGCCAACTGAACACCTTTCAGGGAACCGTGAATCCACATTCATCCAATGGCGGGGAATGGGAACCAGGCGGGAATCCCGAACGTTAGGGGTTTAGGGACAAGGGCCGCGTCAAGTCTGGACGTTGGCCGACTTAAGGAGGTCGTGATGCCGCTCTCGGAGCACGAACAGAAGTTGCTGGAGCAACTTGAGAAGCAGCTGCATGAGGACGATCCCAAGTTTGCCAGCTCCATGGGCTCGGATCCGGGTCGCTCCTGGTCCACCCGTCACCTGGTCATTGGGGTCCTCGGCGCCCTCGCCGGCATTCTCTTGCTGTTGTTGGGCGTCTCGATGCAACTCATCGTCGTCGGGGTGCTTGGATTCGTGGTGATGGGTGCCGGCGTGTACTTCGCGACCATGCGCAACTCCGGCGGCAGGCCCACCGCCGCCGGCGGCCGCAAATCGGGCAAGCCGCGCAGTTCCTTTATGAGCAACCTTGAGGAGCGGTGGGAGGAACGGCACCGCGGGGACTCCTGACCGGGTTTCCCTTTGGCCGTCCTACCGGCCCTCCATTTCGCACCACCCAGGCCTCCACCAGGCAACTCAAGACCCGCTTCGGCGGGTCTTTTGCCGTTTAACCGGCATCGAATGCTCCGTTGGTGCCGTTTTGGAGCGCCGAAAGGGCAATTACGGAGCAACCGCTGCGGAGCCGGCCCGACGCCGGCCCGACGCCGGCGCGCGTGGGCGCCTTGGAGGCTGCCCGACCGGCGCCGGGAGGTGGAATTCCCTCCACTGCGAACCACTTTTAGTGCTTGCCTTTATTCGCAAGGAACTTTTGCGTCAAAAACGCCCCAAATTTGCTCAAAAATATGCCGAATGTCGTTGACGGGGGAGCGAAGTGGAGTAATGTGGAGGACGTAAGAGGGTAGTGGCAGCACAGGGGACGTTGGACTTCCTACAACAGACAGGCGGTGGGCCGTGTTTCTCGGCACTCATTCGCCGCGTCTGGACGAAAAGGGTCGAATCATCCTCCCAGCGAAGTTCCGCGAGGAACTTGCCAGCGGACTGGTTCTCACAAGGGGCCAGGAACGTTGCATCTACGTCTTCAGTGAGGCGGAATTCGGCCGGGTTCACGAACAGATGCGGGAGGCACCAATCTCCTCCAAGCAGGCTCGTGACTACATCCGCGTTTTCCTCTCTGGAGCCTCCGACGAGGTACCTGACAAGCAGGGGCGCGTGACGATTCCGCCGGCGCTCCGGGAATACGCAGGTCTCGGCAGGGAGCTGGCCGTCATTGGCGCCGGCACCCGGGCGGAGATCTGGGACGCCCAGGCCTGGAACGAGTACCTGGCCGAAAAGGAAACCGCCTTCTCGGAAACCGACGACGCCATCCCGGGGATCCTCTGAAACCCGCCGGCATCCCAGCACCAACCGTTTCTTGATCAAGATCTCCAGCCGCCCATCCGGCAGTTCACCTGGCTCACTTCCCCGGAGCCAGGCGGGCCGCAGGGTAGGCGCGGATGGGGATCTGGACCAAGAAGCACAGCACCCCGACAGTCACTCCACCCCACGAAAGGACGCAGGCATGAGCGAAGACTCCAACCAGGCGAAGCCTACGTCCGAACGCCATGTACCGGTCCTCAAGGACCGGTGCATCAATTTGTTGGCACCGGGTTTCGAGGAAGCCCGACGCCGGGGGCAGACGCCGGTGGTCGTCGATGCGACGCTTGGCATGGGCGGACACTCCGAAGCCATGCTGCAGCGGTTCCCGGACCTGCACCTGATCGGCATCGACCGCGACGAGGAAGCCCTCGCCCTGGCGGGGGAGCGGCTGAAGCCGTTCGCCTCCCGGATCGACCTGGTCCACGCGGTGTACGACGAAATCCCCGAGGTCCTCGAGGACCTGGGCTTCACCGAGGTCCACGGCATCCTGATGGACCTGGGCGTCTCCTCGCTGCAGCTGGACGAGCGCGAACGCGGTTTCGCCTACTCGTTCGACGCACCCCTCGACATGCGCATGGACACCAGCCGGGGCCAGACCGCCGCCGACGTCGTGAACAACTACAGCGAAGAGAACCTCGTCCGGATCATCCGCAAATGGGGCGAAGAGAAGTTCGCCGGCCGGATCGCCAACCGGATCGTCGCGGACCGGGCCGAGAAGCCCTTCGCCACCACCGGAGAACTGGTCGAGACCATCCGCGCCGTGGTCCCCGCCGGCGCCGCCAAGACCGGCGGACATCCGGCCAAACGGACCTTCCAGGCACTCCGGATCGAGGTCAACGAGGAACTCGACGTGCTGGAGCGCGCAATCCCGGCAGCAGTGGCCTCCATCGCCGTCGGCGGCCGGGTCGTCGTGATGTCCTACCACTCGCTCGAGGACAAAATCGTCAAGGCCGTTTTCCAGGCTGGATCCAAATCCTCGGCCCCGCTCGGCTTCCCGGTGGAGCTCGAGGAACACAAAGCCGAACTCAAGACCTTGACCAAGGGCACCGAGGTGCCCACCGCCGAAGAAATCGCAGAAAACCCACGGGCCGCCTCCGCCAGGCTCCGCGCCGTGGAACGCATCAAAGCCAGGAGAGTCGCATGAGCACCGCCGCCGTCAACAGGTTCCCCGTTGCCACCGCCGCCACCGCCCGTGCCTTTCCGGAGCTGCAGCCGGGTGCGCCGGCCCGCAAGACCCGCACCCCGCTCTCCATCGTCCGCAGCGCCCCGCGTAAACGCCGGGCGCCGTTCGTGGTGATGTGCTTCGGGATCCTGGCGCTGGCGCTGATGGCGGTGCTGGTCCTGAACATCTCCGTGTCCTCCGCGCAGTACCAGCTGGTGGAACTGCGGGCCAAGCAGTCTTCCCTGACCAAGCAAAACCAGGACCTCACCCAGCAGGTCCAGAACTTCGACGCCCCGCAGAACCTGGCCGCGAAAGCCACGGAGCTGGGCATGGTGGCCTCCACGAGCAAGGGCCAGATCGACCTGTCCACCCTGACAGTGACCGGCAAGGCCAAGCCTGCGGTCAAGGGTGACGCCCCCGGCGCGGTCATCGCCGCCCCGGCGGTAGCGGGCCAGGTCAACGTGGTCCCGTCCGCCTCGGGGAAGGAACCGCTCGCCAACCGCAAACCGGCCGAGGGCATTCCGGCCGCTGCGGCGCCGGCCGTCCCCGCTCCCGCGGCAGCTGCACCGGCCGGCCAGGCCCCTGCTGTGCCCGCGCCCCCGGCCCCCGCGCCGGCCGTGGACCTGCACGGCGGGTCCATCCCGGCCCCCGCGCAGAAGGCCCCCGGAAAATAACCGACGGGACCCAGAACCAGCCAGGCAAGCAGCAAGGAAACATCGTGGCGCAGAACACCGGCAAGGCACGCGCTGGCAAGACGCCCAGCGCCACGCGGCGGTTGCGGCTGGGGCTGGGCATCATGCTCTCGCTCCTGCTGGTCGTCGGTGGAAAGTTGTTCCTGGTCCAGGGCCTCGACGCCGGCGGCATGGCCGAGGCGGCACTCCAGAACCGGCTCAAACCCATGGAGCTTCCCGCGGAGCGGGGCAGCATCCTCGACGCCCACGGTGCCGTCCTGGCCAGCAGCGTGATCCGTTACAACGTCGTTGTGGACCAGACCGTCAACACCAAGACCGACTCCTTCCCGCGGCTCGAACAGGTCGACGGCAAGGACACGGTCGTCAAGATCCCCCGGGACCAGGGCATCGAAGAGCTCGCGAATGTCCTCGGCATGAAAAAGGACGACCTCAAAGCAGCCTTGACCGGCAAGCAGCGCTACTACATCGTGGCGAAAGACATCCGGCCGGACGTCGAGGACCGCATCTCCAAACTCCAGATCCCCGGCATTGTCACCGAGGGCACCAGCAAGCGGGTCTACCCCAACGGTTCGGTGGCCGGCGGAATCGTCGGTTTCCTCAAGGACGGCACCACCGGCCAGTCCGGGCTCGAACAAACCCAGGACGAGGTGCTCAAGGGCACATCCGGCAAACGGCTCTTCGAAATCGGTGCCGACGGGCTGCGGATCCCGGTGGGCGTGGACCAGTTCACACCTGCAGTTAACGGCAAGGACATCAAGCTCACCCTGAACTCCGACCTGCAGTACTTCGCCCAGCAGGCCATCCAGAGCCAGGCCAGCAAGCTCAGCGCCGAATGGGGCGTCATCATCGTCTCCGACGCCAAGACCGGCAATATCATCGCCATGGCGGATACCAACGCCCCGGATCCCAACGACCCCGGCAAGGTCGCCGCCAAGGACCGGGGCGTCCGCGCGGTGACGGCGGCCTACGAGCCGGGTTCGGTGGAGAAGATGATCACGGCCGCCGCTCTCATCGAGGAAGGCAAGTCCAGCCCGCTGGACAAGTTCACCATCCCGCCGTCGTACACCGTGGACGGCCAGAATTTCACCGACTCTTTTGAGCATGGCACCGAGGAACGGACCCTGGCCGGCATCCTGGGGTACTCCATGAATACCGGCACCGTCATGGCGGGCCAGCGGTTGAGCAAGGACCAGCGGCACGGCTGGCTGCAGAAGTTTGGGATCGGCGAGGCCCCGGACATCGGCCTGCCCGCCGAGGCCGCGGGCATCCTGACGCCCGCAGACCAGTGGGACGGCCGGCAGGAATACACGGTGCTCTTTGGCCAGGGTGTTGCCCAGTCGACGCTGCAGACGGTCCGCGCCTACCAGAGCATCGCCAACGACGGCGTGATGCTCCAGCCCCGCCTGATCGACAGCTACATCAACGCCGACGGCAGCGAAGAAAAGGTGCCCGCCAAAGACAGCCGGCAGGTCGTCTCCAAGGACACCGCCAAGCAGGTGCGCGACATCCTGGAAAGTGCCGTCACCGAGGGCGAGATCAAGGAAGCGGCCATCGACGGCTATCGGGTCGGGGCTAAAACGGGAACGTCCCAGTCGCCGTGTGATGACGGGAAGTCCGGGTTCTGCGGCTTCACCGCCTCGATGGTGGGGATGGCGCCGATGGACGATCCGCGGTTTATTGTTGAAGTGGTCCTGCAACGGCCCAAAGGCAATATCTACGGCATCACCAACGGACCGGTGTTCCGCTCGGTGATGAGCCAGACGCTGCGCACCTACAACGTCCAGCCGTCCACGGGGGAGCCGGCCAGGCTGCCACAGTACGCCAAGTAGCACCCAACACCACGAGTCAGCAGCACCAACAGTTTCACGCGGCCGGGCCGCGTGCGGGCCATGCTCCGCGCGCCGCGTCCGCCGCCCCGGCACCACACGACGGAGACCTCTTGTCAGACTTCAATGCCCAGGCTGCGGCCGCCGCGCCGTCCGGCCAGGAATCCAGCGCGGCATTCCGGCCCGCAAAGGTCACCGCGGTACCGCTGGAAACCATCGGCGGGTGGATCGGCGTCGTCGTTCCCGGCGCCTCCGCGGCTGTCCCCGTTACCGGGATCTCGCTGAACTCCCGCGCCGTCCTGCCCGGGGACCTGTACGTCGCACTTCCCGGCGCGACCCGGCACGGCGCCGACTTCGTCTCCCAGGCCGTCGACGCCGGCGCCGTCGCGGTGCTGACCGACGACGCCGGCGCCCGCCTGCTGGCCCTCTCCAACGACATCTCCGTCCCGGTACTGCTGGCCGACGAGCCGCGCAGCCTGGTCGGCCGCCTTGCCGCGCAGATTTACCGGAGCCGCCCGGACGACGCAGCCGCCCCGGCGCTGTTCGGTGTCACCGGGACCAACGGGAAGACCACCACCACCTACTTCATCAACTCCCTGCTGCAGGCCCTCGGCCGCACGACCGGGCTGATCGGCACCATCGAGATCCTGGCCGGCGGCGACCCGATCCCGAGCCTGCTCACAACGCCCGAATCGACGGACGTGCACGCCCTGCTGGCGCTGATGCGCGAACGCCGCCTCGACGCCGCCTCGATGGAGGTGTCCTCGCACGCCATTTCGTTCCACCGGGTCGACGGCGTGGTGTTCGACGTCGCCGGCTTCACCAACCTGACCCAGGACCACCTGGACCTGCACGGGAGCATGGAAGAGTACTTCGAGACCAAGGCCCGGCTCTTCACCCCCGGGCGTGCCCGGACCGCCGTGGTGACCGTGGACGACGAATGGGGCCAGAAGCTCGCCGCCGCCGCCGACATCCCGGTCAGCACCCTCACGACCGGCACACCCGGTCCGGACGTCGTTGCCGGCCGGACTGCCGCCGACTGGACTGTCGTCAATCCCCGTCCGCGCGGCCTCGGCACCGAGTTCGGGCTCCGGCACCGGGACGGCACGGAACTGCGGGTGCACACCGGGCTGCCCGGCAGCTTCAACGTCGCCAACGCCGCCCTGGCCACCGTCATGGTCCTCGCCGGAGGCACGGCCGCGGCCGAGGTGCAGGCCGCACTGGACAGCGCGGATCCGTTCACCGTGGCCGTGCCCGGGCGGATGCAGCTTGTCGCGACGGCTCCTGCCGCCGTCGTCGACTTCGCCCACAACCCGGACGCCCTCGAACGCGCGCTGGAAGCCGTGCGCTCCCCGGAACCGGGATCCAAAGTCATCATCGTCTTCGGCGCCACCGGCCAGCGGGACCAAAGCAAACGGCCCGCGATGGGAGCCATCGCCGCCCGGCTCGCGGACATCGTGATCGTCAGCGACGACGACCCGCACGACGAGGACGCCGCTGCCATCCGCGCCGATGTGATGGCGGGTGCCCGGCAGGCCAAGGAACACGACGGACTGGGCTGCACCATCCTCGAGGTCTTTCCCCGCGACGCCGCCATCCGCAAAGCGGTGGAGCTCTCGGGTCCGCAGGACACCATCCTGGTGGCCGGCCGCGGCCACGAGGTCTGGCAGGAGGTCAAAGGCGTCAACCTGGCGCTCGATGACCGGGTGGAGCTGCGGTCAGCCTTGACAGCACGAGGATTCACCATTCTCGATGAGCAGCGGATAGAGTCCTAAACCGAGATGATTGCATTTACCGCGGCGGAAATCGCCGAAATAACCCATGGCCGGCTGGCCGCCGATCCGGGCCTCACGCCCGGCTCCGTGGTGACCGACTCCCGCGAAGCCACGGCGGGTTCCCTTTACGTGGCCAAACCCGGGGAAGCCGCCGACGGGCACGATTTCGTCGCCGCCGCGTTCGAGCGCGGAGCCGTGCTGGCCCTGGTGCAGCGCGACGTTGCCGACGCCGCCGGCCACGCCTTCCCGGCAGTCGTCGTCGAGGACTCTGTCCTGGCCATGGGCGCGCTGGCCGCCGAAGCGGTCCGCCGGATCCGTGCCCGCCGGGCCGCCGCCGGCCAGGCCTTTACCGTGATCGGCATCACCGGATCCGCAGGAAAGACCACCACCAAGGACCTGCTGGCCGGGATCCTCGCCGGCCACGGCGAAACAGTGGCTCCGCAGGGCTCCTACAACGGTGAAGTGGGCGTCCCGCTGACCGTCTTCAAGGCCGGCTTTGACACCCGCTACCTCGTGATCGAAATGGGCGCCACCGGCGTCGGCCACATCAACTACCTCGCGGACATGGTCCGCCCCGAAATCGGCGTCGTGCTGGGCGTCGGCACGGCCCACGCCGGTGAATTCGGCGGCGTCGAGAACATCGCGCGGGCCAAGGGCGAACTGGTTGAGGCGCTGCCCGCCGACGGCACGGCCGTGCTGAACCTGGACGACGCCCGCGTGGCCGCCATGGCCGCCCGCACCAAGGCAACGGTCCTCGGGTTCTCTGCCGGGCCGGCCAGGGATGGCGAGCAGGCAGTCGTCCGGGCAGAGGGCGTCGAGCTGAACGCTGCAGGCAACCCCGAATTCGACCTCATCCTGCCGGGCGGGAGCGCCCGGCACCACGTCAGCGCCAAGCTGATCGGGGAGCACCACGTGGGCAACCTGCTGGCCGCCGCGGGCGCGGCCCACGCCGCCGGAATCTCCGGTGAACAGATCGCCGCCTCACTGAGTACCCAGACGGCCGCCAGCCGCTGGCGGATGGAACGCACCGAGCGGCCCGACGGCGTGACCATCATCAACGACGCCTACAACGCCAACCCTGAGTCCATGCGGGCTGCCCTGCGGACCCTTGCGGACCTGGGCCGCGGCCGACGGACCTGGGCCGTGCTCGGCGCCATGCTCGAACTCGGCGAGGACTCCATCCGGGAGCACACCGCCGTCGGCACCCAGGTGGTCCGGCTCAACATCTCCCGGCTGCTGGTGATCGGACGCGAGGCCCGCGCCCTGTACGTCTCCGCCGTCAACGAGGGCTCCTGGGGCGACGAATGCCTTTTCGCCGAGACCATTGACGAGGCCTACGCGATCCTCCGCTCCGAACTTGCACCCGGGGACCTGGTCCTCTTCAAGTCATCCAACAGCATCGGCCTGCGCCATCTGGGGGATCGGATAGCATTACCCGAAACCACCACTGAGGGGAGCCCGCTGCCGTGATCGCACTGCTGATGGGCGCCGGACTGGCCCTGCTGCTTTCCTTCCTGGGCACCCCGCTCTTCATTCGTTTCCTGGTCCGCAAGAGCTACGGCCAGTTCATCCGGGACGACGGGCCCACCTCGCACCACACCAAGCGCGGCACGCCCACCATGGGCGGCACCGTCGTCGTCTTCGCGGTGCTGGCCAGCTACGGCATCACCCACCTGATCATGTGGATGGTGAACCCGCTCTCGCCGGGTCCGTCCGCCTCGGCCCTGCTGCTGCTCTTCCTGATGGTCGGCATGGGGCTGGTGGGGTTCCTGGACGACTTCATCAAGATCTCCGCGCAGCGCAGCCTGGGGCTCAACGCGAAGGCCAAGCTCATCCTGCAGGCCGCCGTCGGGATCATCTTCGCAGTCCTCGCGCTCCAGTTCCCGGACGAGAACTATGTCACGCCGGCGTCGTACCAGATCTCCCTGGTCCGCGACATACCGTGGCTGAACCTCGCGTTCGGCGGCACCGTGGTTGGCGCCATCCTGTTCGTGCTCTGGTCCAACCTCATTGTCACCGCCGCCACCAACGGGGTGAACCTCACCGACGGGCTGGACGGCCTCGCCGCCGGCGCCTCCGTGATGGTCTTCGGGGCGTACACCCTCATCGGCATCTGGCAAAGCAACCAGTCCTGCGGCTCACCGCGCCAAGCGGGTGCGGGCTGCTACACCGTTCGGGACCCGCTGGACCTCGCGCTCCTTGCCGCCATCCTCAGCGCAGCGCTGGTCGGCTTCCTCTGGTGGAACACCTCGCCGGCCAAAATCTTTATGGGCGACACCGGCTCGCTGGCCATCGGCGGCGCCGTCGCCGGCTTCGCGATCCTGTCCCGGACCGAGCTGCTGCTCGCCTTCATCGGCGGCCTCTTCGTCCTGATCACACTCTCCGTCATCATCCAGGTGGGCTACTTCAAGATCACCAAGGGCAAACGCTTCTTCAAGATGGCGCCGCTGCAGCACCACTTTGAACTCAAGGGCTGGGCCGAAGTGACCGTGGTGGTCCGGTTCTGGATCCTCTGCGGGCTCTTTGTCGCCGCCGGCCTGGGCATCTTCTACGCCGAATGGGTGGTGCTGCTGTGAGCGGGACCATTCCCGAACCGCTGGCCAGCTCGCCCCGGCTTGAGAACCTCACCAGCTGGGACTCGGACTGGTCCGGGCTGCGCGTCGTCGTGACCGGCATCGGCATCTCCGGCTTCGCCGCCGCGGACACCCTGATCGAACTCGGCGCCCGCGTGGTCGTGGTCGACGCCGCGGACAGCGCCAAGGCCCGGGCCCAGGCGGACACGCTCCGGATCGTCGGCGCCGCCGACGTGCTGCTGGGCGACGACGCCGCCACCACGGTGCCGAGGGTCGACGGCGAAAAGCCCGAGCTCATTGTCACCTCGCCCGGCTGGCGCCCCGACCAGGCCCTGCTCGCCGCCGCCGCCCGGGCCCACATCCCGGTGTGGGGCGACGTCGAACTGGCCTGGCGCGTGCGCGAACGCCAGGGCCGCAAGACCGCTGACTGGCTCGCCATCACCGGCACCAACGGCAAGACCACCACTGTCGGCCTGACCGAATCCATGCTGCAGGCCGCCGGGCTCAAGGCGATCGCCGTCGGCAACGTCGGCACCCCCATCCTGGACGCCCTCCGCGACCCGGTCGACTACGACGTCTTCGCCGTGGAGCTCTCCAGCTTCCAGCTGCACTGGAGCCACTCCGTCTCGCCGGTCGCCAGCGTGTGCCTCAACGTTGCCGAGGACCACGTCGACTGGCACGGCTCCTACGACTCGTACCTGGCGGACAAGGCCAAGGTGTACGAACGGACCCAGAAGGCGTGCATCTACAACGCCGAGCAGATCGAAACCGAGCGCATGGTGGAGGACGCCGACGTCGTCGAGGGCTGCCGCGCGGTAGCCTTCACGACACTCACCCCGGCCATCAGCATGCTCGGCGTGGTCGAGGGCCTGCTCGTGGACCGGGCCTTCATCCCCGAGCGGAAGGACAGCGCCGCCGAACTGGCCGCGATCGCAGACCTCGGTCCGGTGGCACCGCGGCATATGGTGGCCAACGCCCTCGCCGCGGCCGCCCTCGTGCGCGCCTACGGCGTCGAGCCCGCCGCCGTCCGCCAGGGCCTGCAAAACTACCTGCCGGGGGACCACCGCATCCAGCCGGTCGCCCGCCATGAGGGCGTCCTCTGGATCAACGATTCGAAGGCCACCAACCCGCACGCCGCCTCGGCCTCGCTGTCCGCGTTCCAAAATGTGGTGTGGATCGCCGGCGGCCTTTCCAAGGGCGTGAATTACGACGCACTGGTCCGGGACAACGCCCCGCGGCTTAAGGCCGTGGTGCTGATCGGGGCGGACTCCTCCGAGCTGCTCGCCTCGTTGCAGCGACACGCTCCCGATGTCCCCGTGATCGGCCACGCGAAGGGCGACACTGAAGAGGTGCAGACTGCCGGAACTGCCCACGCCGACGCAGGCCCCTCGCCGATTTTCGGCGAGACTGTGATGGCGCGGGCCGTCGCGTCGGCGGCACAGCTGGCCACCTCCGGGGACACTGTGCTCCTGGCCCCGGCAGCTGCGTCCATGGATCAGTTCTCTTCCTACGCTCACCGTGGCGACGCCTTTATCGAAGCTGTCCGCGAGCTCGTGGAAGGGCAGGCTCAGACCACCGAGGAGTAGCAATGGTCAGCACGCCCACCCGTCCCACGGCGGCACGGACCCCTGCCTCAGGGGCACCTTCAGGCAGAACCGCAGGCAGCAAGGCAGGAACCGCCGCCGCCGGGAACACCGGAGCGGCACAACCCGCCGCCCGGGTCCGCCCGGCCGCCCGGGTCAGAGGCTGGTACCGCGGCTTCTGGTCCGCCCTGGAGGGGACCGGCAAGTCTCGCAATGGCTCCACCTACTACCTCATCCTGGGCTCCACCCTCGCGCTGACGGCGATCGGCATCATGATGGTGCTCTCCGCCTCCAGCGTGGAGGCGATCGCCGCGGGGGAGTCGCCCTACTCCGCCGCGCTCAAGCAGGGCGGCTTCGCCGCGCTCGGCGTCTTTGCGATGTTTGTCCTCTCGCGCGTCAACGTCGGCTGGCTCAGGCGTCTTGCCTGGCCCCTGATGTTCCTGGCCGTCGGGCTGCTGGGACTGGTCCTCGTGGTCGGGCGCAGCGCCCTGGGCAACCAGAACTGGATCGACGTCGGTCCGTTCACCTTCCAGCCCTCCGAGGCCGCCAAGCTTGCCCTCGCCGTCTGGATGGCGACGGTGCTCGACCGCAAGGCAAAGCTCCTGCGCGAATGGCGGCATGCCCTTGTTCCCGTTGTGATTCCGGGAGCAGCCGCGGTGCTGGGCCTGATCCTGGCCGGAAACGACCTGGGCACAGCGATGATCGTGATGGTCATCATTGCCGCCGGGCTTTTCTTTGCCGGCGTCCGGATTGCCTTCTTCGCGATTGCCGGCGCGGCCCTGGCCCTCGGTGCCGGCGTCCTCGCCGTCACCAGCCCGAACCGGATGTGCCGGATCCTGTCCTGGACCGGGCAGACCTGTGCCGACGGGTCCGACTTGAATTACCAGTCCACCAACGGCCTGTACGGGCTCGCGTCCGGAGGCTGGTTCGGGGTGGGCCTGGGACAGAGCCGGCAGAAGTACAGCTGGATCCCGGAAGCGCACAACGACTTCATTTTCGCCATCATCGGCGAGGAACTCGGGCTGGTCGGGACGCTCGTCGTCCTGGTCTTGTTCGCCATCCTCGGCACCGCCATCTACCGCGTCGTTGCCGCGCAGCACGATGTCTTCCACCGCGTCCTGGCCGGCTCCATCATGGTGTGGCTGTTGGGCCAGGCCAGCGTCAACATGGCAGTGGTCACCGGGCTGGCCCCGGTGGTCGGCGTACCGCTGCCCTTCATTTCCTACGGCGGTTCGGCCCTGCTGATGTCGCTGTGCGCCATTGGCGTAGCGTTGTCCCTGGCGCGGGCCCAGATGGACCCGGGCATGCAGCCGAAGAAGATTCTCAAGTTCGGCCCGGCAGCCTTCGCGAACTCGGTGCGTCGCGCCCGTGCAGCCCGGGCCGCCGGCAAGGCATCCAGCCCGTCGGCCCGGGCTGCCGTGAATGGCGCCCGGGCAGCCGGCGCGAAGAGCGAGGGTGGCCCGGCCAGGAACACAGCCAGGCAAACCGCGCCACCGGGTCCTGCACCCAGGAAACCCGCCCCCAAGAACCCCGCACGAAAGCGCAGCTAGCCCCATGAAGACCGAGTCGTCCCTGTCCGTAGTCCTCGCCGGCGGCGGCACCGCCGGGCACATCAGCCCGCTGCTGGCCATCGCCAACGCCATCCTCGAGGTCCGGCCCGAGGCGCAGCTGCTGGCCGTCGGCACTCCGGGCGGGATGGAAGCCCGGCTGGTGCCGGCCGCCGGGCTGGAGCTGGCCACGGTCAGCCGCGTGCCGTTCCCGCGCAAGCCCTCGGTGGAGCTGCTTCGGCTCCCCGGCAAGCTCGCCGCTGCCGTGCGGCAGGCAGGCACCATCCTGGACGAGGCCCGCGCGGACGTGCTCGTGGGCGTCGGCGGCTACGTCTGCACGCCGATGTACCTGGCCGCGTGGCGCCGCAAGATCCCGATCGTGGTGCACGAGGCCAACACCCGGGCCGGGCTCGCGAACCGCGTCGGCGCCCGGCTGAGCCGGCACGTCGCCGTCGCGTTCGCGCAGACCAGGATCCGCGGCGCACGCCACGTCGGCATGCCGATGCGGCGCGAAATTTCCGGCCTGGACCGCACGGCCGCCCGGGCGGCCGCCCGCACCACGCTCGGGCTGGAGCAGCACAAGCCCACCCTGATCGTCACCGGCGGCTCGTCCGGTGCGCAAAGCATCAACCGCGCCATCGCCGCCTCCGTGGGCGCGCTGGCCGACGCCGGAATCCAGACCCTGCACATCACCGGACGAGGCAAGACCGTGCACGACGCGCAGGGCAAGCTGCTGGCCGCTCCCGGCTACCGCCAGGTCGAGTACGTGGACGGCATGGAGCTGGCCTACGCCGCCGCCGACCTGCTGCTGGCGCGATCCGGCGCCGCGACCGTGTGCGAGGTGGCCGCCGTCGGCGTTCCGGCCGTTTTTGTTCCCCTGCCGATCGGCAACGGGGAACAGGCGCTGAATGCGGCCGGCCTGGTGAACGCCGGCGCCGCGCTCCTGGTCGACGACGCGGCGTTCGACGCCGGCTGGGTCAGCGAGAACCTCATCCCGCTGCTGGGCGACGCCGCCCGGCTGGACCGGATGGCCGCCGACGCCGAACAGCTCGGAATCCGGGACGCCGACCGGCGGATGGCCGCCCTGGTCCTCGAGGCCGCCCAGGCCGGGCCCGGGGGCAGTAATGGCGAGCAGCAGTGATTTTCAACGCCAGTGACAGTGAACAGCAGCAACAGTGAACAGCAAGCAGGAAGCGGTATGGCAATGACCCAGGCCCAGAACGGCACCCCGCCGGCGGCGCGCACGCAGGACTCGCTGGGGCGCGTGCACTTCATCGGCATCGGCGGAGTCGGGATGTCCGCCGTCGCCCGCATCATGGTGGCCCGGGGCCTGCCGGTGAGCGGCTCGGACGCCAAGGACCTTCCGGTCATGGCCGAGCTGGCCGCGGCCGGGGCCCGGATCGCCGTGGGCTACGACGCGGCGAACCTGGCCGACGCTCAGACCGTCGTCGCCGGTTCGGCCATCCGCCCGGACAACCCCGAACTGGCCGCGGCCCGCGCCGCCGGCCTGCCCGTGCTGCACCGCTCCGAGGCCCTGGCCGCGACGATGGCCCAGGACACCGCCATCACGGTCGCCGGCACACACGGTAAATCCACCACGACGTCGATGATCACGGTGCTCCTGCAGGGCGCCGGGCTGGATCCGTCCTTCGCCATCGGCGCCAACGTGCCCGCCCTGGGCGTCAACGCCGCCTCCGGGACCTCCCCGGTCTTCGTCGCGGAAGCCGACGAATCGGATGGCTCATTCCTGAACTACCGCCCGCAAATCGCCGTCGTCACCAACGTCGAACCCGACCACCTGGACCACTACGGCACCGCCGAAGCGGTGTACGCCTCCTTCGACCGCTTCACTGCCCTGCTCCCGGCCGACGGCCTGCTGGTGGCCTGCGCCGACGACGACGGCGCCCGCGCCCTGGCGCTGCGCACCCGCGAGCGGGCCACCACCCGGGTGGTCCTCTACGGGACGGCCGGGGACGCCGAAGTGAAGCTGCACGACGGCGGCCCGGGCGACGTCTGGATCACGACGCCGGCGGGCCGCTTCGCCCTGGACCTCCAGGTGCCGGGCCGGCACAACGCCCTCAACGCCGCCGCTGCCTTCGCGGTGGCGCTGGAGCTCGGCATCGCCCCGGAGGCAGCGGCCGGCGCATTGGCAAACTTCTCCGGCGCCGCACGCCGCTTTGAATTCAAGGGCGAGGTCGGGGGCGTGCGGGTGTACGACGACTACGCCCACCACCCCACCGAAGTACGCGCCGCCCTTGCCGCGGCCCGTTCGGTGGCCGGCGACCGCCGGGTGCACGTGCTCTTCCAGCCGCACCTGTTCTCCCGCACCCGCGAATTCGCGCAGGAGTTCGCGGAGGCCCTGAACGCCGCGGACACGGCCCTGGTGCTGGACATCTACCCGGCCCGCGAAGACCCCATCCCCGGCGTCACCAGCCAGCTGATCGCCGACCACCTCGGCTCCCGCGGCCGGCTCGTTGGCGCCGGCCAGGAAGCCGTCCAGGCAGTCCTCGACGCCGCCGCGCCGGGGGACATCGTGCTCACGGCCGGCGCCGGCGATGTCACCGCCTACGGGCCGCTCATCGTCGAGGCGCTGAAAGCCGAGGCGCCGGGTGGCTAACTCACGCCGGCCCGGCTATCCCTCGCGGGGACTGCCGGACGTCATCTCCGCCTCGAAAACGGACCCCGCGACGCCGGCGTCTAGAGCACAGCCGTCCGCCGGCCCGGCCGGCGCCGCCACGCCCGAGCCCCGGCCCGGCAAGGTGCTCTCCTTCCCGGAGCCGAAAGCCAAGCGGCGCCGCCGGATCGTGCTCAGCACGGCGGGGGTGATCGCGGTGCTGCTTGCCGCAATCGTTGCGGCAGCCTTCTACTCGCCCTGGCTGGCCGTCCGGACTGTCACGGTAGAGGGGACCCGGATGCTCACGCCGGAGCAGGTCAAAGCCGCCCTGGCGCCCCTGCAGGGCAAGCCGCTGCCGCAGATCAGCGACGAGCAGGTCACCGGGCTGCTGCAGCCCCTGGTCCAGGTCAAGGCGGTCACCACCCAGGCGCGGCCGCCGTCCACCCTGCAGGTGAAAATTACCGAACGTGTCCCGGTTGCGCTGCTGAAACAAGGCGAAGCCTTCCAACTGGTGGACGTCGACGGCGTCCAGCTCGGCACCACAACGGACCCCGCCTCGGTCCAACTGCCGGTGATCGACGGCGGCGGCGGCGCCCTGCCTAAGGAGCTCTTCCACGCCGTCACAGCAGTTCTGGGGGCGCTCCCGGCGGACGTGCTCGCCAGGCTCTCCGACGCCTCGGCCAAGTCCGTGGACGCGGTGGAACTCAAGCTCGTGGACGGCCAGACGATCGTCTGGGGCAACGCGGGGGAGAAGGAACTCAAGGCGAAGGTCCTCGCCGCCCTCCTGAAGGCGCCGGCTGACCCGAAGAATCCGGTCCGCGTCTACGACGTCAGTGTGCCGCGGCACCCGGTCACCCGATAGCCGTGAATCACTTACATCGGCATGGAACCGGGCGATAGTGGAACCGGTGCTTCCGCCGGGATCCGGCGCGGCGCCAAAGCGCCCGGAAAGGCAGAAACGGACGGCATTTCCCCGGTATTACCGCGACACGCGGAGCCGGTAATTGAATGTCCCCGGCATAGGAAATAGCGTCACAGACATGAGTTACTTGACATAACTATAACCTTCAAGTCGAAGGTTAAGGTTCGAAGCTTCAAGCTCGACTCCATCAGTTTTCGCAACAGAACACGAACAAGGGACACGTAACGTGGCAGCTCCGCAGAATTACTTGGCCGTCATCAAGGTCGTCGGCATCGGCGGCGGTGGCGTGAACGCAGTCAACCGCATGATCGAAGTCGGTCTCCGCGGCGTCGAATTCATCGCCATCAACACCGACGCGCAGGCGCTGTTGATGTCCGACGCCGACGTCAAGCTCGACGTCGGACGCGAGCTGACCCGCGGCCTGGGCGCCGGTGCGAACCCTGAGGTCGGCCGGCAGGCTGCGGAGGACCACGCGGACGAAATCGAAGAGGTCATCCGCGGCGCAGACATGGTCTTCGTCACCGCCGGCGAAGGCGGCGGCACCGGTACCGGCGGCGCTCCCGTCGTGGCCCGCATCGCCCGGTCCCTGGGCGCGCTGACCATCGGCGTCGTTACCCGCCCGTTCACCTTCGAGGGCCGCCGCCGCGCCGGCTCCGCCGAAGCCGGCATCGACGCCCTCCGCGACGAGGTCGACACCCTGATCGTCATCCCGAACGACCGGCTGCTCTCGATCAGCGACCGGAACGTCTCGGTGCTGGACGCGTTCCGCTCTGCCGACCAGGTCCTGCTCTCCGGTGTCCAGGGCATCACCGACCTGATCACCACCCCGGGCCTGATCAACCTTGACTTCGCAGACGTCAAGTCCGTGATGCAGGGTGCAGGCTCCGCGCTGATGGGCATCGGCTCGGCCCGCGGCGAAGACCGCGCCGTCAAGGCCGCCGAACTTGCGATCGCCTCGCCGCTGCTGGAAGCGTCCATCGACGGTGCGCACGGTGTGCTGCTGTCCATCCAGGGCGGTTCAGACCTCGGCCTGTTCGAAATCAACGAGGCCGCCCGCCTGGTGCAGGAAGTGGCACACCCGGAGGCCAACATCATCTTCGGTGCCGTGATCGACGACGCCCTCGGCGACGAGGCCCGCGTGACCGTGATCGCCGCCGGGTTCGACGACGTCAAGGCCACCTCGCCTTCGATGGACCAGTCCCAGCCCGCTCCGGCGCGCCAGGCTGCACCCGCACCCGCACCTGCTCCGGCCCAGGCTCCGGCTTCCGCGCCGGTCCAGCCGCTGCACGCCGGCGTCGGCGCCTCGGGGCTCAGCAACTGGGGCCAGCAGCGTCCCTCGGCCGTGCCGGCCGACTCGGGTTTCGACGTAGACCTGCCCTCCGTGGTCGAGCCTGACCTCTCCGGCCGCCACTCGGACGACCTGGACGTGCCCGACTTCCTGAAGTAGGCCGGCGGTCCACCAGCCGCAATCAGCACCATGGCACTGCCCCCGGGCGGTGCCATGGTGCTTTTGCGGGTTACGGTGTTGGGTATGAAGATTTCAACAGTGCAGGTTCCTGACGTGGCGGTGGGCTGAGTGTTTTCCTGGCGAGCAGAGGTGCGGCCCGGCGTCTGGGCGGCCTTTACGAACGTTGCGGCCGGCAACCTGGCGCTCCACGTCGGCGATGATCCGGACGCGGTGCGCACGCGCCGCGAAGCCCTCGAGCAGGCGGCCGGCCTGGGGTCCCTGCATTTCCGGTTTATGAACCAGGTCCATGGCAACGACGTGGCCGTCTTTGCCGGCCCCGCAGGCCCGGAGGCCGGACCTGCCCCGACGGCCGATGCCTTGGTGTCCGCCGGTGAGCCGCTGGCCGTCATGGTGGCCGACTGCGTGCCGGTTGTGCTGGTGGGGGAGAACTCCGGGGGAGCGTCGGCAGCCCCCGTGCTGGGGGTCGTCCACGCCGGCCGGCCAGGCCTGGCTGCCGGGGTGGTACCCGCCGCCGTGGAGCGCATGCGCGCCCTCGGCGCCACCGGCATCGGCGCGTGGATCGGGCCGTCCATCTGCGGGAAATGCTACGAGGTCCCGGAGGGCATGCGCGCGGACGTTGCGGCACTCGTTCCGGCCACCTGGTGCACCACCTCCCAGGGGACGCCGGGGCTGGACCTGCCCGCCGGGGTCCGCAGCCAGCTGGAGGCGGCCGGCGTCGTGGTCGAATATTCCGGCGGCTGCACCCGGGAGGACACCGAACTGTTCTCCTACCGCCGCAACAACCACACGGGCCGGTTCGCCGGCCTCGTCTGGACCGACCATGACCGGGCGGGCGCGTGAGCGCCCCGGCGGCCGGGCCCGCAGGTTACGACCCGCGGCTCGCCGAGCTGCGCGGAGCACTCGCGGCCGTCCGGCAGCGGATCGACGCCGCAGTGGCGGGAGCCGGGCGCCAGGCCGAGCCGCCGCAACTCATTGTGGTCACCAAGTTCCACCCCGCCGAGGACGTGGCGCGGCTGGCCGCCCTGGGCATCACCGACGTCGGCGAGAACCGGGACCAGGAAGCGGCGGACAAGGCCGCCCGGCTCGCAGAGCTGCAGCTGCGCTGGCACTTCATCGGCCAGCTCCAAAGCAACAAGGCCAAATCCGTGGTGCGGTACGCTCATGCCGTGCACTCCGTGGACCGGCTCCCGCTGGTCACCGCGCTGGCCAAAGCGGTTCGCACCGAGCAGGAGCGCGCCTTTCGTGCCGACCTTGAGTGCTTCATCCAGGTCAGCCTGGACAACGACGCCGACGGCCGCCGCGGCGGCGCCCTGCCCGCCGACGTGCCCGCCCTGGCCGCGGAGCTCGCCGGGTCCCCGGGCCTGAAGCTGGCCGGCGTTATGGCCGTGGCTCCCCTCGGGTCCGCACCGGAGGCGGCGTTCGAAAAACTGGCGGAAATCTCCGCCCGGCTCCGCGGCGAATATCCGCAGGCCGCCGCCATTTCAGCCGGCATGAGCCAGGACCTTGAAGCGGCCGTCCGTTTCGGGGCGACACACCTACGAATTGGCTCCGATATTCTCGGTCCGCGCCCGGCACTACGGTAGGTTCGACGTATTGGAAGGTAATGGCGGGGATTCCAATGCAATGTTTAGAAGACAGCGACTCCAACACAGTCAAGTCACAAAAGCGGCCCGCCTAACGGACACGATTAGGAGTCGACCATGGCTGGCGCTCTGCGCAAGACAATGATCTATCTTGGGCTCGCTGACGGCGACGAACACTACGAGTCCGAGCATCACACCCCGCACAAGGATGAGGACGATTCCATGGAGCACGACCGCGAGGAGCGCCGCGCGCCGGCCCCTGTCCGCGAGGCCCCCCGGGAAGAGCCCTACGCCGCTGAAGAGGAATACCGCGCACCCGTGACACCCATTAAGCGAGCGGCTGCCAGCCGCGACGAAACCACCGGCCTCCGGCAGATCACCACGATCCACCCGCGGTCCTACAACGACGCCAAACTGATCGGCGAAAGCTTCCGTGATGGCATCCCCGTCATCATGAACGTCACCGACATGGGCGAAGCGGACGCCAAGCGGCTCGTGGACTTCTCCGCCGGCCTCGTGTTCGGCCTGCGCGGAAGCATCGAACGGGTGACCAACAAGGTGTTCCTGCTCTCGCCGTCGTACGTCGAAGTGATCGGCGACGACAAGAAGGTAAGCGAGACCCAGGCCAGCTTCTTCAACCAGAGCTAGTCCAGGATCCGGGCGCGGATGCCGGGCGGGGAAACCTGCCCGGCATCCGTGCCCGACTTTCCGTGCTGGAAGAGACGTGCTGGAATGGATGCGCAACCACTGTCGGGCTACTGCGGTATCCGGAATGATCATGGAGATATGAGCTAACGCATGGGAATTGTTTTCGGACTCGTCTATATCGCGCTGCTGCTCTTTTTCGTCGCCCTGATCATCCGCCTGATCTTCGACTGGGTGCAGATGTTCGCCCGCAGCTGGCGTCCGCGCGGCGTGGCCCTCGTCACCGCCCATGCCGTGTACTCCGTCACGGACAGGCCCCTCAAACTGCTCGGCCGGGTTCTCCCGCCGTTGCGGCTCGGCGGAATCTCGCTGGACCTGGCGTTCCTGGTGCTCTTCCTGGCCGTTTCGGTGGCCATGGGCATCGCCAGGTACTTCACGTACGCCCAGCCGATCGCCACCTAACCCCGGCGGCGGACCGGCTCCGCCCGCCAAAAGATAAAAAACTCCGGTTTGACACTGCGGTGTTGAATTAGAGTAACCAGACCATATTTAGGTACCGTAGTTTTGACGGCCGGAAGGCCTCCTGACTAACTAGACCAACGAGGTGACCAGATGGCTTTGACGCCAGAAGACGTTGTCAACAAGCGCTTTCAGCCGACCAAGTTCCGCGAAGGCTACGACCAGGACGAAGTTGATGACTTCCTGGACGAGATCGTCGTCGAACTGCGACGCCTGAACCAGGAGAACGACGAGCTGCGCAAGAAGCTCTCCGAAGCAGGTTCCGGCACGGCCGCCAGCTCCGCTGCTGCAGCCCCCGTCGTGGAAAAGGTGCCGACACCCGTCAAGGCCGAAAAGGACGACCGCGCCAAGGCAGAAGCCGAGGCCAAGGCCGCCGAAGCCGCCAAGAAGAAGGAAGCCGAAAAGGCTCCCGCCCCGGTGGCCGCCCCGGTCCCCGCCGCCGCCAGCGCCTCGGCAGAGTCCGCCGCCGGCCTGCTGGCCATGGCGCAGCAGATGCACGACAAGCACGTCGCCGACGGCGAACAGCAGCGCGACAAGATCATCGCCGAGGCGCAGATCGAAGCCAGCAGCCTCGTCAACGACGCGCAGGAAAAGTCCCGCAAGATCCTCGGCGCCCTCGAACAGCAGCGCTCGGTGCTGGAGCGCAAGGTCGAGCAGCTGCGCGGCTTCGAGCGCGACTACCGCTCCCGCCTCAAGGCCTACATCGAAGGCCAGCTGCGTGACCTGGACGCCCGTGGTTCGGTAGCGGCCCCCGAGGTCGAAGCCAACTAGGACGTTTAGCAAGTATTCTGAAAGCCGGTGGCTGAGGACTCCTCGGCCACCGGCTTTTGGCATTAACCGCCCCTCGGCACCGGAACGAAAGCACTATGACTGACGCACCAACCCCAGACGCCGCCCAGCCTGCGGACGCCGCTCGGCCCGCCGATACCGAACAGTCCGCCGATGCCGAACAGTCCGCCGCCGCGCAGTCCGCCGCCGCGAAGGCCCCGGCACGCCGGCCGCGGCGCGCACTGCTGTTGTCCCTGTTCGCCGGATTTGCGGTGTTCGCCTACGTGTTCGACCAGCTGACCAAACTCTGGGTCACCGGCACCATGACCGAGGGGGAGCGGATCCCGGTGCTGCCGCCGCTGCTGCACTGGTACTACATCCGGAACTCGGGCGCCGCGTTCTCCATCGGCGAGAACGTCACCTGGGTCTTCACCATCATCATGGCGGCCGTGTCCGTCGCGATCCTGTTGCAGCTGCGCAAGCTCGGTTCGGCCTGGTGGGCGCTGGCGCTGGGCCTGCTGCTGGGCGGCGCGCTGGGCAACCTGACAGACCGGCTGTTCCGCGAGCCCTCGTTCGCAATGGGCCACGTGGTGGACTTCATCCAGCTGCCCAACTTCGCGATCTTCAACATCGCCGACTCGGCCGTGGTCTCCTCGGTGGTGCTGATCTGCCTGCTCACGCTGCGCGGCATCGGGCTGGACGGCTCACACCACAACCAGGGCAAAAACCCGGCCGAGGACAAGGCGGCAGCCCGGCCGGCAGTGCTGGAAGAGAACGGGCGGGAACACAATGTCTGAGACCGGCGCTGGGACCGGACCGGTAGCCACGCCCCGGCACTTCACCGTCCCCGAGGAGCTCGCCGGCACCCGGGTGGATGCCGGACTGGCGAAACTCATGGACATCTCCCGTTCGCAGGCGGCCACGCTGATCGCCGAGGGCAATGTCAGCAGCCACGGCAAGGCCGTGGGGAAGTCCCTCAAACTCAGCGCCGGCGGGCGGCTCGACGTCGTCGTGCCGGAACGCCGGGACCCCCTGGAAGTCGTGGAGGAAGTTGTGGAAGGCCTGAAAATCCTGCTCGACGACGACGAATTCGTCGTCGTCGACAAACCCGTCGGCGTCGCGGCGCACCCGTCGCCCGGCTGGGTGGGCCCCACCGTGGTCGGCGGCCTCGCCGGCGCCGGCTACCGGATTTCCACCTCGGGTTCACCGGAACGCGCCGGGATCGTGCACCGGCTCGACGTCGGCACCTCTGGCGTGATGGTGGTGGCCAAGACCGAGAACGCGTACACGGCGCTCAAGCGGGCGTTCAAGGAGCGCACCGTGGACAAGGTCTACCACGCGGTGGTCCAGGGCCTGCCGGACCCGCTGGCCGGAACCATTGACGCCCCGATCGGCCGCCACCCCGGCCACGACTGGCGCTTTGCCGTGATCGAGGACGGCCGCGACTCGGTGACCCACTACGAGGTGCTGGAAGCCTTCGGCAAGGCTTCGCTGGTGGAGGTGCACCTGGAAACCGGCCGCACCCACCAGATCCGGGTGCATTTCGCCGCACTGCGCCACCCCTGCGCCGGTGACCTCACCTACGGAGCGGACCCTCGGCTCGCCGCGACCCTGGGGCTGACCCGGCAGTGGCTGCACGCCCGGCAGCTGTCCTTCGACCACCCGCGGACGGGGGAGCGGGTCACCGTGACCAGCGAGTACCCGCAGGACCTCCGGTACGCCCTCGAGGTGCTGGAGTCCGGCCAGGCCTGACCAGCCAGGGGCTGGCCGCGTGCCGGGCGCGGAAGTGTCCGTGCCCGGCACTAGAATGATTCGGTGACTTCCAGCAACAACTCGTTCGTCCACCTCCACAACCACACCGAGTACTCCATGTTGGACGGTGCGGCGCGGCTCGGGGAACTCTTCGATGAAACCGAGCGGCTGGGCATGCCCGCCCTGGCCACTACGGACCACGGCTACCTCTTCGGGGCGTTCGACTTCTGGAAGCGCGCCACGGACCAGGGCATCAAGCCGATCATCGGCGTCGAAGCCTACGTCACTCCCGGAACGGCGCGCGGCGACAAGACCCGCGTCCGCTGGGGCGAGGAGAGCCAGCGCAAGGACGACATCTCCGGCGGCGGTTCCTACACCCACATGACGCTGCTCAGCTACAACAACGTGGGCATGCGGAACCTGTTCCGCGCTTCCTCGATCGCCTCGCTGGACTCGGTCTTCGGCAAATGGCCCCGGCTGGACCGCGAACTGCTGAACACCTACTCCGAGGGCCTCATCGCCACCACCGGCTGCCCCTCCGGCGAGGTCCAGACCCGGCTCCGGCTGGGCCAGTACCGCGAGGCCGTCGAGGCGGCCGCGGAGTTCCGCGACATCTTCGGCGCCGAGAACTACTTCTGCGAACTCATGGACCACGGCCTCGACATCGAGCGGCGCGTCACCGGCGACCTGCTGCGCCTGGCCAGGGAACTGAACCTGCCGCTGGTGGCCACCAACGACCTGCACTACACGCACGAGCACGATGCCAAGGCGCACGAGGCCCTGCTGGCTATCCAGTCCGGGTCCACCCTGCTGGAGCCCACGTACGACAACGGCGGCTCCCGGTTCGCGTTCTCCGGCAGCGGCTACTACCTGAAGTCCCCGCAGGAAATGCGGGAACTCTTCCGCGACCATCCGGACGCCTGCGACAACACGCTGCTGATCGCCGAACGCTGCGACGTCTCGTTCAACACCGGCGCCAACTACATGCCCCGCTTCCCCTGCCCGGAAGGCGAGGACGAGACCTCCTGGCTGGTCAAGGAAGTGGACAAGGGCCTGCGTTACCGCTACCCGGCGGGCATCCCGGACAAGGTCCGCACCCAGGCCGACTACGAACTCGGCGTCATCAATTCCATGGGCTTCCCGGGCTACTTCCTGGTGGTGGCAGACTTCATCAACTGGGCCAAGAACAACGGCATCCGGGTTGGCCCGGGCCGTGGTTCCGGCGCCGGCTCCATGGTGGCGTACGCCATGCGCATCACCGACCTTGACCCGCTGCACCACGGCCTGATCTTCGAGCGCTTCCTCAACCCGGACCGCGTCTCCATGCCCGACTTCGACGTCGACTTCGATGACCGGCGCCGCTCCGAAGTGATCGACTACGTGACGCGCAAGTACGGCGACGAGCGCGTGGCCATGATCGTCACCTACGGCACCATCAAGACCAAGCAGGCGCTCAAGGACTCCTCCCGAGTGCTGGGCTACCCGTTCAGCATGGGCGAGACGCTGACCAAGGCGCTGCCGCCGGCCGTGATGGCAAAAGACATCCCGCTGGCCGACATCCAGAACCCCGAAGCCAAGCGCTACGGCGAGGCCGGGGATTTCCGGCAGCTGATCAGCACCGACCCGGAAGCCGCGAAGGTCTTTGAGACCGCCCTGGGCATTGAAGGCCTGAAGCGGCAGTGGGGCGTGCACGCCGCCGGCGTCATCATGTCCTCGGACCCCATCATCGACGTCATCCCGATCATGCGCCGCTTCCAGGACGGCCAGGTCATCACGCAGTTCGACTACCCGACCTCCGAGGGCCTCGGCCTGATCAAGATGGACTTCCTCGGCCTGCGGAACCTGACGATCATTTCCGACGCCCTGGAAAACATCAAGATGAACCGCGGGGTGGACCTGGACCTCGAGGCGCTGGCCCTGGACGACGCCGCCTCCTATGAGCTGCTGGCCCGCGGCGACACCCTTGGCGTCTTCCAGCTCGACGGCGGCCCGATGCGGTCGCTGCTGAAGCTGATGAAGCCTGACAACTTCGAAGACATCTCCGCCGTCCTGGCGCTGTACCGCCCGGGACCCATGGGCGCCAACGCGCACACCGACTACGCGCTGCGCAAGAACAAGATCCAGGAAGTCATCCCGATCCACCCCGAGCTCGAGGAGCCGCTCGCGGAGATCCTCGGCGGCACCTACGGCCTGATCGTGTACCAGGAGCAGGTGATGGCCGTCGCGCAGAAGCTGGCCGGGTACACCCTCGGCCAGGCCGACATCCTGCGCCGGGCCATGGGCAAAAAGAAGAAGTCCGAGCTGGACAAACAGTTCGCCGGCTTCTCCCAGGGCATGCAGGACAACGGCTACTCGATGGCCGCCGTCAAGACCCTCTGGGACATCCTGCTGCCCTTCTCCGACTACGCCTTCAACAAGGCGCACTCGGCCGCGTACGGCGTGATCTCCTACTGGACCGCTTACCTGAAGGCGCACTACGCGCCGGAATACATGGCCGCCCTGCTGACTTCCGTGGGCGATGACAAGGACAAGTCGGCGATCTACCTGAACGAATGCCGGCGCATGGGCATCACGGTGCTGCCGCCGGACGTCAACGAGTCCGCGCTCAACTTCACCCCGGTGGGCAACGACATCCGCTTCGGTATGGGCGCCATCCGCAACGTCGGCGCCAACGCCGTCGACGCGATGGTGGCCGCACGCGAACGCGAAGGCGCCTACACCTCCTTCAAGGACTACCTGATGAAGGTGCCGGCGGTCGTCTGCAACAAGCGCACCATCGAATCGCTGATCAAGGCCGGCGCCTTCGACTCACTCGGCCACCACCGCCGGGCCCTGGCCATGATCCACGAAGAGGCCATCGACTCGGTCATCACGCTCAAGCGCAACGAGGCGATCGGGCAGTTCGATCTGTTCGCCGGCTTCGAGGACACCGAGTCGGAGTCCTCGCTCAGCATCGACATCCCGGACCTGCCCGAGTGGGAAAAGAAGGACAAGCTCTCCTTCGAACGCGACATGCTTGGGCTCTACGTCTCGGACCATCCGCTGCAGGGCCTCGAGGGGCTGCTGAGCCAGCACGCGGACCAGTCCATCACCTCGATCATCGCCGAGGACGGACCGCACGACGGCGCCATCATCACCATCGCCGGCATGATCACCTCACTGAGTCGGCGGATCGCCAAGGCCAGCGGCAACGCCTACGCCCGCGCCGAAATTGAAGACCTCGGCGGCTCGGTGGAAGTGATGTTCTTCGGCCAGGTCTACGGCCCGATCGCCTCGGTACTGGCCGAGGACCTGATCGTCGTCGTCAAGGGCCGGCTGCAGCGCCGCGACGACGGGGCCGTGGCCCTGAACTGCATGGAACTCTCGGTCCCGGACCTCAGCGAGGGCCTGGACGGGCCGTTGGTGATCACCATGCCGACGCACAAGGCCACCGAGGCCGTGGTGAACGAACTCGGCGAGGTGCTCAGGACCCACCGCGGCAAGTCGGAGGTCCGGCTGCATCTGCACGGCGACTCCCGGGTGGAGGTGATGGGGCTGCCCGTGCATATGCGCGTTAACCCCAGCCCGTCGCTGTTCGGCGACCTGAAGGTGCTGCTCGGCCCGACCTGCCTGGACAGCTAGGCCTAGATCTCGTAGTCGAGCGGCACCGGCTGGCTGTAGCTGCCGCCGTGGTAGAGCAGCGGCGCGCCGTGCTCACCGACCTCGCCGGCGACGACCTCAACGACTACCACGGCGTTGTTCTCGAAGGAGAGCCGCATTTGGATCTTGCCGATCAGCCAGCCGGACACATCGTTGAGGATCGGCACGTCGTGCGGGCCGAGCTTCCAGTGGTCGCCCTCAAACCGGTTGCGGCCGCGGGCGAAGCGGTCGGCGAGCTCCTGGTTCTCCAGGCCGAGCATGTGCACCCCGATGTAGGCGGAGTTGGCCACCGCGGGCCACGAGCTGGAGGTGCGGGCCATGTTGAAGGTGAAGCGCGGCGGCTTTGCCGAGAGCGAGGCCACCGAGGTGGCGGTGAAACCATAGGGGACGCCGTTGTAGTTCGCCGTGATGATCGCGACGCCGGCCGCATGACGGCGGAACATCTCCTTGAACGTTCCCTCGAAGGCTTCTTCGGCTGAGGCCACTGTGCTTCATCTCCCTGCGATTGTCACCGGTACTTCCTGCCAGCGTATTCCGCCGGGCGGCCCGTGCGGTATTCGCGGCCCGGCATCGGTTCCGCGGCGCGTCACGTGGCATGCGGCGGCGTAATGTCCGGCCCCACCGAATCCCTTGTTAAGATTTGTGGCATGACACAACCCGCGGTGCACCTGCCCGTTGACCACCACGACGGCGGCCCCGGCCCCGGCGGCCCCCGCCGGCCCCGCCGCGCGGTCCCCTGGCGGGGTTTGCCCTGGCGGGACGTGCAGTGGAACGGAGTGCCCTGGAAGGGGCTCATCGCGATGGCGGCGGCCGGGCTTCCGGTGGGCGTGCTCTGGTGGCTGCTGGCGCCGACCGGCCTCAACCTGATCACCCGCGACCCGGCACTCGCCACCGGCAGCAACCCCGAGGCCTGGCTGCCCCGCGACCTGGTGCTGGCGGCGCTGTTCCTGCTGGCCGGCTGCCTGGCCGGCGTCCTCGTCGCCGGCAACCGGCCCGCTCGACTCGGCACCGCGACGGTGGTCCTGGCCGTCGCCGCCGGGGCCGCGGGCGCCCTCCTGGCATGGGGGACGGGTGTGCTCGCCGGCAGCTGGTGGGGCGCCGCGGAGGACACCTCGGCCAGCGCCAGCATCGCCTTTTCGCTGCGTGCCTACGCCCTGCTGCTGATCTGGCCCGCCGCCACAGCCCTGGCCATCTTCTTCGCCACGGTGTTCGGCCACACCGAACCCGAGCATGAGCCGGCCCCCGGAGCGGACGCCCGCCCGGGCGCCTGATGCCGCGGTCAGGGCGCGGCCGGTCAGGGGCCGGACCCGGCGGCACGTAAAATGGTCGGGTGACCCCAACTGCTGACAGCCCCGCATCCACCGACACTGACCGCATCGTGACTTTCCGCACCGTGGACGTCCGCGGCCAGCGGTTGTCCCTCGCGGGGCTCCGCGCCGCCGTCCCGCGGGCACAACACGGTACCGTGGCCGACGCAGAGCAAAAGGTCCAGGACATCATTTCGGCCGTCCGTTCCCGTGGCTTCGAGGCCCTGCGCGAACTGGCCCTGACCTTCGACGGCGTCGAACAGTCCCACCCGCGCGTTCCCGCAGAGGCGCTCACGGCCGCCCTGGCCGGGCTGGAGCCGGCGGTGCGCGCCGCCCTCGAGGAGTCCATCCGCCGGGCACGGCGCTTCGCCGACGCGCAGCGCCCGGCCGACACCGACGTCGAACTCGGCGAGGGCGCCGTTGTCAGCCAGAACTGGGTCCCGGTGGCCCGCGTGGGGCTCTACGTCCCCGGCGGCCTGGCCGTCTACCCCTCCTCGGTCATCATGAACGTCGTCCCGGCGCTGGCCGCCGGCGTCGAATCCATCGCCCTGGCCTCGCCGCCGCAAAAGGACTTTGGCGGCTTGCCGCACCCCACGATCCTGGCGGCCGCGTGCCTGCTGGGCATCGACGAGGTCTACGCGATCGGCGGCGCCCAGGCCATCGCCGCCTTCGCCTACGGCATCCCCGCCGGGACCGGCACCAGGAATGAACCCGACGCCGGCATTGACGCTGTCGATGTCGTCACCGGGCCCGGAAACATCTTCGTCGCCACCGCCAAGCGGCTCGTCAAGGGCGTCGTGGGGATTGACTCGGAGGCCGGCACTACAGAAATCGCCATCCTGGCCGACGCGACGGCGCGGCCGGCCCTGGTCGCGGCCGATCTCATCAGCCAGGCCGAGCACGATCCGCAGGCCGCCTCCGTGCTGATCACGGATTCGGACGAGCTCGCCGCCGCCGTCCGCCACGAACTCGATATCCAGGCAGCCGCGACCAAGCACAGCGCCCGGGTCCGGCAGGCCCTGTCCGGTCCGCAGTCCGGCGTTGTCCTGGTCGAGGACCTGGCGCAGGGCATCGCCGCCTGCGACGCGTACGCCGCCGAACACCTCGAAATCATGACCGCCGATGCCGCCGCCGTCGCCGGCCGGATCCGCAACGCCGGCGCCATCTTTGTGGGGGACTACAGCCCGGTCAGCCTGGGCGACTACTGCGCCGGATCCAACCACGTGCTGCCCACTAGCGGAACCGCGGCGTTCTCCTCCGGGCTGAACGTGACCACGTTCCTGCGCGCCATCCAGGTGATCAACTACAGCAAGGGCGCTCTGGCGGAAGTCAGCGGGCACATCGTCAGCCTCTCCGGCGCCGAGGACCTGCCCGCCCACGGCGAGGCCGTTACCGCCCGGTTCGCCGCCGGCAGCTAGGGTGCCGCGGGGCGCACCCAACCACAACATGTAGTAATTACAGGCTTGTTATTCAGCAACATCTAGTCGTAAACTGATTTCGGATGCACCGCCACGGTGCTGCGGCACCCGCCGGGGTGTGCAGGCTTGCGACAGGGGAGGAACCGACGTGTATTGCCCGTTCTGCCGGAACCCTGACTCGCGGGTGGTCGACAGCCGCATTGCGGACGACGGCTCAGCGATCCGCCGCCGCCGCCAGTGCCCCGAATGCGGGCGCCGCTTCACCACCGTGGAAACCACCAGCCTGACCGTGATCAAGCGCTCCGGCGTCGGCGAACCGTTCAGCCGCAGCAAGGTCATCAACGGGGTCCGGAAGGCCTGCCAGGGCCGGCCCGTCACCGAGGACGACCTCGCCATGCTTGCCCAGGAGGTCGAGGAGACCATCCGGGCCTCCGGCGCCGCCGAAATCGACGCCCACGAGGTTGGCCTCGCGATCCTCAACCCCTTGCAGCGCCTCGACGAGGTGGCCTACCTGCGCTTCGCGAGCGTATATCAGGCCTTTGAATCGCTGGAAGACTTCGAGTCCGCCATCGCCCTGCTCCGCCACGAGGCCGAGTCCAAGGGGCTGGAAGGCAAGAACTCGCAGAAGAGCCCGCTCTAGGCTCGCCCAAGTTCCGGTGGTGGCAGCGGAGGGGAAGCCGTGGCCACCACCGGCTCCAATCCAACTGACTCGCAGTTGTTGTCGCTTTGAGTGCTCAAAACGACAACTGGTGCGAGTCAGTTGGGTTTTCTGTGTTGGGGCTACTTGGCCAGCTTGTGCGTCAGGGCGACCTCGATCGCCGCGCCCACAATACCGGCGTCGTTCTTCAGTTCGGCCGGGACGATCGGCGTGCGCAGCGACATGCGCGGGAGGTACTCGTCGGCCCGCTTGGAGATGCCGCCGCCGACGATGAAGAGTTCGGGGGAGAAGAGGAATTCGACGTGGGAGAAGTAGCGCTGCAGCAGCACGCTGTACTCGGCCCAGCTCAGGCCGTCGCGTTCACGGGCGACGGCGGAGGCCTTGCTTTCGGCGTCGTAGCCGTCGATTTCCAGGTGGCCCAGCTCGGCGTTGGGAACCAGCTTGCCGTTGAAGATGAAGGCCGAGCCGATTCCGGTGCCGAGGGTGATCACGAGGACGGTGCCCGCGACGCCTTCGCCGGCGCCATAGCGCGCCTCGGCGAGGCCCGCGGCGTCGGCGTCGTTGATGACCTCGACGGGCCGGCCGAGGCGGGCGGTGAGCAGCGCGTCGATGTCAAGGTTCAGCCACGAGTGGTCGACGTTGGCCGTGGAGTGGACGACGCCGTGCTGGATGATACCCGGGAAGGTCACGCCGACCGGGGAATCCGCGGCCGGGGCGTCCGGGCGCTTGGACAGTTCCGCCACAACCTGGGCGACGACCTCCGCGACGGCTTCGGGGGTTGACGGCTGCGGGGTGGGCACGCGCAGGCGGTCGCCCACCAGCTTGCCCTTCTTCAGGTCAACAATTCCGCCCTTGATGCCGGTGCCGCCGATGTCGATGCCGATCAGCGGGGCGTTCTTATTCGACTTCTCGTCCTTCTTGGCCAATGGGCTTCCGTTCGTGGCAGGGGCGGGGTGGGTCTTCGGTGGTGCGGGATCAGGGGAGGGTGAGGACCTCGGCGCCGGACTCCGTGACCAGCAGGGTGTGCTCGAACTGTGCGGTCCGCTTGCGGTCGCGGGTCACGACGGTCCAGTCGTCGGCCCACATGTCCCAGTCGACCGTGCCCAGCGTGAGCATCGGTTCGATCGTGAAGATCATGCCGGCCTCCATCACGGTGTTGTAGGCGGGTGCGGCGTCGTAGTGCGGGATGATCAGCCCGGTGTGGAACGCCTCGCCGACGCCGTGCCCGGTGAAGTCCCGGACGACGCCGTAGCCGAAACGCTTGGCGTAGGACTCGATGGTCCGGCCGATCACGTTGATCTCGCGGCCCGGCGCCACCGCACGGATGGCGCGGCGCAGCGACTCTTCCGTGCGTTCGACCAGCAGCCGTGATTCCTCGTCGACGTCGCCGACGAGGAAGGTGTAGTTGGTGTCGCCGTGCACGCCGCCGATAAAGGCCGTGATGTCGATGTTGAGGATGTCGCCGTCCTGCACCACCGTGCTGTCCGGGATGCCGTGGCAGATCACCTCGTTGAGCGAGGAGCAGAGGGACTTGGGGAAGCCCCGGTAGCCGAGGGTGGACGGGTACGCCTGGTGGTCGAGGAGGAATTCGTGCCCCACCCGGTCCAGCTGGTCCGTGGTGACACCGGGCGCGATGTGCTTTCCGACCTCCACGATCGCCTGGGCGGCAAGGCGCGAAGCGATCCGGATCTTCTCGATGGTCTCGGCGGACTTGACCTCGGACCCCATGAACTTGGCCGGAGCCGGCTTGCCGACGTACTCGGGGCGCGGAATGGACGCCGGCACGTCGAGTTGGGGGCTGACTGCTCCCGGGACGAGGGTGCCGATGGGTGCAGTCGAGGTCAGAGAAGGCATAGATTGATTCTATAAGTAGTGACCCAAGGCGGAAAAACAGGCCAAAGGAGCCCCGATGACCGAATACTGGTATAACGTCAACACCCACGAAATTGAAGAAGACGCCATGTCCGACTGGAGCCAGTTGATCGGCCCGTACAAGACCCGCGACGAAGCTGAACATGCCCTCGAAAAGGTCAAGGCCCGCAACGAAGCCTGGGACAAGGGCGAAGACGACTAAGATAGCGACACCCAGTCGGACTTCCGTTCGCAACCATCTCTACCCACATCCGGGGCCGGCGTGGCCGGTCCCGCAAGGAGGCATATCATGGCCGAACTCAGGCCCGAATACGCGGGTCAGTGGCGATTCGACCCCACCCATACGCGCATCGGCTTTTCCACCCGGCACGCAATGGTCACGAAGGTTCGCGGAGCCTTCAATGACTTCGACGGCCTGATCACCGTCGACCCGGAGAACCTGGAACGGTCCACGGTTGAGCTGAGGGTTAAGGTCGCGAGCATCGACACCCGCAACGCCGACCGGGATCAGCACCTGCGGACCAACGATTTCTTTGACGCCCCGCAGTTTCCGGAGATCACTTTTGTGAGCAGCCGGGTGGATCAGGTCGACGAGGGACACTACATCGTCAGCGGTGACGTCACGATCCGCGGCGTCACCAAGGAGATCTCGATCCCGATCGACTTCATCGGCGTCGAACGGGACCCGATGGGCAACCTGCGCGCTGGGTTCGAGGGCTCACGGCGGATCGACCGCCAGGACTTCGGGCTCAAGTGGAACACGGCCCTGGACTCCGGCGGCGTGCTGGTCTCGGACAAGATCACCCTGGAGTTCGAGGTCTCGGCGATCAAGAGCGACGGCAGCTCCGCCAACGGCTAAAGCCGCGGGCCTGCTCCCGGCCCGGGGACTCGATGCTAGAACGAGTGCTCCGGGCCGGGGAACTGGCCTGAACGGACGTCGTCGCCGTAGGCTTTCGCGGCGTCGCTCAGCGTGGTCCGCAGGTCCGCGTACTGCTTGACGAACTTGGCCATTTTCCCGCCCCGCAGCCCGGCCATGTCCTGCCACACCAGCACCTGGCCGGTGGTCGCGTTGCCGGCGCCGATCCCGATCGTGGGGACCTCGACGGCGGCGTCCACGGCAGCCGCCGCCGGCGCCGGAACCATCTCCATCAGCACGCAGAACGCCCCGGCGTCGGCCAGGGCGACGGCGTCGTCGATCAGCCGCTGCGCGTCGTCGCCCCGGCCCTGGACCCGGTAGCCGCCGAGGGCGTGCTCGCTCTGCGGCGTGAAACCGATGTGCGCCATCACCGGGATGCCGGCCTGGACCATGGCCCGGACCGTCTCGGCGTAGAACTTCCCGCCCTCGATCTTGACTGCGTGGGCGAGTCCTTCCTTGAGGAAGCGCACGCCGGTCGCCACCGCCTGCTGGGCGGAGACCTCGTAGCTGCCGAACGGGAGGTCGGCCACCACCAGGGCCCGCCGGGCGGAGCGCGCGACGGCCCGGCACAGCGGGATCAGCTCATCCACCGTGACCGGCAGGCTGGTCTCATTGCCGAAGACATTGTTGGAGGCCGAGTCGCCCACCAGGAGCACCTCGATGCCGGCTTGGTCGAAAATCTCGGCGGTGTACTGGTCGTACGCGGTCAGCATCGCGAAGTGCTCGCCGTTGAGCTTCGCCTGGCGCAGGTGGTGGGTGCGGATCCGGGCGACGGGCTTGGGGGCGGCGTCTCTCGGGGCACTGTCTTGGGGGGCTGCGGCGTTGACTGCAGTGCCTTGGGGGGCGGGGCCGTTGCCGTAGGGGGCGGGGAGCTCGGCGGACATGCTGGATTCGGGGCTGTTGCTGGGGGCCATGCCACGAGCGTAGTGCGATACCGGGGGTCCTAGCTACATGGCGGTTCCGGCGGCCCGGTGAAACCCGTCACAAAGACGGCGTGCGGGCACGGCCGCCGTGGTGCCGGGACGCCGTCCGGGATGCGGGTGTGTTTGCCGGTGTGTTAACGGTGTGTTACGCCGGGGCGCTACTCCAGCAATCGCCGGGAATGCTTAGTAGAGTGATTCGTGAGCAGCCACGGGCGCCACCGACGACGAGTAGTCGGGGCGGTCCGGGGGCATGGACTTAAACCCGGAAAGAGGCACCATGGACCGCCAGCAAGAGTTTGTCCTGCGGACGATCGAAGAGCGCGATGTGCGCTTCGTGCGCCTCTGGTTCACCGACGTCGTGGGATCGCTGAAGTCGGTGGCGCTGGCACCGGCCGAAGTGGAAGGCGCCTTCGAGGAGGGCCTGGGCTTCGACGGCTCCTCGATCGAGGGCCTGGCCCGCGTCTTCGAATCCGACATGCTGGCCCAGCCGGACCCCTCCACCTTCCAGATCCTGCCGTGGCGCGGCGAGACGGAAGCGACCTCGCGGATGTTCTGCGACATCCTGACCCCCGACGGCGAGCCGTCCGCAGCGGACCCGCGCAACGTGCTCAAGCGCAACCTGGCCAAGGCCGCGGACATGGGCTTCACCTGCTACACCCACCCCGAAATCGAGTTCTACCTGCTCAAGTCCCAGCAGCCCGGCCCGGACGGCGCGCCGGTCCCGGTGGACGAGGGCGGCTACTTCGACCACGTCCCCGGCGGCGTCGCCCAGGACTTCCGCCGCACCGCCGTGACCATGCTCGAGTCCGTCGGCATCTCGGTGGAGTTCAGCCACCACGAGGCCGGGCCCGGCCAGAACGAGATCGACCTGCGCTACGCGGACGCCCTGCAGACCGCGGACAACATCATGACGTTCCGCACCGTGATCAAGGAGGTCGCGCTGCAGCAGGGCACCTACGCCACCTTTATGCCCAAGCCGTTCACCGCGCACCCCGGCTCCGGAATGCACACCCACTTTTCCCTGTTTGAGGGTGACACCAACGCCTTCTACGAGGCCGGCGCGGAATTCCAGCTCTCCGAGACCGCCCGCCAGTTCATCGCCGGCATCCTCAAGCACGCCCCCGAGTTCACCGCCGTGACCAACCAGTTCGTGAACTCCTACAAGCGGCTCTGGGGCGGGGGCGAGGCCCCGAGCTACCTGAGCTGGGGCCACAACAACCGCTCCGCCCTGGTTCGCGTTCCGCTGTACAAGCCCGGCAAGGGCCAGTCCGCCCGGATCGAATACCGCGGCATCGACTCCGCCGCCAACCCCTACCTCGCCTACGCGGTGCTGCTGGGCGCCGGGCTCAAGGGCATCGAGGAGGGCTACCAGCTGCCCGCCGCCGCCGAGGACGACATCTGGTCGCTGAGCTCGGCCGAGCGCCGCGCGATGGGCCACGACCCGCTGCCGGCCAGCCTGCACGACGCCATCCGCACCATGGAGGATTCCGAGCTGATGCCGCAGATCCTGGGCGAGCAGGTCTTCGAGCACTTCCTGCGCAACAAGCGCGCCGAGTGGCAGGACTACCGCCTGCAGGTGACGCCCTACGAGCTGCAGCGCAACCTGGCCATCCTCTAGGCGGCCGCGGTGAGTCTGGCACGGCGCCTCATCGCCGCGGGGTTCAACGACCTCGAGAAGGGCGAGCGGTTCCTGTCCGCCCCGGAGCTGGACGGCCTGGACCAGGATGCGCTGTTCGCCGGGCTGGCCCTGGCCGCCAACCCGGACACGGCGCTGCTGTCGCTGGTGCGTTTGATCGAGAAGCATCCGGACCTGCGTGAACTGGCCGCGGCCGAGCCGGACCGCAGCGAGCCGCTCTACCGGGTGCTCGGCGCGTCCGAGGCCCTCGGCGAGTTCCTCATCCGGCACCCCGAGCACCTCGACGCCTTCCACACAAGGTCCAGTCCCGAGCCGGCCCCCGCCGACGCCGCCGCGCTGCGCACCCGCCTCCTGCAGTCCGTCCGCGCCGACCCCAAGGCGGCCCGACCGGTCGCGGGCCTGGCCGGGCAGGAAGCGTACGCGGCGCTCCGCACGGCTTACCGGCGCGGACTCGTCGAACTGGCGGTCAAGGACCTGTGCGCCGCCGACCCGCTGGACTACCTGCCCGCCGTCGGCGCCGAACTCGCGGACCTGGCCGGCGCCGCGATCGAGGCTGCCCTGGCCGTGTCCCGTGCCGAAGCAGCGGAACAGTTCAGCGCCGCGGAGGTGGCCGACGTCGGCCTCGCCGTGATCGGGATGGGCAAGTGCGGCGCCCGCGAATTGAACTACATTTCCGACGTCGACGTCATCTACGTGATCGACGCCGGCACGCTGGAGGACCCGCGGGCGAACACCATCGGCACCGCCCTGGCCTCGGGGATTTCGCGGGCCATCATGTCCACGAGCCGGGAACCCGGGCTCTGGGAAGTCGACGCCAACCTTCGGCCGGAGGGCAAGTCGGGGCCGCTGGTGCGCACCCTCGCCTCGCACGAGAGCTACTACGCGCGCTGGGCCGAGAGCTGGGAGTTCCAGGCGCTGCTCAAGGCCCGGACCATAGCCGGTGACGCCGCCCTCGGTGCCCGTTACGAGGCGGCCGTCGCGCCGCTGATCTGGGCCTCCGCGGGCCGCGAAGGATTTGTCGAGTCGGTCCGGTCGATGCGCCGGCGGGTCACCGAACACATCCCGGCCGAGGAAGAGCAGCGGCAGATCAAGCTCGGCCGCGGCGGGCTGCGCGACGTCGAATTCACCGTCCAGCTGCTCCAGCTGGTGCACGGTAAGTCGGACGAGACCCTGCGCTGCCGGGACACCACCTCGGCCATCGCCGCGCTCTCCGCCGGTGGCTACATCGGGCGCTCGGACGCCAAGGAATTCGACCGCGACTACCGCTACCTCCGGCTGCTCGAACACCGGATCCAGCTCTTCCAGCTGCGCCGCACCCACCTCATGCCGGTCAAGGAGGCCTCGCTGCGGTCCCTCGCGAAGGCCGTGCTGGGCCCGTTCTCCAACGAACGCCCGCACCCGGACGCGCTGCTCGCAGCGTGGCGGAAGACCAAGCGCTCCGTCCGCGAACTGCACGAACGCATCTTCTACCGGCCGCTGCTGAACACCGCCGCCGCGCTCAGCAGCGAGGAAGCCCGGCTCACCCCCGAGGCCGCACAGGGCCGGCTCGCCGCGCTCGGCTACCTCGACCCGCCCGGCGCCATGCGGCACATCGAAGCCCTTACCGGCGGGGTCAGCCGCCGCGCCGCGCTGCAGCGCCAGCTGCTGCCCATCCTGCTCGGCTGGCTCGCCGAGGGGGTGGACCCCGACGGCGGGCTGCTGGCCTTTCGCCGGGTCAGCGAGGCGCTCGGCACCACCCACTGGTACCTCGGCCTGCTCAGGGACTCGACGGCGGCGGCCGAGCGGCTCTGCCACGTGCTCTCCAACTCCCGGCTGATCTCCGACCTGCTGGAGGTCTCGCCCGAGTCGGTGGCCTGGCTCGGCTCGGACAAGGACCTGGTCCCGCTCAGCTACGAGGCGCAGTGGCTGGAGATCACCTCCAAGATGTCCCGGCACGCCGACCCGGAAAGCGCCATGCGCCTGATCCGCCTGATCCGGCGCCGCGAAATCCTCAGGATTGCCATCGCCGACAGCGCCGGGATGCTGGACCAGGACCAGGTGGGCGCGGCGCTGGCCGACACGGACCGAGCCGCGGTGCTGGGCGCGCTCCGGGTGGCCGAGACGGTCGTTGCGGCCGGCGGGCCGCCTAAGACCCGCGTGCTGGTGGTGGCGATGGGGCGCCAGGGCGGCCGGGAGATCGGCTACGGCTCCGACGCCGACGTCATGTACGTGCACCGCGGGCTGCCCGGAGTCCCGGAGGACGAGGCGCAGCAGCAGGCGGCCCTGATTGTCGGCAAGCTGTCCAGCCTGCTGACCCAGCCGCTCAAGCCCGCCATCCTGGCCGAACGCGTGCTGATGGTGGATGCGGACCTGCGCCCGGAAGGCAAGGCCGGGCCGATGGTGCGGTCGCTGGAGTCCTACGCCGAGTATTACCGGCGCTGGTCCCTCATCTGGGAGGCCCAGGCGCTGCTGCGGGCCCGGCCGATGGCCGGCGACGACGACCTCGCCGCCGACTTCGTGGCGCTGATCGATCCGATCCGGTACCCGGAAACGATTACCGACCAGGATGTCCGTGAGGTCAGGCGGGTCAAGGCGCGCGTCGAGTCCGAGCGGCTGCCCCGCGGCGCGGATCCGGCCCGGCACCTCAAGCTGGGCCGCGGCGGCCTGAGCGACGTCGAATGGCTCGCCCAGCTGCTGCAGCTGCGGCACGCCGGCCGGCACCCGGAGCTGCGGACCACCTCCACGGTGCAGGCCCTGGAGGCCGCCGCCGGGCTGGAACTGCTGGAGGCCGGGGAAGTGGTGCTGCTGCTGCGGGCCTGGCGGCTCGCGAGCCGGATCCGCTCGGCCAACGTGATCTGGACCGGCCGTGCCTCCGACCTGCTGCCCTCCTCGCGGCGCGACCTGGAGGCGGTGGCCCGCTGGTGCGGCTACGGCCAGGGGAACGCCGCCGCGTTCGAGGAGGACTACCTGCGGCTCAGCCGGCGGGCGCGTGCCGTCTTCGAGCGGGTCTTCTACGGCCAGTAGGCACGCCGGTGGCTGCCGGGCCCGCAACGGCGCCGGCGGCCGGCTGCTGACGTGCGGGCGGCTGCTGACGTACGGGCGGCCACGGTGCTACCTTGGGGCGCATGACCAGGCAACTGTTTATAAACCTTCCCGTAAAAGACCTCGCGAAGACGGTGGAGTTCTTCACCGCGCTGGGGTTTTCCTTCAACCCCGACTTCACCGACGAGAACGCAAGCTGCATGATCGTCAACGACGATGCGTACGTGATGCTGCTGGTGGAGAGCTACTTCAAGACCTTCACGTCCAAGGCCGTCGCCGACGCCCGCAGCACCAGCGAGGCGATTATGTCCTTCTCGCTGGAGAGCCGCGAGGCCGTGGACCAGCTGGTCAGGACCGCCCTGACCTCCGGCGGGACACCGTCGGAGGAAGCCCAGGACTACGGCTTTATGTACACCCACAGCTTCCAGGACCCGGACGGCCACCTCTGGGAAGTGTTCTGGATGGACCCGGCCGGGCCACCCAAGGACGCCGCCCTGTAGCGTTCGAAGCACGCCGCCGGCATGGGTAGGCTTCAAACATGTCTGGACACGTGTGGCTTCTGCCGCTGAAGGACCTCGACGACGACGCGCGCGCCGTCAAGCTGGGGGAGGTCGCCGAGCTTGAACTCGGCGAGGGGCAGCGCCGCTTTGTGGGGGACCCGCTGCGGATGATGCTGCTGGGCCTCGAGGAGGACGCCCGGCACCCCTTTGTCATCGACGTCGACGGATCCGCCGTCGGGGTCCTGACGCTGCAGACCGGCGCGGCGACCCTGGCCGGCTGGGCGGACGACACATCGGTCTGGCTGCTGCGCGGCTTCCTGATCGACCTCCGGCAGCAGGGCAGGGGCCTGGGCCCGCTCGCGGCCGAGGCCGCCGTGCGGGCGGCGGCGAAACTGACCGCAGCCCTCGGCGGCGGGCAGGCCGGCGTCGTCCTCTCCGTAAACGAAGAGAATCCTGCCGGGCAGGCCGCCTACCGCAAGGCCGGCTTCGAGGACCGCGGGCAGTACCTGGGCGGCGGCGCGGGCCCGCAGCGGACCATGTACCGGGCGTTCTAGGACGCTGCCCTGCGCGCCTTAAACCGATCGGAAGCCCCCGGTCATCGCGTCGTTGCGCGGGGCGTGTTCCATGACCGCTGTACGCTGGCGGAGTAAATCTTACTTATTGGGGGAAATGTGGAGTTCAAGCGTTCAGCCGGGATCTTCGTGTCCGGTATTTCATTCTTTCTCGGGGGCCCGCTCCTGAGCGGGGTCGCGGCGCTGTTCTTGCCGTGGGCTGCTTCGCGGGGCGATGGCGGACTCGTTGCCGTGTTTATGGGTCTATCGGTTCTCGGAGGAGTACTCGGCCTAGTCGGTATTGTGATGTTGATCGTTGCCACCCACCGGGCCTTGGTCAAGATTGATGGGCTTCCAGTCCGTGCCCAGCCTGCGTCCAGGGACGACTGGTACGCAGCCTCCCGCTGAGCGCCTGCGGCACATAGGGCGCAACACGCAAGAGTCCGCCCGGGCTGCCATGACTGGCGGCCCGGGCGGACTCCTGCGCGGCCGTCAGGCCAGCTGGCGACTACACGCCGTAGTAGAGCTCGAACTAAACAGATCTGATTGAACAAGATTGAATGGCGTTGAAAACCCCTAGATTCCGGGTTTTTCGACGTTGTTATTGATTGCCTGAATTGCGTCTGTTTGGAACGTCTTGCGGACTTTCTGCGGACTGGTGCAGGATTCCGGCGCGGCCCGAAGGCGCCTAGATGCTTTTCGAAGGATCCACGTACTGGTTCCAGAACGAAGCCCAGTCCCACGGGCTGAAGGAGGCCACATCGGGTGTGGCCAGCGGCCAATTTGGGTCCGCCTGAGTTCCCAAGTAATCCCCGGCCCGGTTGGCTACCTTCAGCCAGTAGTCGCGTTGAGCAAGGGCCACACGTTCTAGAAGTTCTTGTTCCATCCTTCAATTGTCTCAGACAGCCAAATCGGTGGTCTGAACCGCACTTATGCGGGCAGGAATCCTGGCATACGGTTCCCCCAACGGATGCTGCGGAGGTTCTCGGGGCAGCGGCGGTACTCCTCGATGTCCCAGTCCGAATCGCTGACGCGCTCCACGTTGCCGGATGGAATCCACGCCCAGTGTGCGTGCCTGCCGTCGTCCGCCCAGCTCACAAGGATGTGCGAGGGGTTCCATCGTTCAGCGACGGCATACACAGTAACCGTGCCGCCGTCAGCGAGGGGCACGGTGGCTAGCACCTTCGGATACTTGCCATAGGTCCAGGACTTGGCGTCTTCTGGCTGGTGTTCGGGGTCCGGTTTCAGGTACTCGAAAGTTTGGCCGTCGAGTGTGAAGCTTGCCATGCCGTAATGGTAACGGGGCCGATGCAGTAGCAGCCTACGCACCGCGTCCACATCTATCTTCACCACCTGGCAGACAGTACGGCCCGGGTACGACAACACTCCAGAAGAGTAAAATTGGATTGGCCTTTAGAAAGCGTGTCAAACTCCGCAGTTGACGTTAGCCATGTCCCGATACGGGCCCGCTAGGCAATACCATTTGGCGGGATTTTCTCGCTACCCAGGAATCGAATGCGCTTGACACACTAACTATTCTGGAATCGGTGCATCCACTGCACTGTTACTTGCCTCAACGGAAAAGGATTGAAAATTGTGAGCGACCTAGATTTTGGGTTCCCGCCGGAATACGACCGCAGTATCCCGCTGAAGGCTGTGCGGGTGAGCCCCCCGTCTCCCACAGTCATACACTCGCAGAGCGAGTACACGGTTTTCATCGAACTGAATAGGAGCGCTTCCCGGTTCGAGCAGGCCGTAGTCAGGAAGTTCTTTCCCCAGGGCAGAATAGTTGACAACACGCTCGAGCTTGGCCAGGTGACAATCGAAAGGATCGCGGAAAATCCTTCGAGTATCTCAGACGGACTCCAACGCGTTGAGCGAGAGGGAAGGATCGCGGAGGATGCCGCTCTGGAAGAAAAGCGCCAGCGCGACGAGGAAGCTGCGGCAGAGGCGGCTCGCTACGAGAATCTTAAGCACGTAGCCGAGCAGGTCAGGTTCCCCTAGAGTCGACGAGGGTGAGCCCGGCGGAACATTTACTTCGACGGCGCTTGTCAATGCCCTCAAGGGTCGCCGAGGGCTGGGATATGACAATTTCCAAGCAACGAGCTTGTCCCTGACTCTGCCGTGTAGTCATTTACACACACAGCATTTTTTTCCACGCCTAGGCGGAGCGTAGGGCTCTCATTTCTGCCAGCTTGCCGGGTTTCGTGGTGCGCGCCGTTGATTCAGCGACCGCCCGTCGAAGATCCTTCAGAGCCGACAGATAGGCCGCTGTAAGCCGTGTGGACGGCTCTGAGCCTGCTTCATCCATCTGCGCCGCCAGGGTGCGGCACAACTCCATCAGGGGCTTGTCCGTGGCCTTCAGCCGTAAGCCGGCGCCGCGGAATGCTGCTTCGAGCGCGGTTACATGCTTGCCCATGGGGGTTCCGTTCGTCGTTTTGCTTGGGTGAAAAATTCGGGAGGGAGGTAGGCCACTACACGGCGAACTAGACCGGGCGTCGCGGCTTTCAAGATCTGACACTCCCACCCGTCCTGTAGCCCGTCGTGCGCGGTCTGCCGTCCCGTCCGTGTTGGATAGGACGGCAGACCGGCTTGGTGGGCTTAGAGGCCCGTCAGGACGTTCAGAGCGGTGGGACGTGAGACGCCCAGCATGAGGCGTTCGCTGGTGCGGATCTTGACCTTGCCGCTGGTGAAGTCGGCGTCTGCGGAGTTGGTCATTGCCAGGGTGATGCCTTCGCGGATGAATGCCTGGGTGGCGAGCTCGAGGTTTCCGAGGATCGCAACGCCGGGGGTGATCTGGGTCGTCTGAAGAATCGGGATTCCCCAGACGTCGGAAACGGTGGACTGTCCCGGATCGCCGAGGATGTAGTTCCCCTGACTGTTCTTGTTGCGCCGGATCGTGCTCCAGGTGGACGGGTGGATGATGAGGGCGTCAGGTTCGCAGAAGCTGGGGCCGTTGCGGAGGTCGGTGATGCCCATCTCGATAACGTCCAGTGCAGTGTCAGAGGCGCCCTTCATGCGGGAGAGGGTGCCGCTGACGTTGAGCAGTCCGAGGAGGTTGTTTCCCGTGCCGTCTCCGTTGATGAGCTGCCAGTTCTCCGCGTCGGTGATCTGGCGGGTGAGCTCGACGTCGATGTACTGACCGAAGGTGGGGAAGTCTGCCAGCAGCTCATCCACCACAGTGGTGAAGATGCCGATCTTTTTTGCCGCCAGGATCGTTGCGACGGTCGTCAGGGACGTTTCCGGGTACTGCCCGCCCGGGGCGATGGTTGCCGCGCTGGCGGTCCGGTCTACGGTGGGGACGCTGGCGTTGGTGCCTGCCAGTCCGGTGTCCGTGTACGTGACGGTTGCGCCGGAAGTGATGACCTTGACGAGGACGTTTTCTGCGCCGGCCGCGGTTCCGCGGTAGAGGCGGTAGCCGTTGGCTCCGGTGATCTGGGTCCAGTTGATCGGCTGCTGCTGGTTGGCGGTCAGGGTAGCGGTCAGCTCGTTGGAACCGACTGTTTCGCCAGCGGAGTTGGTCGCGGTCAGCTTCCAGTAGTACGTGCCGGCCGCGAAGCTGCCACCTGCTGCGGCCGTCCCCAGGGTGATGACGGGGGTTCCGAGTGCAACGGTGTTGGCCGTGTGGGTGATGAACTCAACGGACGGTGCGCTGGTCGCGGTCGACGGGAGGTGATCGAGGATTCGGGTGGGCTCGAATTTCCGGTCTACCAGTCCGACGTAGTTGGCTGGGAGCTGGGTGCGGGTGGTGTCCGAAGAAGCGGCGTCTTTGAGTTCCACGCGGAGGTTCTGACCGGACTTTGCGGCCTGGTAGAAGCCCCGCTTCATTTCCTCGCTGAGTGCCAGGGACGGGGTAGCAAGCCCCTTCATGGCGCGTCCGCTGGCGAGAGCGGCGCTGCGCTGGCCTTCGCCGGATTCGCCGCCGGCCATGAGCAGCCCGGCCTTCCGTCCGAGTTCGAGGCTGTCCAGGTGCTGCTTCGCTTTGGCCTGGAGCTTGTCGAGCTGGATCTTCTTTGCTGCGTTGGTGAGGGTGGAATCTTTGACGACGTTCTGGGCTTTGTTGCCAAGCTCGAAGAGAGCGCGCTTGGCTTCGATTTCGTAGGACATAGTTGTCTCCTGGTGAGGGTGCGCCAATGTTTGGGCGCTGAAGGGGTATGCCGGGCGCGGTGCGTCTACGGCTGGTGGATACGCGCTGTTTGGCCTATAGCGCGGGTAAAGACTTTGGAACGAGTTTGCAGGGATGTCCCGCGTCTACGCCGAAATGGGGGCTTTCGCGCCGAAATGGGGGTAGATCACGTCAACCGTGCCTAACTTCTAATTCCATTCTATCGAACGAATTTACTAATTGGAAGAGGGCGGGTAGAACAAGCGTTCCACCCGCCCTCACCTGTTTACGGAAGCCAGTCGGGGCAGTCCGTCTCGTGGGTCACGCCGAGGGCCCTTGGAAGGGTGCCGGCGCCGCCCAATGCTTCTAGGGTTGCCGTGCAGTGCGGACACTGCCAGTGCGCCAGGTGCGCGGCGGCTTCGATGCGGTGAAGCTCATGTTCGACGGGCTTCACGATTGGCGGGAATCGGTAGTTTGCGTCGGGAAGGGTCATTGGGTTTGCCTCTCGAGTTCTTCAGGTAGGTGCGTGTGGTGTCGGCTTGGCAGTTCCCACACGTGGCGCCTGGTGCGGGCTTGCTACATCGCGGGCAGGGTGGCGGCGTCGGAGCTAGGAGCCGCTCGATGAAGTCATTCACCGCCCAGCCCCGTCCTAACGGACTTGGGGCGCGGGGGGAGCTGCTTCGGCGGCGGGAACGATGGACCGGTCATGGTCCGTTTTTGTTCGGCGGCGCGGCGGGCGATGTACTGGACTTGGATTGTCCGGGCGAGCGGGCGCACGGCGCCTTTGTTACTCATGCGGCGCCGTCTATCTGGTCCGCCAGGTCATGGAGCCTGTCAGCGAGGTTTCGTGCCTCATCCGGTGTCAGATGGGCCGTGAGGCGTCCGCTGCCGGTCCGCAGTCCGATACCGGGGGTTTCGTTTCGGGCCATATCTCGCCAGGTCCAAAGGCGGGCCGTCAGCGCTGGTCGGTGGGCGTTCATCGGAGGAACACCGTCATCACGTCGAGGTTCACGAAATTATTGGAGTTGACCGCCCAAGCACTGTTCGCGGATGAGCCGGCCGCGGCGACGTAGAACGTTGCGCCGAGCCCGGTGAGCAGCATCGTTCCAGTTGCCGGGATGCAAATGTCTGCGCTCGGAACTGCCGTGCACTGGCTTGAGGCACCAACCTGCGTGCCATTGATTTTTGCCACAAGGTAGGCATCGTCGTTCACGCCATTGTTGTTCCAGGCGTGCAGTGTTGCCGTGGCGAACACTAGCGCTTGCGTGTAGCCGGCAGGCACGTTGATTGTTGCCCGTACAAGCTCGACGTTCGGGCCGGTGTTGAGGCCGAAGTTATTTGTCCCGACGTGCGTTGCGAGTGGTGACACCGGGGCTTGTAGGGCGGCATTGCTGATGGACCCGTTGGGGACGCTCAGGTTTCCGCTGAACTCGACGCCCCCGGGTACGGGTTTCATCCCCATGGGTGCGAAGGGGTTGGCTGCGGAGAGTTCCCTCATGGACCGTTCAATGTCCTGGATGCGCCGGATGAGGGCGTCCTCTGAGGGGAACTGTGAGCCGGGAAGCCCGGGCTGGAAAGCCATGTTAGTTGTCCTTCGTGTTGGTGGGTGGTTCGGTGATCTATGCGCGCGCGGGGAGCGTGTCGCTTGCTACTCGCCTTCAGGCTCGTAGATAGCTAGGCGCGCCTCAGCTTCGATGGCCCTTGCTTGCCAGTGCCTGAATCGTTCGTGTTCCTCTAGGGCCTTGGCTTTGAATATTTCGCAGAGGTTTGCGAGGTCATCTCGTGACAGCTTCATTCGGGCACCTTTCCGAAGTTCTTCCATTGGGAGCCCCATCCGCCGCCGCTTTTGAGGCCAGGGGTATGCCAGGGGTCATCGTCAATCGGAGGTTCGTCAGCCCAAGAGCGCGGCTGGTGGAGAGGATTTGGTGGAAAGGATCTGTTGGTGGGTAGCCTGGATGACCCACGGTCGGGGGTCATTTGACCCTCGGTCGCGTCATTTTGACCCTCGGTAGGGTCTGATCGTGGGTCATCTGGACTACCCGCGATTGTGGAAAACCCGAGCGCGTAGGTGTCGGCGTACTTCCGCATGCCTGCCGCGTTCGAAGACTTGGTCTTCACGATCCATCCGGCGTCTCGAAGCTCCTTCAGGTATCGCTTGACGGTGGCGGGGCTGAAGCCCAGGTCGTTCGATAGGCGCTGGTAGCCGGGGTGGGCACCAAAGCCTTTCGCGTCCGTGTAGTTGAAAATCTGCACACCAACGAGCTTTGCTTTGTCGGGAAGCGGGGAGACCATGAGCGCTTTCAGCCAAGAGAACTTCCTACTGACCGTCATCGCCGGCCTCCAGGTCCTCTAGCATCTGGACGAGCAACGGGTCTGTGATGGCTCCGCTTGCATCAGTGCTTGCAGCGACCCACTCGGCTATCTGCTTCGTCTCGGGCTGGAGCGTGGACTTGCGGACTGCTCGGAGCCATCTGCGGCGCTGTGAGCGGTTCGAGTTGAGCGGTAGGGGGTGCATTGCGTTCCTCAACGTTGGGATGGTGGTGGGGGTGTGCCGGGGCGGTTGCTCAGGCCGCCCCGGCAGGGGACTAGTTGTCCCGGTTCCGCAACGGGTCCGTGCCGGGGAAGGGGATTTCCTCGAATGGCTTGTCAGACGCGGCCGCGTTGATGAATGCGATGGCAACTCCGCGGGCGTCAAGCGGGCTGTAGAGGGCAGTGATCTGCATCTGCCGCAGTACGGCGGTCCGGTCCCAGGTGGGCTGGAACGTTTGGACAAGCTGCGCGAGGATCTGCGCCTGTGCCATTGAGAGGCGAGTTGGGCTGTCGGTGAGGCTTGCGAAACTAACTGAAGCTTCGGGCGTGACAATTTCAGTAGATTTCGTTACAGTTGACAGAGACATATTGTTGAGACCTATCTTCGTGGTTGTTGGTAGTTCTTGGTGCGGTCCTGATTATGGCATTCCAGGTGCCATATCAGGGCCTTTTGTCGTGCTGTTGTTTCGACGCGTCGTTATTGTCAGGCAGCGTCGGCGAATGCCTGGTTGATGTAGTCCTCGATATCGGACTCCCTGAATACGCGCCGGCCACCGATCTTGGCTGACCGGGGTGCGGTGCCGCTGTGAATCATCCAGCGGAGCTGAGCCTCTGACTTTCGCAGCCGTTCGGCAGCTTCAGGCAGTGTCAGCAACTTTGCGACTGCTAAGGCCATGACATCTCCTATTCTTGGTGAGACTGTAAGGAGTAGTCCTCCTATGAATATTGTGGGTCACCATTGGGCGGGTTGTCAACCCCCTTGAGACCACGTATCGTATTCGCATGGAGAATATTCAGTCGATCGGAGATCTAAGCCGGCGGGCCGAGCAGGACTTCGGGCAGCGCGTCCGGTCATTGCGAGCCGCTGCCGGCATGACCCAAGCGGAGCTGGCGGATAAGGTTTCGCACGCTGGAATGAACATGACGCAAGGCATGATTGCCAAGCTGGAACGCGGCGCCAGACCAACATCGGTCGGCGAACTTGCCGTGTTAGGCCAAGTCTTCGGAGTGTCATCGGCCCAACTCCTAGAAGCCGGGCAGATGTCGCCAGAGTCTGCACGATTAGCCGAGTTGCGGCTTCGACTCACCGCGGCAGAGGCGGGCGTCATCGAGTTGGCCGCTAGGTGGGAGCAGGCAAATACCGCCCTTGAAGTGGGACGGGAAAAACTCCGAGGCGCAATGCGGGCCTTCCAGGATGGCATCGAAGGGATCATTCGGTCAGGTGAGGGGGAGCCTGACTGGGCCGGTACTGACGCTTATTACGTGCCCATGGACTTAGAGGCGTATGTAGATGAGGTGACCGACCGTGGCAAGCGTTCGCAAAAGGGATAACGGTTCCTGGCGTGCCCGCTACCGCGACGACGCGGGCAAGGAGCATGCCAGGCACTTTCCACGCAAGATAGATGCTCAGCGGTGGCTTGATGAGGTCACCGCTTCGGTAGTCTCCGGGACATACGTGGATCCAAAGACGGCTCTCACCACTGTGCACGAGTGGTCCGCGATCTGGCTGAAAGGCTACGAGAACAACCGGCCGTCCACGGTGCGCCAGGCGAAGACTCACCTGAAGCGGATCAATGAGGCGTTCGGACACCGTGCTCTGAAGAGCGTTCGGCCCTCTGAGGTCAAGGCGTGGACGGCGAAACTCAGCGATGAGGGCCTAGCGGAATCCACTATCTACGCGCTGCACTCGCGCATGGGCCAGCTCTTCAGTGACGCCGTGCACGACGGCCTTTTGCCCAAGTCCCCACTAAGCCGGCGGACTGCGCCGAAGGCAGGGGAGCAGCGGCCCTACGTCGCTACGACGGCACAAGTCTGGGCGCTGCATGACGCTATGCCGGAAGGTCTAAAGCCGGCCGTACTGCTGGCGGCGTTCGCTGGGCTGCGAGTGGCTGAAGCAGTGGCCCTGCGTGTCACGGACGTGGACTTCATGCGCGGCATAGTCGCGCCTGCCATCCAGTATCCGGGCGTCGAGCTCAAGACCAAGGAATCCAGGACGCCGATTCCGATTCCTCAGAATCTCTGCCTAGAGCTGTCCGTCAACCACACGCGCTGGGGAAGTGAAACCCTGGTCACCAACGAATGGGGGCGCGCCCTATCGCCCCACCGGTTGGAGCACTATTTCCGGGGAGCGCGGGCCACGGTGAAAGATCTTCCTGAGGGCTTCAGGTTCCATGACCTGCGGCACTATTTCGCCTCCCTGTTGATCGCTCAGGGCCTAGACGTGAAAGTGGTGCAGAAGAGCCTCAGGCATTCGTCGGCGAAGACGACGCTGGACACGTACGGGCATATGTGGCCGGACAAGGAAGAGTCAGCGCGGGCGGCGGTGTCTCAAGTGCTGGGGGAGCGGCTGAAGGCGCGGACTGAGCGGCAAGGTTAGGCAGATCCACAGCGCGTCAAAAGGCCGGTCCCAAGTGTTGAAACTTGGGGCCGGCCTTTTCTGTAGCCTGATTCTTGCGGACTGTGTGCGGACTATGCCCGATTCAGCCGCGGATTCTAGCTAGACGCCGTAGTAGAGCTCGAACTCGTAGGGGTTCGGGCGCAGCGAGAGCGGGCGGATCTCGTTCTCGTACTTGTACTCGATCCAGGTGTCGATCAGGTCCTGGGTGAAGACGCCGCCGGCCTGCAGGAACTCGTTGTCCTCGGCCAGGGCTTCCAGGGCCTCCTCGAGCGTGCCCGGAGCCTTGGGGATGTCCTTGGCTTCCTCGGCGGGGAGCTCGTAGAGGTCCTTGTCGATCGGGGCCGGGGGTTCGATGCGGTTGCGGATGCCGTCGATGCCGGCCATCAGCTGGGCAGCGAAGGCCAGGTACGGGTTGGAGGAGGGGTCCGGGGCGCGGAACTCGATGCGCTTTGCCTTCGGGTTGGAGCCCGTGATCGGGATACGGATACCGGCCGAGCGGTTGCCCTGCGAGTAGACCATGTTGACCGGGGCCTCGAAGCCCTTGACCAGGCGGCGGTAGGAGTTCACCGTCGGATTGGTGAAGGCCAGAACGGCGGAGGAGTGCTTCAGCAGGCCGCCGATGTACCAACGGGCGGTGTCGGAGAGGCCGGCGTAGCCCTTCTCGTCGTAGAACAGCGGCTCGCCACCGTTCCACAGCGACTGGTGGCAGTGCATGCCCGAGCCGTTGTCACCGAAGACCGGCTTCGGCATGAAGGTGACCGACTTGCCCCAGGCGTCCGCGGTGTTCTTGATGACGTACTTGAACTTCTGCAGGTCATCGGCCGCGTGGGTCAGCGTGGTGAACTTGTAGTTGATTTCGGCCTGGCCGGCGGAACCGACCTCGTGGTGGCTGCGCTCGACCTCAAGGCCGGCCTCGTCCAGGGCGATGCACATGGCGTCGCGCAGGTCGGCCTGCTTGTCGGTGGGGGAGACCGGGAAGTAACCGCCCTTGACGGGGGTCTTGTAGCCGAGGTTTCCGCCCTCTTCCTCGCGGCCGGTGTTCCAGTGCGCTTCTTCGGAGTCGATCTTGTAGAAGCTGCCCTGCGGGGAGGACTGGTACTGGACGTTGTCGAAGACGAAGAACTCGGCCTCGGGAGCGAAGAACGCGGTGTCGGCAATGCCGGTGGAAGCCAGGTAGGCCTCGGCCTTCTCGGCCACGCCGCGGGGGTCGCGGTGGTACGGGTCACCCGTGCGGGGGTTCACGATGGAGAAGTTCAGCGCGAGGGTCTTCTCGATGCGGAAGGTGTCAACAAACGCCGTCGTGACGTCCGGGATGAGCTGCATGTCCGACTCGGCGATGCCCTGGAAGCCGCGGATCGACGAGCCGTCGAAGAGCTGGCCGTTGACGAAGAAGTCCGCGTCAACGCTCTTGGCGGGCACGTTGAAGTGCTGCTGGACGCCCGGGAGGTCGGTGAAGCGGATATCGACGAATTTGATGTCTTCGTCTTTGATGAACTTGAGGACTTCGTCCGCAGTCTTGAACATCTATGCTCCTTACGCATATGAAAGATCTGGCCATCGGGCCGTGTGGTCCAGCGCAGTCCGACGGCGGGGGAAACGCAGTGTTCACCCCGCTACGATGCCGCTGGCAACTGTTACCACCCTAAGGACACGGGATTTCCCCGCGGTGTCCGCTTTGTTTCAGGCAGGTTACAGAATGCGCTGACGTGTTAAAGCTAGCCGCTGTCCACAGTGTGGCCTATCCGGGTCCGCTCTGTGACCACGAAAAGTCCACATTGTGAACATCCGTCGAGCGCTGCTGGAGCCGATAGGCTTGGAGGGTGGTTGATCGTAAAGACATAGGCTCCTGGCTCAGCGGACCGGACACGTCCGGCATCTCCAAGTACCCGGGAGAGCGCCTCGGCCTGCCCGAGTCCGGCCCGGGCTCCATCGCCCGGGCGGGCCGACGGATCCTCGCCATTTGCATCGACTGGGGGATCGCCCTGCTGATCAGCAACTTCGCCTTCGCCGGGAACTCCTGGGCAACCCTGGCCGTGTTCGCCGTGGAGCAGGCGCTACTGGTGGGCACCCTGGGTTACAGCATCGGCCACCGCATCATGGGCATCCACGTCCTTCGGCTCGACGGCGGCCCCGCAGGCCCGCTTCCGGCCCTGGCCCGCAGTGTGCTGCTCTGCCTCGTAATCCCCGCGGTCATCTTCGACCCGGACCACCGTGGCCTGCACGACAAGGCCATGAACACGATTCTCGTCCGGAGGTAGCGCACCCGACGCCCAGCGGCCGGCCCCGCAATGGTGAGGACGGCGTCGGATTTCGCCGAAGGGAGCTGCCAGGACCGCCTGCTCAGCACCGAATCTGCGGCGGTTTGCCGGAGATGGCCGGTATCCCGCCCCGCAGGGCGGCCACCTGTGGCGAATGGCGTGGGTCAGCGACGTTCGAGGCGGCGAATCCCGATTCTGGCGCCGCTGGGGTCTCTGGGTTGAGCCCTTGACCAGGCTTCGCTCAGCCGGACCGGCCGATACGCGGAAGCCTCCACCGCCGGTTTGCCAGAGATGGCCGGTATCCGGCCCCGCATGGCGGCCACCTGTGGCTAATCGACGAGGGCCCGGAGGCAAACCCGTGCGTGCTGACCGGCCCAGCGAAGAATCGAACCGGATCGCCAAGCGCGGTCGGAACTTAGACCCGCACGGACTCCTGGGCACGGGTCAGATCTTCCTCGCCGTCGCGGACGGACAGGTAGCCGCGGCGGCCGGCCCAGCGTTCGAACCAGACGGTGGTGAACGGCAGGATGGCGGAGAGCCCGGCGAAGAGCGCCACCCGGAACGGCCACCGCTGCAGCCGCCACAGCGCCAGAGCCGAGATTCCGTAGCCGATGAAGAACGCCCCGTGCACCGGACCCGCGAGTTCCACACCCAGTTCGGTGGTCCGGAGCACCCACTTGAGGAACATCCCCACCAGCAGCGCCGCCCAACTGAAGGCTTCGGCGATGGCCAGCACGCGGAAAATCCTGACGACGGCGGTCTTCGAGGGGCGTTTCATGGGGCTCTCCGGATTCGGTTGGGGTGGCGGCATAAGTGGCGGCCGCAACGACGGCGGCTGCGGTGACGGCCGGCGGTGCGGCGCCGGCGTCGGGCGGGTGGGATGAGGTGGGCCAAAGCGGAACGCCCCGGCTCGCGGCGTGATGCCGGTAACCGGGGCGTTCGTAGAAAGCGTGGGCGCCCCTAGCGGCCGCGGGCCGCCTTGCGGTCCGGGCGGGCCTTGTACGGGTCGATGCCCTTGGGGATCGGCAGGCGGTTGCCGAGCGAGGAGATGCGCTTGGAGACGGTGCTGACCTCGGTCTTGGTCAGTTCGTTCTTCATCTTGCCCATCTTCTTGGCGACCTGGCTGATCGGCACCTGGCCCTCGCCCCGGCCGCTTTCGATCACATGGATGGTGACGTTGGGCAGGATGCGTGCGAGGCGCTTGCGTTCGCCGTCGAGCAGGGGCTTGACGCGGTGGCTGGGGCCTTCGCTGACCAGCACGACGCCGGGCCGGCCGATGGCGCGGAACACGGCGTCCTGGGTGCGCGGGTTTACGGCGACAGGCTGCTCTTCGGTGATCCAGCCGCGGCGGAGGGTGCCAAGTGCGGCGCCCGAGGCGCCCGGCTGGTTCTCAATCTGGGCGAACGCGGCACGCTCGGCGCGGCGGGAGAGGATCAGCGTGGCCGCGAGGATACCCAGCGGAATGCCGATGATCAGCCCGGTGATCCAGTTCTCCAGCAGGAAACCCACCAGGAAGCTGACCGCCACGACGCCGAGGAAGGCCAGCAGCATCAGCCACGGGACCATCGGATCGTGGCGCCGCGTCATCTGGAAGACTTCGCGGATCTGCTTCAGCCGGCTCGGCTTCTTGACCTTGGCTTCCTTGGGCTTGCGGGAGAAAAGGCCACGCTTCGGCGCATCGGCAGAAGAAGTGGACGTGCTGGAGTCAGGGGAATTCGCCATAGTGCCTTAATTCTACGTGATGCACGGCTCAGGGCCGGACACCGGAATACTCCGGCGCCGGCCCTGGGCGGCCATGGTGGGCGGGTTGATTCAGGAGTGCGCCGCGAGGAGTGAGCTGGCTTCCTGGCGGGTGCTGC
>NZ_JBEEQE010000016.1:75251-102050 GCF_040137805.1 Pseudarthrobacter sp. B907 | reverse complement strand
AACTAGCGGGTCTGTCTCAAGGAGGTTGACAAGTTCCGAATCCCCGTAGCGTCCGTCCGTTTGTGTAGCGGAAAGCCTGGGACCACGACCGCCGGGTTCCCTGACCGTGGAGCCGCGCCGGCGAGGGCCCCGACCCGAGCTTGCGAGGGCCGGGAGCCGGTGCGGACTTGCGAGGTTAGGGAGCGGTTGGGGACTAGCGGCTGCGGCGTTCGTTCGACGCCGGGGCCGACGCGCGGCGGGGGCCGCCGCTGCGGGCCGGACGGCCTTCGCCGGAGCGGCCGTTGCCGCCGCCTGCGTAGGATCCGCCGGAGGTTCCGCCGGTGTTGGAGGACCACACGGGTGCTGAACCGCCGGACTTGGCGCCGGCAGCTGCGCGCTGGCCGGTTGCGGGGCGTCCGCCGCGCTGCCCGCCGGCTGCGCCGCCGGTGCGCGGTGCGCCACCCGTGCGGGGAGCTCCACCCGTGCGCGGGGCGCCGCTGCGGGGAGCGGAACCGCCGCGGGAGTCGCTACGGACCTCGGCAGCGCGTCCGTCCGAACCACGGCCGGCCGAGGCGCGGCCGCCGGCTGCGGGAACATCGTTGTGGTGCGCGTAGGCAGTGGTGCGGCCACGCCCGCGTGCGTTGCGGCGTTCGGCGCGCTCGGCGTCGGCCCGGTCCTGGTTCTTTTCCGCGACGCGCTCGGCGGCGTTGCGGGCAGCGGCCTGGCCTTCGTAGGCCACGGCGCGCCGCTCGGCGCGGGGAAGGTCCGTGCGCGGCGCCTCAGCGGCGACCCGGCCCCGGCCACCTCGTCCGCCCCGGCCACCCGCGGTGGGTGCAGCCTGGCGGCGGGCGCGCTTGCGTTCGGCGTTGGCACCGGTGGAGGTGCCGCCGCCCTGCTGCTTGGCCTTGGTGGCCAGCAGCGCGGCGCGGGTGCGCGGATCGATCTTTTCGGCCATTTCGCCCACGAGCTCCGCGACCAGCGGGGAGTTGGCGGTAACGCGCTCGAAGTTGACCTCGACGCCGGCGGCCTTCATCAGCTTCTTGACGTCGGACTGCTGCTCGGGCAGGGTCAGCGTGACCACGGTGCCGTCGGAACCGGCGCGGGCGGTGCGGCCCGAGCGGTGCAGGTACGCCTTGTGCTCCGTGGGCGGATCCACGTGGATGACCAGCTCGACGTCGTCGACGTGGACGCCGCGGGCCGCGACGTCGGTGGCCACCAGGACGCGAACGTCGCCGGAGGAGAACTCGGCGAGGTTGCGGTCACGGGCGTTCTGCGAGAGGTTGCCGTGCAGGTCGACGGCGGGGATGCCGGCGTCGGTCAGGGTCTTGGCCAGCTTCCGGGCGTGGTGCTTGGTGCGCATAAAGAGCACCCGGCGGCCGGCGCCGGAGGCGAGCTCGACGATCAGCTGCTTCTTGACGGTCTGGTCGTTGACCACCAGGACGTGGTGCTCCATGGTGGTCACCGCGGCCTGCGGGTCGTCCACGGAGTGGGTCAGCGGGTTGGACAGGTAGCGCTGGACGATCTTGTCCACACCGTTGTCCAGGGTGGCTGAGAACAGCAGGCGCTGGCCCTGGGTGGGGGTCATGTCCATCAGCTTCTTGACCACCGGGAGGAAGCCGAGGTCAGCCATGTGGTCTGCCTCGTCCAGGACGGTGATCTCGACGGCCTCGAGGGTCAGGATCCGCTGGCGGATCAGGTCCTCCAGGCGGCCGGGGCAGGCGATGACAATGTCAACGCCGGCGCGCAGCGCCTTTTCCTGGCGGGCCTGGGAGATGCCGCCGTAGATCACGGTGGTGGTGAGGCCGGCGGCCTTGGCCAGCGGCTCGATGGTGGCGTTGATCTGGGTGGCCAGCTCGCGGGTGGGGGCCAGGACCAGGCCCATGGGGCGGCCGGGCTTGCGGAAGTGGGCGGCCTCGCGCTCAGCGAGCCGGGCTACCAGCGGGATGGCGAACGCAATGGTCTTGCCGGAGCCGGTGCGGCCACGGCCCAGGACGTCGCGTCCGGCCAAGGTGTCCGGGAGGGTCTTGACCTGGATGGGGAACGGTTCAACGATCCCCTGGGCGGTGAGGGTGTCGGCGAGGGCCTTGGGCGTGCCGAGGGCAGCAAAAGTAGTCATGTGTTTCAAAGGTCTTTCAGGCGGTATCCATGCGGATATCGGCCCCCGGCTCCGGTTGGACCAGGGGTTCGCCGAAGAAAAGTCAGGTGATCAACCGGGCTGTCCGCAGCATAAATGCGGGCGGCCGGGACCAAATAGAACGCGTTCATCGACGCAGGATGTGCCTCTCACATGAAAAAGTCCCACTTCCTGGAGCGGATTCCCGAGGGAATCCGGCAGGGATCCGACTGATAGACCGGAGCCGGTCAACCGAATCAAAAGTGGGCATCACTGCACATCAAGTTCGCCCAGTCTATCACCTGCGGCCACCGTCGCATTTCCGGCCCTTCCCAACTGACTCGCAGATCAGGCCGTTTTCGGGGCTCAGAACGGCCTGATCTGCCAGTCAGCTGGGTAGGCCGGGGCGGGCGACCCGCGCCGCCACCGCCACGCTCCCGACGCCCATCACGGCGGTGAGCGCGAACACCCCTACAAAGGAGGCGGCTCCGGCGCCCGCCGCCGGCGTCATTGGCGCGAACGCCGCAAAGACGAGCCCGGTGCCAGCGAGCGCCAGGGCGCCGCCGAGAGAATCGGAAATGGACATCGCCGAGCTGTTGAAACCCTCGTTGTGCTCGTTGGACAACGCCAGGGTCATCACACTCAGCCGTGCATACATCAACCCCATGCCGCCGCCGGCGAACACCCAGGCGATCATCACGACGGCGGCCGGCCAGTGCAGGACCGTGGTCACCAGCACCAGGACGATGGCGCCCAGCACCAGGGCTGCGCCGGTCCGAACCGCGCGGCGGTGATCAAGGCGCGCCCCGAGCCGGCCCTGGACCGCGGAACCGGCAGCCCACGCGACGGCGCCCCCGGTAAGGGTCAGTCCGGCGAAGGTGGGCGAGAAAACATAGCGTTCCACCAGGAGGTACGGCAGGTAGACTTCGGCGCCAAAAAACGCAGCCGAAGCCAGCCCGCGGGTCAGGATGACGCTGGGGAGGCCACGTCGGGCGGTCAAGGTTCCGCGCGGCACGAGCGGGCGGACCGCGATCAGGGCGACGGCGACGGCTGCTACCGCTGCGACGGCGGCGATGCCACCCGCCGTCGGAAGCCGGTCGGAGAGATTCAGGCCCAGTACGGCGAGCGCCGCGAGCGCGGCCCAGGCCAGCCCGCCGTAGCCCGGGGATCGGCTCGCACCGGCCGCGGGCTCCTCTCCCGGCGCAGTTTCCTTGGCGGTTCCCCTCGCGTTTTCGGGACCCCCGCGCAGTCCGTGCAGGGCCGGCACGATCATCAACAGGGCCGGCACCACCAGTCCCACGACGCCGAGGAACACCCAATGCCAGCTGGCCAGCTGCGCCACCAGACCTGCCGCGAAGGGGCCCACCAGGGAGGGGATCACCCAGGCTGCGGAGAACGCGGCGAAGATCTTAGGGTGCAGCACTGGCGGATAGACCCGGGCGAGCACAACGTAAAGCGCCACTGTCATCGCACCGCCGCCGAGTCCCTGCACCAGCCGCCCGGCAACGAGGGCCGGCATGGCCCCCGCCGATCCGGCGATCAGCAGGCCCAGGCCGAACAGTGCCACGGAGGCGTACAGCGGGCCCGCCGGCCCGCGCCGGTCCGACCAGTTGCCGGCCGCCACCATCCCGATCACGCCGGTGGCCAGCGGCCCGGCGAAGGCCAGCGCGTAGAGGCTGGCACCGTCGAGCTCCCGGCTGACCAGCGGCATGATGGTGGTCACCGCCAGCGATTCGAAGGCGGCCAGGAACACAAGGGCCAAGGCGCCGAGGGTCACCAGCAGGTAGCGGCGGTGGAAAATTCCGGCAGCCTCCGGGGCGTCAGCGCGGGGTGCGGGCGGGTCAGTTCGGGACACGTGCCACAGCCTACAAGAGGGTCATCCACCGGCCCCGGCGGTCCGGCTAACCGGCGGCGTCGAGCCCCTGCGCTGGCACCACGACGGCGCCGCTCGCCCGGGAGTCAGGGTTTAGCATCCAGCCCACGCGCTTCACGGTGCTGAGCATGATCACACTTTCCACTAGCACCATGCCGGGCACCTTCTGCTGCAGCACCAGCTCGATGCTCATCACGTCCGCCAGGGACTGCAGCCACATGATGATCACGAAGTTGGTGGGCCCCGTGGTGGAGGCGCTGAGCCGCACGTTCCGCATCGTCTTCAGCTCGGCAGCCGTAGCCTCGTGCCGGCCGGCCGGAACGTTCACGAACCACTGGCAGGTCACGGGAAAAGCGGAAAACTTCTGTGCGACCTCACAGCGGAAAGACAGGATCCCGCTGGCGAGCACACGGTTAAGCTGCCGCTGGACCGTGGCAGGGTGCCGGCCCAGCGCACGGGCGATGTCCGCCGCCGTGGCCCGGCCGTCCTTGGCCAGGAAGGGCAGCAGAGCCAGGTGACTGGCCGGAAGCTGGTCCCTGGCGGGGGAATGAACTGCCCCGGTTGTCTCCGCGCCCGCCATGGCGCGCACGGCAGCCTGCTGGGCGCGGCTCAGCACGTTGAGCCGCCAGGAGCCGCCGCTTGAGTGCAGCCGGGTGCACAGCGCCGTCTGGTACTTGAGCAGTCCGTCAATCTCCTTCAGCCGCGAGACCACCCTCGAGCTGAAGTCGTCCAGGGAGGGGGTGATCACGGTCAGCATCAGGTCCCGGTTGCTGGCCGCTTCTTCCACCGTCACGATTTCCGGCATTCCGGCGAGTTCCGCGGTCACTTCCTCGCGCCGGTTCATCTCGCAGTCGACGGCGACGAACGCCAGGCACATCTGGTGGGGGTCGCCAATCAGGTGCGCGGTGACCCAGGAGACGCCGGCCGCCCGCAGCCGTTCCCAGCGGGCGGCGAGAGTTGTGGCGTGAGCGCCGAGCACCTCCGCCGCGTCCGCCCAGCTCAGGCGCGGGGCGATCTGCAGGACATTGATCAGGGCAAGATCTTCCTCGCTGATTTCCATGATTTCCCTTCGACGCTGCACGAAACCTGCAATACAACGCAGATCTTGCATATTTTCAGGCGTTTCCGATCCTGTGAGTCAGGTCACTCCAGAATAGACGCAAGTCCACGCGAGGCCACACCGGGCCGCACCCACCACAGACCGCACCACAGAGGAGACCACGTGCCGATCACCGCAGACGCCCGCGAAATGCAGGCGGACCTTGCCCGCTTCCGCCGTGAACTGCACCGGGAGCCGGAAATCGGCTTGACCCTTCCCCGCACCCAGGAGAAGGTGCTCCAGGCCCTCGACGGACTCGGCTATGAGATCACACTGGGCCAGGACACGACGTCGGTCACGGCGGTGCTGCGCGGGCAGGCCCCCGGCGCCGGCACCCGCCCGGCCGTGCTCCTGCGGGCGGACATGGACGGCCTGCCGGTGCAGGAAAAGACCGGCGTGGACTACACCTCCCGGATCGACGGCGCCATGCACGCCTGCGGCCACGATCTGCACACCGCCATGCTCACGGGGGCCGCCACCCTGCTGGCCGAACGCCGGCACCGGCTCTCCGGCGACGTTGTCCTGATGTTCCAGCCCGGCGAGGAAGGCTTCGACGGCGCCAGCCACATGATCCGCGAAGGCGTCTTGGACGCCCCCGGCCGGCGCGTGGACGCCGCCTACGGCATGCACGTCTTCTCCGCCCTGGAACCGCACGGCACGTTCTGCACCAAACCGGGCGTGATGCTCAGCTCGTCCGACGGCCTGACGGTGACCGTGCTCGGCGCCGGCGGCCACGGCTCGGCCCCGCACTCGGCCAAGGATCCGGTCACCGCGGCGGCCGAAATGGTCACCGCCCTGCAGGTCATGGTCACCCGCCAGTTCAACATGTTCGACCCCGTGGTCCTGTCGGTGGGTGTGCTCCAGGCCGGCACCAAGCGCAACATCATCCCGGAAACCGCCCGCATCGAGGCCACCATCCGGACCTTCTCCGAGGAATCCCGACAGAAGATGATGGAGGCCGTGCCGCGGCTGCTGAAGGGCATCGCGGCGGCGCACGGGCTCGACGTCGACGTCGACTACCAGCAGGAGTACCCGCTCACCATCACGGACGAGGATGAGACCCGCACCGCGGAGCACGTCATTGAAGGCCTGTTCGGCGATTCCCGGCTCGCCCGTTGGGCCACCCCGCTGAGCGGTTCCGAGGACTTCTCCAGGGTCCTCGCCGAGGTCCCCGGCACGTTCATCGGGCTGAGCGCCGTCCCCCGCGACGCCGACCACACCACCACCGCGTACAACCACTCCCCATACGCCACGTTCGACGACGGCGTGCTGGCCGACGGAGCCGCGCTCTACGCAGAACTCGCCATGTCCCGGCTGGCCGCACTCGCGGCAGCCTCCGCCCCGGCCCACGCCGCCGCCCCCGCACTTTCCTAGCCCACCCCAAGGGAGAAGACCCATGACTGCAACCGCGTCCATGCCAACGGCAACCCGGACCTCCACCCGCAAGACCATCATCGGTACCGGCATCGGCAACGCCGTCGAATGGTACGACTGGGCCATTTACGCCACGTTTACTCCGTTCATCGCCAGCCAGCTTTTCAGCAAGGCCGATCCGGCGTCGGCGGTGCTATCGACCCTGGCGATTTTCGCCGTCGGGTTCGTGGCCCGTCCGTTCGGCGGTTTCCTGTTCGGCTGGATCGGTGACCGGATCGGCCGCAAGGCGTCCATGACCCTTGCCGTGGGCCTCGCGTCCGTGGGGAGCCTGATGATCGGCATCGCGCCGACCTTCGCGGCGGTCGGACCCTGGGCCTCGCTCATGCTGCTGGTGGCACGCCTGGTCCAGGGCCTGGCGCACGGCGGCGAGCTGCCGTCGTCGCAGACGTACCTCTCCGAGATGGCGCCGCGCGAACACCGCGGCTTCTGGGCCACCCTGATCTATACCTCCGGCACGGTGGGCATCCTGTTCGGTACCCTGCTGGGTGCCGTGCTGAACATGGCCCTGAGCACCGAAGTGATGAACGCGTGGGGCTGGCGCATCCCGTTCCTGGTCGGCGCGGCGATGGGCCTGTACGCCCTGATCATGCGGTCCCGGCTGCACGAAACGGATGTCTTCGCGGGCGAAGCCGCGGAGGAAAAGCGCGCCCCGATCTGGCCGCAAATTGTCCGCCACCGCAAGCAGGCGCTGCAGGTGATCGGCCTGACGGTCGGCCTGACGGTTATCTATTACATCTGGGGTGTTGTGGCCCCCAGCTACGCCACCACCGCGCTGAAGATCGACCGCGGCGAGGCCCTGTGGGCTGGCGTGATCGGCAACATCGTCTTCATCGCCGCGCTGCCCTTCTGGGGCAAGCTCTCCGACCGTATCGGCCGCAAGAAGGTGCTGTGGTCCGGGGCCATCGGTGCAGGCATCATGCACTTCCCGATGACCGCCCTGCTCAAGGACTCCGCCTGGCAGCTGGCCGTCAGCATGTCCGTGATGCTGATCTTCATCGCCGCGAGCGCTGCGATCGTCCCGGCCGTCTACGCCGAGCTCTTCCCGACCAGCATCCGCACCGTTGGCGTCGGCGTCCCGTATTCGATCTGCGTGGCCCTGTTCGGCGGCACCGCACCCTACCTGCAGCAATGGCTGGGCTCGAGCCTGCAGCTGCCGCAGCTGTTCAACGTGTACGCGGTCCTGCTCCTGGCCGTCTCCGCGGCGTTCGTCTTCACCATCCCGGAGACGAAGGGCAAGGACCTCACGTTCTAGTCCATCACCCGGCGGGGCGGGCACCGCTGCCCGCCCCGCCGGGTGCCGGAACTCCACTATTCTGGAGGTGATGAGTGAGTCTCCAGAATTCCCCCAGCCGTCGCAGGATCCCCGCCCGGTCACGCCCGGCAGCCAAGCCTCCTTTGGCACCTACGGCGGCCGGCCGGTCAGTTTCGTGCGCCGCGGCACCCGCCTCCAGGGCCGGCGCCAGGCCGCGTGGGAAGAGCACTCGGACCGGTGGGCGGTCGACGTGCCGCGGCACGTCGCCAACACCTCGGTGCATCCGGACTATGTCTTCGACGCCGAAGCCGAATTTGGCCGGAAGGCCCCCCTGATTGTGGAGATCGGCTCAGGTCTCGGCGACGCTGTGTGCCACGCGGCCGAGGAGAACCCGGACAAGGACTTCCTGGCCGTGGAGGTCTATACCCCCGGCCTGGCCAACACCCTCATCAAGATCAACAGCCGCGGGCTGACCAATGTCCGGGTGGTGGAGGCCAACGCCCCCGAGGTGCTGGCCAGCATGCTCCCGGAGGGGTCGGTCGCCGAGCTCTGGGTCTTCTTCCCGGACCCGTGGCACAAGTCCCGGCACCACAAGCGCCGCCTCATCCAGCCGGCTTTCGCGGACCTCGCGGCCCGGGCGCTCAAACCCGGCGGTATCTGGCGGATCGCGACCGACTGGTCCAACTACGCCGTGCACGTGCGTGAGGTCCTGGCGGGCTCGGCCGACTTCGAGAACCTGCACGACGGCGAGCGCAGCGGCGACGACAGTCCGCTCACGCAGGTCTGGGAATCCGGCGTGGAGTCGGTCGTGGGGGGCGCCCCGGTCAAGGAAGGCCGCGCCCCGGTCAGCACCGAGCACACCGGCCCCAACGAGGGGGTCGACGACGTCGGCGGCTGGGCGCCCAGGTTCGAGGGCCGCATCCTGACCAGCTTCGAAAACAAGGCCCACGAGGCCGGCCGCCTGATCTTCGATCTCTGCTACCGGCGCCGCTGACGCCACCGGCCGCACGCCTGCCCGCCCGTGTCCGGCATTAGTGCCGCGCAGCTGCTATCACGCAGCCGGTTCCCGTGGCACGATTACGAGACAATCATGGCTGGCGGCGGCAACACCGCAGCGGTAAAGCTCAATGACGCAAGGGACCGACCATTAAAAAAGAACTTCAGGACGCCGCGGAAGTCGCCGAGGACGTCACCAATTCGAAGCCACTCGAATACGCGGCACGGGCCGGGTTTGCCGTCTCGGGCGTCCTGCACTTCCTGATCGGGCTGGTCGCGATCCGGCTGGCCATGGGCGGCCAGGGGCAGGCTGATGTGAGCGGCGCCGTTGAATCGCTCTCCAAGCAACCGGCGGGTCCCATCCTGCTATGGAGCGCCTGCGCCGCCTGCGTCGCGCTGGCAATCTGGCAGACCAGTGATGCCATTTTCGACTTCTCCCACCTGCCAACGAAAAAGAAGGTCGGCAAGAAACTCAAGGCCGCCCTGCAGGCTGTGGTCTACGCCGGGTTCGCGCTCACGCTGGCTTCCGTCGCTATCGGCGCCCAAGCAGACCACCGGCGGTCCACCAGCGACCTGACCCTGCAGCTCATGCGGGCCCCGGGCGGCGTCCTGTTGCTGATCGTCATCGGTGCCGCGGTGGCCGTGACCGGCGTTGTCTACGCCATCCGGGGCTTCAGGAAGTCGTTCATCAAGTATCTGCGCATGCCCTCCAATGAGCACGCCCGGACCGCGGTGTCCGTCACCGGAATAGCAGGTTACGCAGCCAAGGGTGTTGCGCTGCTGCTGACGGGGCTGCTGGTCGTCATCGCCACGGTGAAGGCGGACCCGTCGCAGTCAACCGGGCTCGACGGCGGACTGAAAGCCTTACGCGATCAGCCGCTGGGCATGTACATGTTGGCCGCCGTCGGCGCCGGCTTGATTTGCTATGGCGTCTTTATGGCCGTCCGGGCCCGGCTGGCCCGGATGTAGGAGCCTGTCCGCGGCTACGGCTTGAAGTCGTCGTGGACCACCACCCGGGAGAGCTCAACCGTGCCGTTTGGCAGTTTCCAATAGTGCAGCCGGCGGGCGGCCGCCACCTTCTGCTCGACCGCGGCGCGGAAGCACCGGGCACCGTCCGCGCGCACGAGCTGGGCGGTGTCTCCGCCCGAGGCGGCGCGCAGGGCGTGGACTTCACGCGCCGGATTCCTGTCCGCTGCACCAATCAGGACTTCCACCGTGGCCTTCAGCGCTTTCGCCACCACGCCGGGCTCGGTGAAGCGATACAGGGACGACGCAAATTCCGGGCCGGCCTTCCATTCCAGGGGCAACGCATGCCGCGTCTTGTCGCTCGCCGTAACGTTCCGTACCCAAGCGAGGTACACATCGTGCCGCAGGCGTTCGTCATCGGTCGCGAACAGACCGTCAGAGCCGGTGACCAGGGAGCGCTTGAGGGCGGCCTGCGTCCGGCGTTTGTAGGCCTTGAGGTCCAGTAGTTCGGCCTGAACCCCGGCAAGCCGCGCCGCCGAGGCTTCCATCGCCACCCGGGTTCCCTCGGCAATCTGCTGCTCCGCCTGGTGTTCGAGCCGCAAGTCATCCTGCGCCCGCTGAAGGCTGACGAGTTCGGCTCCGGCCTGGCTGGCAGCGGCAACAAGTTCCTGCAGGGCGGCGACTTTCCGCCGTTCGGCTTCCAGTTGGAGCTGGGTGGCCATCAGGGCAGCCGACGGCTTAGGAGCCAACAATGTAATAGTGGAGCTGTCCTGATCCGCGGCAGCTGCACGTGTTCCGGCGGCCCGGGCGTCCGCGGCGGGAAACGTCCGGCCCGACGCCGGCTGCTCGGTGAGGTGCCGTCCGGCCCGTAGCCACGGGGTGCCGCCGGTGAGGAGGGCGGGGGCCGGCGCGACGTCGGCATCCTCGTCAACGTCGAGCAGGGACAGCACCACTGCACCGTTTTCGTGCAGGAAACGTGCCACCACCACCTCGCCCTCGGTCATCAAGCTGTCCACGGCGTCGAGGGGGTTGGAGGAGATGCGAGCCTGTTCCACGGACCAGCTGGACCCCGGGTAGAGGGTCAGCTTCGCACTGTTGGCGCACACCTGTTCGGCCAGGGCCAGAACGAGGTCTCCGGGCCGGTACAGCGCCGCAAGCCGAGGCGAGGTCTTAAGGCCGTTGATGTCGAGCGTCTTGTCCTCTTCGTTGAGATCGCCCTCGACGGACTGGCCGATGTCCAGCATCCAGTCGAGGCGGACCGGCGGGACGACATGCTCGCGCTGGATTGTGCAGCAACTGCCGTCGCCGAGTTCGATGATGGCCCGGGATCCCGCGCTGGCGAAGGCCTTCACGGTCCCCTGGACGCGCCGCGGCTCGGTCTGGACCGGCGCGGCCTTCGCCGGAGCGACGGTGACGAGGCTCAGCACATCGTCGATGATGTCCTCGGCCGCACGGTCGGCCGCGTTGCGGTCCCGTGCCATCCGCAGCCGGCTTCGGTGCACGTCCTTCATCCAGCGGAGATCCTCCGCATAAACCCGCGCCGCATTGCCGAACACCTCGGCGCCGGCCGGAAGGCAGTCGCCGAAGGCATAGCTTTCGGGACCGTTTTCCAGCAGGAAGACTTCGGCAAGGTCTCCGACCTCCCGGGCGATATAGTCCACGTCGATACGGTTATCCCGCTGCCCGGGATGCCAGGAAATGACCGCTGCCGGTTTGGTCCGCCCGGCCGCCATCAGGCGGTGCGCCAGGTCCCTGCCGGAGTCAACAACCAGAAATGCCTGTTCCATAACGAATCCCCAATCGCCGGTGCGGACGTGCCTGCCGCAGGTGGTGGGGAAGCGACGGCTCCCCCATCTTCAGTGAAGCAAGGGGGTCTGACACTAAATGCGCGCGACCCCGCCTCCGGTTCCCGCACCCCGTCCGCCCTACCCGCGCGGCAAGGCGATGACGGCCATGGTCTGCTGGCCGTTCCGCATCTCAATCCTGGCGATGTTGGCGAGCTGCAGCGGCGTGGCTCCGGTGACGCGCACGTTCCCGCTCGGTGTTGCTGTCCAGGCGCAGGCGCGGTCTTCGCCGCCGTCGCCGGCCCTCACCCACAGCGACAAGGTTCCGTCCACCGGCAGGCTCCGGCCCTCGACGGCGAGCTCGGTGCCCCAGCTCTTTTTGACCAGGGAGACCGTGAACTGCAGCCCGTCGCCGGCCTGGACGGAGTAGCTGGCGTCCGGTTTGGGCGGCGGGTTGACCAGCGGTGCGGCCAGGATGCCGAGCGCCAGGCACGCCGCCGCCGCGGCAGCGAGCGCCGCGGTCCACCGGCGTCGAATTTTCCGACGGCGGGAGGACAATTCGTCGAGCAGCCGCCGCGGCACCGCCGGGGCGGGGACCGGCGGCGCCGCCCCTGGCGAGGCGCCGGCAGCAGCGGCCCCGAGCGCGACGGCGTCGGGCACCGGGACCGCGTCCAGCAGCGCCGGGAGGCTGGCGAGTTCATCGAGTTCGGCGCGGCAATCCCGGCATTCGGCCAGATGCCGTTCGAAGTCTGCCGCCTCGTCCGGCGGCAGGCCGCCGAGCAGGTACGCGCCAAGCAGCTGGTGGGGTCCGGGTCCGTTCACCGCTGCACCCCCATTTCGTCAAGGATGGTCCGCAGCGCCCGGACCGCGTAGAAGGCCCGCGATTTCACTGTGCCGGCGGGAATATTCAAATGGTCGGAGGCCTCCTGGACGGTGAAGCGGCGGTAATGGAGCGCGACCAACACCTCCCGGTGCTCGGCGCTGAGGCGCAGCAGGGCCTCCTCCATCAGGACCCGGTTGAGCAGTTCATCCACCCGGTCGGCGGCGCCGGCCGAGTCGGGCACGTCCCGCTCCTGCGCTTCACGCGGCCGGTGCTGGGACCTGCGGTAGTTGTCGATCAGGATGTTGCGCGCGGTCCGGAACAGGTAGCTGCGCAGGCTGCCGGTGATCTGCGGCGCCTGCCGCCAGATGCGCAGCACCGTTTCCTGCACAACGTCCTCCGTCATTTGCGGGTCGTGGCAGGCGCCCAGGACGAACCGCCGCAGGGCCGCGCCGTGGTCGCGGTAGATCGCGGCAACCACCTCTTCATCCAGCGGCACGCGGCACCTCCCGGGCTTATTCCTGCTGCCCCACTAGGACGTCCACGCCGGCGAAAAAGTTCACCGGGCGTCCGTGAACCATTCTTCACCCTCCGCCGTCGTACCAACTAGCCGGACCGCGAGAGGGCCGGCACCTAGCCAAGGAGCAAATCATGACCAAGCACTTCGGCGCCGCCCTGTCCGTTTTCGCCCTCGCCGCGGCCCTNCCAACTAGCCGGACCGCGAGAGGGCCGGCACCTAGCCAAGGAGCAAATCATGACCAAGCACTTCGGCGCCGCCCTGTCCGTTTTCGCCCTCGCCGCGGCCCTTTCCGGCTGCGCCGGCAGCGGGACCGCCACATCGCCGGCGTCCCCCGCAGGCACGACGACGGGCCCAGCCGCTTCGGCCCAGCCGACCCCGGCAGCGTCCACCCCGGCAGCGGGCACCGAGTCGGGCGCCCCGGCGTCGGCCGCCGCGCTCAAGACGGCCGCGACCAAGGCCGGGCAGGTGGTCGTGGACGCCAAGGGCATGAGCGTCTACCTTTTCGCCAAGGACACCAAGGACTCCGGCACCAGCGCCTGCACCGGCTCCTGCATCGCGGCGTGGCCGCCCGTGCTCGCCGGCTCCGACGCTCCCGCTGTGGAAGGCGTCACCGGCAAGATCGGGACGATCGCCACGCCGGACGGCAAAAAACAGCTCACCATCAACGGCATGCCGGTGTACTACTACGTCAAGGACAAGGCCCCCGGCGACATCACAGGCCAGGGCGTCGGCGGCGTCTGGTACCTCGTGAACCCGGCCGGGGACATGGTCACGTCGGCCGGCGGCTACTAGGAGCCGGACCCGGACTCGTCGTCCTCGTCGCCGTCGTCGTCCACGAACTCGACGGCGGCCACGATCTCCCGGGTCTCCGGGTGGATCATGTACGCCTCGTCGTCGTCCTCCAGCATGAGGAACTCGCCCTGGTCCGTGGTGAAGTGCCAGGCCAGGACCCGTTCGCCGTTGAGGTCGTGGTTCGGGTCGCCCATGGTGATTTTCATCAGGGTATGTCCGGCCACCTCGCAAAGTTCCCGGATGATCAACTCGAACTCAGGTGCGCTGAGGCGTTCCTCCTCGGCCGCCTCGGCCTGCCGCTCCGCCAGGTTGGGAATCCGGGACACCCGTTCGTGGATGTGCCGGTCGAGTTCGTCCGCGTCCAGCACCAGCAAGTCCGGCTGGCTGCGGAGCCAGGCGGCGTTGAGCGCGATGATGTCCTCGGTCTCCAGCAGCGGCTCGAATTCGCCGTCGAGCCGCTCCAGGAGCTGGACGGCCTCCGGTGCCGCGGCCTCGCTGCCCTCTCCAAACCCCTGACCGGCATCCCCGTCGAGGTACGCGTCGGCGTCCTCCTCCGAGAGCGCATCGAAGGCGGCCACGCTGCGGTTGAACAGGTCCAGATGCGCCGTGGCGCCCATGCCGGCGAGCCCGGCCCGGATGTACCCGTCAATCTCCCCACGCTCCGGCAGGGTGAAGACGTACTGGGCGAAGCCCCCGTCGAGGGCCTGCGTCAGGTAGAAATCCACGTAGTAGCTGCACAGCGCGGCCGGCGCGATCTCCTCGGCATCGAGCAGTTCCGCATACATGGCGTTGACGACGTCCACGTTGGCGTCCACAACATCCACGTTGCCGCCGTGCAGGCTGTCCCTGGTCAGGACCGGGGCGTGGCCGGTGTCGGACGGGCTCGTGGTCAGGCTGGTGCTCATGGGAATCCTCACGGTGGTGCGGGTGGTGCTCAGGTCTCCTCCACGGTAGGCCTGCTCCGCTGCCGGAGGGCCGTGCGGCAGGTGAACGTCTGGCGAAGTTTCCGGGCCCCGCCGGGCTGGCTAAGATGGATCAGATGACCAACTGCTGAAAGTAGTGCGCACATGCCATCCCATCCGGACGAGAGTGCGGCACTGGCGATACAGACCCCCGCGATCAACGACCGCTCCCTCGCGGCCGGGCTGGCCTACGCCATGGGGAGCCGGGTCTCCGGGATTTCCTTTGACGCGGCCACCGGCCTGATGCTCGGGAAGGTCCGCGGCGGCGCGGATGTGCCGTATTCGACGACGGCGAAGCTGGTGCGCAAGGGGAGCGGCTGGAGCTGCAGCGTCGGGGTGTGCAGCTGCCCCGTCCGGAAGGACTGCAAGCACGTGGCCGCGCTGCTTTTTGCCGCCGAGGACAACCCGGCCACCCGCATGCAGCTGCTGGCGCCCGCGGATTCCTCCCGGCTTTCCCGCCAGCCCCCGGCCCAGGACCTGCCGGACTGGGAGCAGGCCCTCAGCCCGCTGCTCGCCCGACCGGGGATCACGGCGTCGACCAACGGCGTCCCGCTGGCGCTGCAGTTCGAGATCGAGGAACCGGCACCGCATTTCTCCTACACGGGACGCCGCGATCCGCTGCGCAGCGTCCGCCAGCTGAAGGCCCGCCCCGTCATTATGGGCGCCAAGGGCAAGTGGATCCGGGGCGACGTTTCCTGGAACACCCTCAGCTACCTGAACTACCGGCGTGAATGCAACGAAGCCCATGTGGAGTGGATGCAGGAATTCCTTGCCTCGCATACCGCCTTGGCGAACCGCCAGCACTCCGGCACCGCGCCCTGGCTGGGGCTGAACACCTACGCCGGGAAGAACCTGTGGGGCCTGCTGGGCGAAGCCAGGAAGATCGGCCTCGCCCTGGTCCACGGCCGCGGGGATGACCCCGTGCACCTGGCCGGCGAGCCGGCCGCCGTCGGACTCAATCTGGCCCGGCTCGGCGCCGAGGAGCCCGACGGCGGCGGGCTGGCGCTCGCCCCGACCATCACCGTGGAGGGGACCGTGGTCGATCCGGCTTCGGTGGGCACCATCGGCCGGCCTGCCCACGGGATCTTCCTGACCTCCGACGCCGACGCGCTGCCCGGCGTCGCCCCGGGGGATGCCGCGATCACGCTCGCGCCGCTGGAGGGCGGCCTGAGCGAGGAACTCCTGACCTTCGTCACCGCAGGCACCACGCTGCGCATTCCCGCCCGCGATGAAGGCCGCTTCCTGACCGGGTTCTACCCGAAGCTCAAGCAGACTGCCCGGGTCACGGCCTCCGACGAATCCGTCGAACTGCCCACCCTGGCCGTCCCCACCCTGTCCCTGCTGGCGAACTACGGCGCCGACCACCGGGTCCGGCTGCACTGGGAATGGCACTACAAGTCCGGCACCCTGGTCACGGCCCAGCCCCTCTGGCGGCACCCGGGTGACCACGGGTACCGCGACGACGCCGCCGAGGCCCGGATCCTGGAGACCGTGGGCCAGCCCTGGGACGTGGTGCCGAAGCTCGGCGAATCGGCCACGGGCGGCTGGGGCACCCCCCGGCTGGCGGCCTCCGCGGAACTCAGCGGCCTGGACACGCTCGCCTTCACCGAGGAGGTGCTCCCGGCGCTGCGCGAACTGCCGGAGGTCTCGGTGGACACCGCCGGCGAGATCGCCGACTACCGCGAGGCCGAGGAAGCCCCGGTGGTCTCGATCTCCACCAAGGCCACCGAGCAGCGTGACTGGTTCGACCTGGGAATCCAGATTTCGCTCGAGGGCCAGCCGGTCTCCTTCGCTGCCGTCTTCTCCGCCCTCGCGGCGGGCCAGACCAAGATGCTGCTGCCCAGCGGCGCCTACTTCTCCCTGGACCTGCCCGAGCTGCACCAGCTGCGCGCCCTGATCGAGGAAGCGCGTGAGCTCCAGGACAACAAGGACGCGCCGCTGCAGATCAGCCGCTTCCAGGCCGGGCTCTGGGACGAGCTGGCGCAGCTGGGAATCGTCGACGAGCAGGCCGCCGCCTGGCGCGAGGCCGTAGGCGGTTTGCTGGAGGGCGGCGTCAAGGGGCTGCCGCTGCCGTCCACGCTGAATGCCGAGCTGCGCCCGTACCAGCTGGAGGGCTTCAACTGGTTGAGTTTCCTCTACCGCCACGGCCTCGGCGGGGTGCTGGCCGATGACATGGGCCTCGGCAAGACCGTCCAGGCGCTGGCGCTGATCTGCGCCGCCAAGGTCGCGGCCGCAGAGACCGGCGGTGCCCCCTTCCTCGTGGTGGCGCCCACCAGTGTGGTGGGCAACTGGCAGGCCGAAACCGCGCGGTTCGCGCCCGGCCTCACCGTCCGGGCCATCAGCGAAACCTTCGCCAAGAGCGGCTCCGTGCCGGCCGAGGCGATGGCCGACGCCGACATTGTCATCACGTCCTACGCGCTGTTCCGGATCGATTACGACGCCTATGCCTCCCGGCAGTGGGCCGGCCTGGTGCTTGACGAGGCGCAGTTCGTGAAGAACCACCAGTCCAAGGCGTACCAGTGCGCCCGGAAGCTTCCGGCCGGCTTCAAGCTGGCCATCACCGGCACGCCGCTGGAGAACAACCTGATGGAATTCTGGGCGCTGACCTCGATCGTGGCGCCGGGACTCTTCTCCAGCCCCAAGCGCTTCGCCGAGTACTACCAGAAGCCGGTGGAGAAGAACGGGGACAAGGCGCAGCTGGGCAAGCTCCGCCGCCGGGTCCGGCCGCTCATGATGCGCCGCACCAAGGAACAGGTCATCCACGACCTGCCGCCCAAGCAGGAGCAGGTCCTCGAGGTCGTCTTGAACCCGCGGCACCAGAAGGTCTACCAGACGCATCTGCAGCGCGAACGGCAGAAGATCCTGGGCCTGATCGAGGACGTCAACAAGAACCGGTTCACGATCTTCCAGTCGCTGACCCTGCTGCGCCAGCTCAGCCTCGACCCGTCCCTGATCGACCCCTCCCTCTCGGCGGTGCGCTCCAGCAAGCTCGACGTGTTGTTCGAGCAGCTGGAGGACCTCGTGGCGGAGGGCCACCGGGCGCTGATCTTCAGCCAGTTCACCGGCTTCCTGGGCAAGGTCCGCGAGCGGCTCATCGAGGAAAACATCGAGTTCTGCTACCTCGACGGCGGCACCCGCAACCGCACCGACGTCGTCAACGAGTTCAAAAACGGCGCGGCCCCGGTGTTCCTGATCAGTCTCAAGGCCGGCGGTTTCGGCCTGAACCTGACCGAGGCGGACTATGTGTTCCTGCTGGACCCGTGGTGGAACCCGGCATCGGAGGCGCAGGCGGTTGACCGGACCCACCGGATCGGGCAGGCCCGCAACGTGATGGTCTACCGGCTGGTGGCGAAGGACACCATCGAGGAGAAAGTCATGGCGCTCAAGGCCAGGAAGTCCCAGCTGTTCGCCGACGTGATGGAAGGCGACGCCCTCTCCGGCGGAGCGCTGACGGCCGAGGACCTGGCCGGACTGTTCAACGAGTAGGCTGCCCGGTCGCTGCGCGCGGGGCCGGGAAGGCTCAGGCGGCAGCCGGGGCGGTGACGAAACGTGTCGCTGCGCGGCTCCGGAGCCAGCGGCCAAGCTGTTTGCCCTTGCCCGTCCACCAGCTGTCCTCGTCGGTGTCGTGGTGCCACCGGAAGATGACGGACACCAGGACGAAGACCCCGCCGCCCACCTGTTCCCACGCCCCCGATGCCGCCTCGACCAACACAATCAGGGCCATGCTGAGGATCGACGGCAGCGCCAGGGTTCGGAACACGGTGTTGGCCACATAGCGGCGGCGGGTCCGCGGCACCGAGACGGCCCGGACCAGGTCAAAGCAGACGCAGACGACGACGAGGGACTGTCCGAGTGTCAGCAGGAGAAGGCCGGGCAGGGAGCTTCCGAAAAGTGCAACGGCCTGCAACCCGGAGTTCATGGCCGGCCCGCGATCCTTGCGGACGCCGGCGCTGTCGCGTCCGGAATCAATGAAGTCAACATGTGCTGCCCCCCGACATTTGCACTGGAACTCTAGGCTTGGCTGCCACGCGGCTGCCAAGACAATTCAACCGGCCGCCCGGGCGGGAGTCACGGGCTGCCGGTACGCGACTATGCGGGCGCGACCACCTGACTTTTGTCGCGGGTACTCAGTTATGGCGGGCCGACTACTTGGGCCGGCCGGACCGGGGTTGACGTTCCCTGATTCCTGGGAGATAGTTTTCGTATACGATATCGTACTCGCTGAGGAGTAGCGCTTGGAACAGGTCACCGACCACACTCTGGCATCGGCCCGCAAGGTCATCGCAGTGCACATTAATTATCCCAGCCGGGCGGCCCAGCGGGGCCGGACGCCTGAGCAGCCGTCCTACTTCCTGAAGCCATCATCCTCCCTGGCCCTCAGCGGCTCAAGCGTCGAACGCCCGGCCGGTTGCGAACTCCTCGGCTTCGAAGGTGAGATCGCCCTGGTCATCGGCAAGCCCGCCCGCCGCGTGGACATCGACGACGCCTGGAGCCACGTGGAGTGGGTCACCGCCAGCAACGACCTCGGCGTCTACGACCTCCGGTACGCGGACAAGGGGTCCAACCTCCGGTCCAAGGGCGGCGACGGCTTCACCCCGGTGGGTCCGGCCCTGCTCGCTGCGGACGGCATCGACCCGGAACGGCTCCGGATCCGTACCTGGCACAACGGCAGCCTGGTCCAGGACGACACCACCGGGGACCTGCTTTTCCCGTTCGCCCGTCTCATCGCTGATCTGTCCCAATTGCTCACTCTCGAGACTGGCGACATCATTCTCACGGGCACCCCGGCCGGCGCCTCCGTGGCCAAGCCCGGTGACCTCGTAGAGGTTGAAGTCAGCGGCGCGGACCTCAGCACCGGCCGCCTTGTCACCCGGATCGCCGAGGGAGCGACGCCGCTCGCCGATTTCGGTGCCCGGCCGAAGACCGACGACCTCCAGCGGGAGGAGGCGTACGGCTCGCGCGAGGCGGCGGGGCTCGCGGCCCCCGCCCCGGCCCTCTCCCCCGAACTGAAGGCCAAGCTCGAGAGCGTCTGCACCGCCACCCTGTCCTCCCAGCTGCGCAAGCGTGGCCTGGACAACGTCAGCATCGACGGCCTGACCTCCACCCGGCCGGACAAGCGGATCGTGGGCCTGGCCCGGACGTTGCGCTACGTCCCCAACCGCGAGGACCTGTTCAAGGCCCACGGCGGCGGCTTCAACGCCCAGAAGCGGGCCATCGATTCCGTCAACGACGGAGAAATCCTGGTCATGGAGGCCCGGGGCGAGAAGGGCACCGGCACCATCGGAGACATCCTGGCGCTGCGTGCCCAGGTCCGCGGCGCGGCGGCCGTCATTACCGACGGCGGAGTCCGCGACTTCTCCGCCGTCGCCGCGCTGGACATGCCCACCTTCTACGCCAACCCGCACCCGGCGGTCCTGGGCCGCCGGCACATCCCGTGGGACACGGACATCACCATCGCCTGCGGCGGCACCACGGTCCAGCCCGGGGACATCATCGTGGCCGACGCGGATGGCATCCTGGTGATCCCGCCGGCGCTGGCCGAGGAGCTCGCGGATGATTCCATCGCGCAGGAGCGCGAGGAATCGTTCATCGCCGAGATGGTGCAGCAGGGCCACAGCGTGGACGGCCTGTACCCGCTCAACGCGGCGTGGCGGACCCGCTACCAGGAGTGGGAAGCCGGCAAAGCCCATGAGTGACAAGACCAGTGCCGCTGGCTCCCAGACAGTCAGCAAGTCTGAGCGGGCCTATGCGGCCGTCAAGGGGCGGATTGTGGACGGGTCGTACTCGCCCGGTTACCGGCTGGTACTGGCGAAGATCGCCCAGGACCTGGGCGTCAGCGTGGTGCCGGTCCGCGAAGCCATCCGCCGGCTCGAGGCCGAAGGCCTGGTGAAATTCGAGCGGAACGTCGGAGCCACCGTCTTCGGGATCGACCCCACCGAGTATCTCTACACCATGCAGACCCTGAGCATCGTGGAGGGGGCCGCGACGGCGCTCTCGGCACCGCTGATCGGCGCGCCGGACATCGCTAGGGCACGGGCGGTCAACGCCGAGATGCGCGAGTGCCTGCAGGACTTCGACCCCGACCGGTTCACCCGGTTAAACGAGACCTTCCACGGCATCCTGTTTGAGCACTGCCCCAACCCCCACATCCTGGACTTGGTCCACCGGGGCTGGAACCGGCTGGCGTCCCTCCGCACGTCCACCTTCCGCTTCGTCCCCCGCCGCGCCCGGGAATCGGTGCAGGAACACGAGATGCTCCTGCGGCTTATCGAGTCGGGCGCGAGCGCCGACGAGATCGAAAAGGCCGCCCGACTGCACCGCTCCGCAACCCTGGACGCATACCTCGCCCAGAGCAACAGTTAGGAAGACAACAATGACGTTTACTGCTCCTGCTACCACCACGCACTACGTCCCGCAGGGCCTGACCACCCACATCCAGCACTACATCAACGGCGAGTTTGTCGACTCCGTCAGCGGCAAGACCTTCGACGTCCTGGATCCGGTCTCCAACGAGACCTATGCCACCGCCGCCGCCGGGCAGAAGGAGGACATCGACCTCGCCGTCGCCGCCGCCCGCAAGGCCTTCACGGAGGGCCCGTGGCCGAAGATGAAACCGCGGGAGCGTGCCCGCGTGCTGAACAGGATCGCCGACGCCGTCGAGGCCCAGGAGACCCGCCTCGCCGAGCTGGAGACCTTCGACACCGGGCTGCCGATCGCCCAGGCGAAGGGCCAGGCGCTGCGCGCGGCGGAGAACTTCCGCTTCTTCGCGGACCTGATCGTGGCGCAGTGCGACGACGCCATGAAGGTCCCCGGCGCCCAGAGCAACTACGTCAACCGCAAGCCGATCGGCGTCGCCGGCCTCATCACGCCGTGGAACACGCCGTTTATGCTCGAGTCCTGGAAGCTCGCACCGGCGCTGGCCACCGGCAACTGTGTGGTGCTCAAGCCGGCCGAATTCACGCCGCTCTCCGCCTCGCTCTGGGCCAAGATCTTCAAGGACGCCGGCCTGCCCGACGGCGTCTTCAACCTGGTCAACGGCCTCGGCGAGGAGGCCGGGGACGCCCTGGTCAAGCACCCGGACGTGCCGCTGATCTCCTTCACCGGCGAGACCACCACGGGCCAGACGATCTTCCGCAACGCCGCGGCCAACCTCAAGGGCCTCTCGATGGAGCTCGGCGGCAAGTCCCCGTGCGTCGTCTTCGACGATGCCGACCTCGACGCCGCGATCGACTCCGCCCTCTTCGGCGTCTTTTCGCTCAACGGCGAGCGCTGCACGGCCGGCTCCCGGATCCTGGTCCAGCGCGGCATCTACGAGGAGTTCTGCGACAAGTACGCCGCCCGCGCGAAGAACATCGTCGTCGGCGACCCGCATGACCCGAAGACCGAGGTCGGTGCGCTGGTGCACCCCGAGCACTACGCCAAGGTGGCCTCCTACGTGGAAATCGGCAAGTTCGAAGGCCGGCTGCTCGCCGGAGGCGGCCGCCCGGACCACCTCCCCGAGGGCAACTACATCGCCCCCACCGTCTTCGCCGACGTCAAGCCGGACGCCCGGATCTTCCAGGAGGAAATCTTCGGCCCCGTCGTCGCCATCACCCCCTTCGACACCGACGAGGAAGCCCTCGCCCTCGCCAACAACACCAAGTACGGCCTCGCCGCCTACATCTGGACCCAGAACCTGACCCGCGCGCACAACTTCTCCCAGAACGTCGAGGCCGGGATGGTGTGGCTCAACAGCCACAACGTCCGGGACCTGCGCACCCCTTTCGGCGGGGTCAAGGCCTCCGGCCTCGGCAACGAGGGCGGCTACCGGTCGATCGACGTCTACACCGACCAGCAGGCCGTGCACATCACCCTGGGCACCGTCCACACCCCCAAATTCGGCGCCCGAGCCTTCCGGCCAGCGCCACCCCAGAACCCTTTCAAAGAAGAGAGAATCCCATGACCAACTTCATCCCCACCCCCACGGTCCCGGCGCCGGACATTGTCCGCTGCGCCTACATGGAGATCGTGGTCACCGACCTCGCCAAGTCCCGTGAGTTCTATGTGGACCTCCTGGGCCTGCACGTGACCGAGGAGGACGAGAACGCCATCTACCTGCGTTCCCTCGAGGAGTTCATCCACCACAACCTGGTGCTCCGCAAGGGCCCCATCGCCGCCGTCGCGGCCTTCGCCTACCGGGTGAAGTCCCCCGCCGAAGTGGACGCCGCCGAGGCGTACTACAAGGAACTGGGGTGCCGTACCCAGCGCCGCAAGGACGGCTTCACCAAGGGCATCGGCGACGCCGTCCGCGTGGAGGACCCGCTGGGCTTCCCTTACGAGTTCTTCTACGAGGTGGAGCACGTGGAACGCCTCACCCAGCGCTACGATCTCTACTCTGCCGGCGAACTGGTCCGGCTGGACCACTTCAACCAGGTCACCCCGGACGTCCCGCGCGGCCGCAAGTACCTTGAGGACCTCGGCTTCCGCGTCTCTGAGGACATCCAGGACTCCGACGGCGTCACGTACGCCGCGTGGATGCACCGCAAGCAGACCGTGCACGACACCGCCCTGACCGGCGGCAACGGCCCGCGCATGCACCACGTCGCGTTCGCCACCCACGAGAAGCACAACATTATCCAGATCTGCGACAAGATGGGCGCCCTGCGGATCAGCGACCGGATCGAACGCGGCCCCGGCCGGCACGGTGTCTCCAACGCCTTCTACCTGTACATCCTGGACCCGGACGGCCACCGCGTGGAGATCTACACCCAGGACTACTACACCGGAGATCCGGACAACCCCACCATCACCTGGGACGTGCACGACAACCAGCGCCGCGACTGGTGGGGCAACCCTGTGGTTCCGTCCTGGTACACCGAAGCCTCCCTGGTCCTGGACCTCGACGGGAACCCGCAGCCGGTGATCGAACGCACCGACGCCTCCGAAATGGCCGTAACCGTGGGGGCCGACGGCTTCTCGTACACCCGCAAGGAAGGCTCTGAGGCTGAGGGTTTCAAGCTCGGGGCGCAGCTCTAGCCATGCTGGACGCAGCGACGATCGAGGCGATCGCAGATGAACTATTGGAAGCCGGCCGGAGCCGGACGCCCATTCCCCGCTTGACTGCCCGGTACCCTGACATGACCGTGGAGGACTCCTACGCCGTGCAGCAGCTCTGGCGCCGCCGCAACGAGGACGCCGGCCGGACCCTGGTGGGCCGCAAGATCGGCCTCACGTCCCGGGCCATGCAGGCCGCCACGGGCATCACCGAACCGGACTACGGCGCCATCTTCGATGACATGGTGCTCGAAACCGGCTGCTCCGTGGAGTGGGACCGGTACACGCATCCGCGGGTGGAGGTGGAGCTGGCGTTCGTGCTGAAGACGGACCTGTCCGGACCCGGCTGCACCATCTTCGACGTCCTGAACGCCACCGACTACGTGGTGCCGGCCCTGGAAATCCTGGACTCCCGGATCGAAATGGAGGGCCGGACCATCGTGGACACCATCGCGGACAACGCCGCCATGGGCGCCATGGTGATCGGTGGCCGTCCGGTGAAGCCCGACGCCGTCGACCTCCGCTGGGTCTCAGCCATCCTCTACAAGAACCAGACGGTCGAAGAGACCGGCGTGGCCGCCGGAGTCCTGGACCACCCGGCCGCCGGGGTGCACTGGCTGGCCAACAAAATCGCCGCCCACGGGGACGGAATGAAAGCCGGCGACATCATTCTCGCCGGCTCCTTCACCCGGCCCATGTGGGTCTACAAGGGCGATACCGTGCACGCCGACTACGGACCCCTTGGGAGCGTGACATGCCGTTTCGACTAGACGACACCTTCCGGGACGCGCTCGCCGCAGCGGACCGCCCCCTGGCCGGGATGTGGGTCTGCTCCGGCAGCCCCCTGATCGCCGAACTCTGCGCCGGTTCCGGCCTGGACTGGCTCCTGGTTGATGCCGAGCACAGCCCCAACGGGCTCGAATCCATCCTGGCCCAGCTGCAGGCCATCCACGGCTATCCGGTCCAGACCCTGGTCCGGCCGCCTGTCAATGACACGGTGCTGATCAAGCAGTACCTGGACCTGGGCGTTCAAAATCTGCTGATCCCCATGGTGAACTCGGCGGCGGAGGCTGAAGCCGCGGTTGCCGCCACCCGCTATCCGCCGCACGGCGTGCGCGGCGTCGGCTCGGCCTTGGCCCGGGCTGCGCGCTGGAACCGGGTCCCGGACTACCTGGCCCGCGCCGGTGAAACCATCAGCGTCACGGTCCAGATCGAGTCGGTGGCGGCAGTAGATGCCGTGGCGGACATCCTGAAAGTGGATGGTGTGGACGCGATTTTCCTGGGGCCCTCCGACCTTGCAGCGTCCATGGGCCTGTTGGGACAACAGGAACATCCCGAGGTCCGTGCCGCCGTTGAGCACTGCCTCTCCGCGGCAAAAGCGGCTGGCAAACCCGCCGGCGTCAACGCGTTCAACCCGGACACCGCCCGGCACTATCTCTCCAGCGGTGCCGACTTCATCCTGGTGGGGGCCGACGTCGCGCTGCTGGCCCGGGGCTCCGAGGCCCTTGCCGCACAATTTGTGCGGTCCGTCGACGGCGACTCCCCTGCCAGTTACTGACCCTCCCTCTGCTAAGGATCTCCTCATCCGTGACCCAACGATCCGGAGGATGCCGGAGGAGCCAGCACCGCCCTCCGCGCTTCCCGGGTCCCATTCCGGCAGGGCCGCGTTATTCGGCGGCCCTGCCGGAATGCGGTGCTACTGGCCTAAAGCTCCGGGCCGCCACACCACGAGGGCCTGCGAGCGGGCGCGGGGCCGCTGGCCGCGGGCCAGACTGACGACGTCGCCGGCCGCGCCGGCGGCAAAGATGCGCGAATCCAGTGGTTGCCGTCGGCGGCCCAGCTCCTCGGTGAGCTCGGCGACCCTCCGCTGCAGCGCGGCCACCTGGTTCTCCAGCTGCAGGATCCGCTTGATCCCCTCCAGGGAGACGCCCTCCTGCGAGAGCCGCTGCACCTCGCGGAGCATGTTCACATCGCGCTGCGAATACCGCCGGGACTTGCCGGGGGCGCGGCTGGGCGAGACGATGCCGAGCCGGTCGTACTGGCGTAGCGTCTGCGGGTGCATGTCCGCCAGCTCCGCGGCGACGGAGATGACGAAGATCGGCTGGTCGAACTCGATGTCCATGCCAGGACTCCTACAGCCGGGCCTTGGCTGCCAGGCCCGCGCGGACGTCCTCGCCGGAGGTGGCCGCGGCGAAGGCCTTCACCGCTTCCTCGGCGGCTTTGTCCAGCTTCCTGGGCACGGCGACGTCGATGGTGACCAGCAGGTCGCCGGTGGCCTTGCTGTGCTTCACGCCGCGCCCCTTGACCCGCAGTGTCCGGCCCGACGGCGTCCCCGCGGGCACCCGGACCTTGACCTTGTCGCCGTCGATGGTCGGAACCTCGATGTCGGCGCCGAGGGCGGCTTCCGGGAACGTGACCGGGACGTGGATGCGCAGGTTGTCCCCGTCCCGTGTGTAGAAATCGTGCGGTTTCACGGACACCGTGACCATGAGGTCGCCGTTGCCGGCCGGACCGTACTGTCCCTTGCCGCGGACGCGGACCTTCTGGCCGTCCTTGATCCCGGCCGGGATCCGCACGTCGATGACCTCGCCGTCCGGCTCGCGCAGCCCGATGGTTGTGCCGCGGATGGATCCGGCGAAGGAGATGCTGGTCGACGCGGTGCGGTCGGCGCCCTTCTGCGGCCCGCGCTGGAAAGACTGGCCGCCGCCAAAGCCCCCGCCACCACCGAAGAGATCGGCGAACTCGGGCGGGATGCCGCCGGCGGTGCTGTAGCCGCCGGAGTGCCTTCCGCCGCCGCCGGTGAACAGGCCGCCGAAAAGGTCCTCGAACCCCGCGCCGCCGGCACCCCCGCCCGCGCCGCCGGGAGCGAAGCGCGCGCCGCCGCCCATCGCGCGGATGGCGTCGTACTGCTGGCGCTCGTCCGGGTCGGACAGCACGGAGTAGGCCTCGGAGATGTCCTTGAACTTCTTCTCCGACGCGGTGTCACCGGCGTTCGTGTCCGGGTGGTGCTGCCGAGCCAGCTTCCGGTAGGCCTTCTTGATGTCGGCGTCGGAAGCGTCCTTGGCGACTCCAAGGATCTTGTAGAAGTCCTTGTCCACCCAGTCCTGGCTAGCCACTGGCGTTTCCTTTCAAAAGTCGTGCAGAGTGCGCTTCGCAGATGATGGGCCCCCGCCCCT
>NZ_JBEEQE010000016.1:0-75104 GCF_040137805.1 Pseudarthrobacter sp. B907 | reverse complement strand
CCCCCCCCCCCCCCCCCCCCCCCCCCCCCGCTCCGACAGGCCCGATGCCACTCCCAGGGCCCATCATCTGCTTCGCGCTGTTTGTCCACTCACCTTAGGTGAGCAAAACGCGGGCGCGGAGGCCGGATAGGGGGCGGCGGTGTGGAGGGCACCGCGAAGCGGGCACCGCCCCCTATCCGGCGTAGCGCCAAACGTGACCCTACGCCGGAACAGACACGATGACCTGGGCTGCGCGGAGCACCCGGTCGCCGGACTTGTAGCCGGAACGCAGGACCTGGCTGACGGTGTCGGTGACAACGTCCGGGCCGGGCTGCTGGATGAGGGCCTCGTGGATCGTGGGATCGAACTCCACGCCGGTCTCGTCAATGCGCACCAGGCCGTAGGTCTTCAGCGCATTCTCCAGCTTGGCGGCAATCGCGGCGAAGGGTCCGTCCGCGAGGTCGCCGTGCTGCCGGGCGGCGTCGACGTCGTCGAGCACCGGAAGCAGGGCGTTCAGGACGCCGATGACGGCCATTTCCCCTGCTACGGCGCGGTCACGTTCGACCCGCTTGCGGTAGTTGACGTACTCGGCCTGCAGGCGGCGGAGGTCGTTCTTCAGTTCCTCCGCCTCCCCGGCGCTGACGCCCTGCGCCACCGACTCGGCCGCCGGGACGTCGACGCTGTTGAGGATGTCCTCGGCCTGGGACAGTGCGTCACCGCCGTCGGCGTCCCCGGCGCGCTCCTGGTCGGGATGGCGGGCCTGGCCGGTCTTCGGATCAACCTTGCGGTTGTCGTGGATCACCGGCTTCTGGCTCTCGTCCCGGCCCTCGCCAGCGTGCTCTTCTTCGTTACCGTGGTGCGGCATGATTACTTCTTCTTCTCGTCTTCGTCAACGATCTCGGCGTCAACGATGTCCTCGTCGGAGGAAGCATGCTCGCCGCCCGGGGCACCCTGCGCGCCAGCGGCACCGTCGGGGGAACCGGGCTGGGCGTAGATGGCCTCGCCGAGCTTGGTCTGCGAAGCCTGGAGCTTCTCAAACGCGGTCTTCACGGCGGCGTCGTCGGTGCCTTCCAGCGCGGCCTTGAGGGCGTCGACGTCGGCCTGAACCTCAGTCTTGACCTCCTCCGGCAGCTTGTCGGCGTTGTCGGCGATCAGCTTGTCCACGGAGTAGGCGAGCTGCTCGGCGGTGTTGCGGGTGTCGGTCGCCTCGCGGCGGGCCTTGTCCTCGGCTGCGTGCTCCTCGGCGTCGCGGACCATCCGGTCGATGTCTTCCTTGGAGAGGCTGGAGCCGCCGGTGATGGTCATCGACTGTTCCTTGCCGGTGCCCTTGTCCTTCGCGGAGACGTGCACAATGCCGTTGGCATCGATGTCGAAGGTGACCTCCACCTGCGGAACGCCGCGCGGGGCCGGTGCAATGCCGGTCAGTTCAAAGGTGCCCAGCGGCTTGTTGTCGCGGGTGAACTCGCGCTCGCCCTGGAAGACCTGGATCGCGACGGACGGCTGGTTGTCGTCGGCCGTGGTAAAGGTCTCGCTGCGCTTGGTGGGGATGGCGGTGTTGCGCTCGATCAGGTGCGTCATGATGCCGCCCTTGGTCTCGATGCCGAGCGAGAGCGGGGTGACGTCGATCAGGAGCACGTCCTTGCGCTCGCCCTTGAGGACACCGGCCTGCAGCGCGGCGCCGACGGCGACGACCTCGTCCGGGTTGACACCCTTGTTCGGCTCCTTGCCGCCGGCGAGTTCCTTGACCAGTTCGGAGACGGCGGGCATGCGGGTGGAACCGCCGACCAGGACGATGTGGTCGATGTCGGAGAGCTTGATGCCTGCTTCCTTGATGACATCGTGGAACGGCTTCTTGGTGCGCTCGAGCAGGTCCTTGGTGAGGTCCTGGAACTTGGCGCGGGTCAGCTGCTCGTCCAGGTGGACCGGGCCGTCGGGGGTGACGGAGAGGTACTGGAGGGAGACGTTGGTGCTGGAGGAGGAGGAGAGTTCCTTCTTGGCCTGTTCCGCTGCCTCGCGGAGGCGCTGCAGGGCGATCTTGTCCTTGGAGAGGTCGATGCCCTTGACCTTGAGCTGGTTCAGCAGGTAGTCAACGACGCGCTGGTCCCAGTCGTCGCCGCCGAGGCGGTTGTCACCGGCGGTGGCGCGGACCTGGATGGTGGAGAAGTCGTCTTCGTCCTTGCCGACCTCGAGGAGGGAGACGTCGAAGGTTCCGCCGCCAAGGTCGAAGACGAGGATGAGTTCGTCTTCCTTGCCCTTGTCCAGGCCGTAGGCCAGGGCGGCCGCGGTGGGCTCGTTGACGATGCGCAGCACCTTGAGACCCGCGATCTCGCCGGCTTCCTTGGTGGCCTGGCGCTCGGCGTCGTTGAAGTACGCGGGAACGGTGATCACGGCGTCGGTGACCTTTTCGCCGAGGTAGGACTCGGCGTCGTTCTTGAGCTTCATCAGGATGCGCGCGGAGATTTCCTGCGCGGTGTACTTCTTGTCGTCGATCGCAATGTTCCAGTCGGTGCCCATGTGGCGCTTGACGGAGGCGATGGTGCGGTCGATGTTGTTGACGGCCTGGCGCTTGGCGATCTCGCCGACCAGGACTTCGCCGGACTTGGAGAATGCAACAACCGACGGCGTGGTGCGGCCACCCTCGGCGTTGGCAATGACGGTGGGCTCGCCACCTTCGAGAACGGAGACGACGGAGTTGGTGGTTCCGAGGTCAATACCTACTGCACGTGACATGTGTTGCTTCCTTCTTTCCTTGGAAACTTGCTGGCCCCGGCAACCGGGCGGATGCCCGGCGGCCGGGCCATACCCGGAGTTCGAGCCCGTCGAGGACGAGGCGCGCCCACTTATTGAGCGCTCTGCACTCAACTTTACCCAGCGCTCCGGAGAAGTCAATCCGAAGTTGAGTGGGGTTCGCTCAACTTCGGACGCAGGGGGGCTTTAGAGGCGCCGGCGCCGTCGCGGAGCCCCGGATTATTGCGGGTTTTCGGGCGCGGCAATGCGCCGTCGTGGCTGGTTTCGCTGTGCGAGAACGCCGTGTGAAAGGGTGCAGTGCGTGGGCGGGCGGCCTAGGTGTCCTCTCGGCCCGCGTCGTCCCGGACTGCGCCGTCGCGCCCCACCGGCTCGTCCTCGGCGCCCTCGGCCCGGTGACCGGTCCGCCGGGGACCGGCTGCGCCTGCCGTGCCGTAATCGCCCTCGGGGTACTCGCCTTCCTCACCGATGACGGCGTCCGGTCCGGTTGCGCCGGCGCGGCCGTAGTCACCCTCGGGGTAGTCCCCAGCTTCGTCCCCGACGCGCGTGCCGCTAGCCAGGCCCGCCTTGCCGTAGTCACCTTCCGGGTACTCGCCCTCGGGCGCGGCTGCCGGATTCTCTCCCGCTACGCCCGCCCGGCCGTAGTCGCCCTCGACGTACTGGCCGGCGTCGGCCTCCGCTGCCGGCTCGTCGACTACCCGCTCGTCGGCGGCCGGGACCGGGGCGGCGCCGGGGCGCTCGTGTGCTGCCGCTCGATCGAACTCACTGTTTTCAGACATGTGTGGATCCCTCCTGCAGGCGGTGGGCGCCGGCGTTGGCGCAGTCGCAGTCTATCGAGCACCACCGGGAGGCAACAGGGGGCCGGGCCAGCGGCCGCACGGGAAGGGACGTGCCTAGGACCGCAGCCCGGCCACCCCGGCGAGGACGGCCAGATGGTGCGCGAACAGCTTGTCCCGGGCCGCGAAGGTGTCTTTGCCATACTGGCCGAACACTTCAAAACTGACGGCGCCGAACAACGAGGTCCAGACCAGGACACCGCGCGCCAGCTCAGGGTCGGGCACGGCGAGCCCCATCTCGCCGCGGATTTTGGCCAGGTCCGCCGCGAGTTGCGCGGCCTCGGCGGCGCCCCGGGGGTCCGCCCTGGAGAGCTGGCCGGCCCGCCAGGCACCGTCCAGGATGGCCGCCAAGGTGCCGATCACCCGCGTCCCGGGGCCGGTGGTCCGCTCGGCCGGAGCCTGGTAGCCGGGTACCGGACTGCCGAAGAGCAGCGCATAGCTGGGCGGTTGCGCCAGCGCCCAGTCCCGGACCGCCACTCCGAGCGCCTCGAACCTCGCGGTGAAATCGCCCTCCGGGCAAGCCTGCACGGCGGCGTCCACTGCGTCCCCCAGCTCGTTGTAGGCATCGACCAGCAGCAGGGTCAGCAGTTCCTCGCGGTTCTCCACATACCGGTACACGGCAGAGGAAACGACGCCAAGCTCCCTGGCGACGGCGCGCAGGGACAGCGCGGCGGCGCCGTGCTGGGCAAGATGTTCCCGGCCGATGCGCACGATGTCCCGGATGGTCTGCGCCCGGGCCCGCTCGCGGGGCGTGGAGGGCCTGGCGGGCGGGGCGGTGGCGGTCTGCGGCATGGCTCCAGCATTCCACAATCCGGAGCAGTGTCAACAAATGTGAGCACTGCTCTTGACTTGCATCTGAAACCTCTGCATCCTGATTTTGAGAGCACCGCTCTCCCTGACAATCACAGTGAAAGAGAGAACGCCATGTCCCCGTCCGATTTCCCCGACACCACGGGCCCTGCGCTCTTTGTTGTCACCGGCGCCGGTCCGGTCGGCTGGACGGTTGCCGAGCAGCTCGCCACGGCAGGCCACCGGGTGCGGGTGCTCACCCGTTCCGGCAGCGGGCCGTCCCATCCCTACGTCGAGCGGATCACCGCGGATGTCTCCGACCCGGCGCGGCTGGGGCAGCTGTTCCAGGGCGCCAAAGCTGTCTTCCATTGCATCCACGGATCGCAGTACACGGCACGGGCCTGGGCGGCGGAGCTTCCGGGCGCCGAGCAGACGGTGCTGGCCGCTGCGGCCGAGGCCGGCGCCGTCGTCGTGTTTCCGGAAAGCCTGTATTCCTACAGCGAGCCGGAACGGCCGATGACCGAGACGGGTCCCCGGGAGGCCCGGGGCGGCAAGCGCGGCATCCGCACTGCACTGCTCAAGGCGCGGGCGGCGTCGGCCGCCAACACCCTCAGCATGGTCGCGGGCGACTTCTTTGGTCCACGCGTCAGGACCTCCCATGCCGGCGAGCGCATGGTGCGGCCCGTTTTGGCCGGAAGGAAATTGTGGGTGGTCGGCAGCGCGGACCAGCCGCACGCGTTCACCTACGTGCCCGACCTGGCGGCCGCCATGATCCACGCCGCCCAGGCGCCGCAGCTATGGAACCAGGTGTGGCACACGCCCTCTTTACCTGCCGTCACGCAGCGTCAGCTGGCAACGGCGTTCGCTGAAGCTGCCGGCGTCGCAAAGCCCAAAATGGCAGCGCTCCCGGGCTGGGCACTGCGGTCCTTCGGATTGTTCGCGCCGGATCTCCGGGAGGTGGCGGAGATGCTCTACCAGTTCGAGAAACCGTTCGTGATGGATTCCGCCGCGAGCGAGGCGGCGCTGGGGTTGCAGCCGACGCCGCTCTCGGAAGCAGCCGCCGCCACGGTTGCCTGGTGGGGGGACCAGAAACGGTGACGGCGGCTGCGGCAATGAGGCCGGCAAGCGGCGGAAGCAGACGGGGACCCGGCTAGCGGATTCCCGCCTCGGCGGTTTCCGGCTCCGGGGCGGCCGGCAGTCCGCGTCCGGCCGCATCCGCGTCGGGGCGTCCGAGCTTGCCCGGCCACCAGATCCGCGGGCCGATGTCATAGGCGAGAGCCGGGACCAGCAGGGAGCGGACCAGGACGGTGTCCAGCAGCACCCCGAACGCCACGATGAACGCAAGCTGTACCAGGAACATGATCGGGATAACGCCCAGGGCCGCGAAGGTCGCCGCCAGCACCACGCCGGCCGAGGTGATTACCCCGCCGGTGACGCCGAGGCCGCGCAGGATGCCCGGCCGGGTGCCGTGCTTGATGGACTCCTCGCGGACCCGGCTCATCAGGAAGATGTTGTAGTCCACGCCCAGTGCGACGAGGAACACGAAGCCGAAGAGCGGAACGGTGGCGTCCGCCCCCGGAAAGCCCAGGATGTGGTTGAACACGACGGCCGAGACGCCCATGGCCGCGCCGTAGGAGAGCACCACCGAGGCCACCAGCAGCACCGGGGCGAGGACGGAGCGCAGCAGCAGCATCAGGATCACGAGGATCACGCCGAGCACCACCGGAATGATGGTGACGAGGTCCCGCTGGGCCGTGGTGTTGGTGTCCAGGGCCGTGGCGGTCACCCCGCCCACCAGGGCTCCGCCGTCGATCTTCTTCAGTTCCCGACGGAGGTCCAGCACAACGTTTTCCGCCTCGTTGGAGTCCGCGGCGAAGTTCAGCGTCGCATTGATCAGCACCTTCCCGTCCCGGACGGCCGGGGCGGCGGGCGCAGCCGGTGCGCCGGGGGCGACGGGAACGATGGGCACGCTGCCCTCGGCCAGCAGATAGGCGTCCCCGACGCCGTCGCTCGCCTTGGTCTTGGCGAGCACCTCCTGGGCCTTCGCCTCGTCGGCGACGATCACGGCGGGGCTGCCGGAGCCGGCGTCGAAGTGGCGGGCCAGCGCGTCCTGGCCATCGACGGCGTTGGAGGCGGCGAGGATGACGTCGGTCTGCGGCACGCCGTTGGCCTTGAGCTGCAGGACGCCGGCGGAGGCCACCAACAGCAGCAGCACGGAGGCGATCCAGACGGTGCGCGGCTGGCGTGAAACGAGGGAGCCGGTGGCACGCCAGAGGCCCTTCTGGCCCTCGAGGCCCGTAAGAAGTTCCGGCTCGCGCTCTGTCTCCGGCAGCAGCTTGGGGCGGAAAGGCCAGAAGGCCGCGCGGCCCAGCAGCGCCATCATCGCCGGCAGCAGGGTCAGGGCCGCGAAGAGCGAGCACAGGATGCCCGCGGCCGCCACCGGGCCAAGGGCCTTGTTGGAATTGAGGTCGGAGAACAGCAGGCAGAGCAGGGCAATAATGACCGTGGCGCCGGAGGCCAGGATCGGCTCCCAGGCCGCCTTCCACGCGGTCAGCGCCGCGGCCGTCCGGTTGGTGGTGTGCGTCAGGGCCTCCCGGAACCGGGCGACGTAGAGCAGCGCGTAGTCCGTGGCGGCACCGATGACAAGGATGGAGAGGATGCCCTGGCTCTGGCCGTTGAGCTGGATCCAGCCCAGCTTCGCCATGCCGAAGACCAGCAGGATGGCGGCGCAGAGCGCGAAGACCGAGGTGAACAGCACGGCGATCGGCAGCAGCAGCGAGCGGTAGACGACGAGCAGGATCAGGAACACCGCGCCGAGGGCCACCAGCAGCAGGATGCCGTCAATGCCGGCGAACGCGCTGACCAGGTCTGCCGTGAGGCCGGCCGGGCCCGTCACGAAGGTCCGCATGCCCTCCGGCGCCGAGGCCTTGACCTCGTCCCGGAGTTCCTTGACGACCGTCTTCACCTCACCGCCGGAGGCGATTGGCACCACAAACTGCACGGCCTTCGAGTCCTCGGACGGAATGGGGCCGATCACGGTGCTGCCGGCCTGCAGGGCCGCGAGCTTGCCCTTGAGCGCGGCGGCTTCGCCAAGCTGCGCCGGGGTGAAGGCGGAATCGCCCTCGATCACGATGACCGCGGGGATCTCCTTGGAGTCGCGGAACTTCGCCTGCCAGTCCTGGGCCGCGGTGGCCTCGGCGCCAGCGGGCAGGAATGAGGCCTGGTCGTTGGAGGAGACCTCGCTGAGCCGCCCGAAGGTAGGGCCGCCGATACCCGCGATGGCCAGCCAGGCGACGACCAGGACGGCGGGCACGAGCCAGCGCAGCCAGAACGGGACTCGGTGGGGGTTTTGCCGGCTGTGTTTCATGGTGTCCTTCTCGGGTGGCGACGCGGAGTAGAATTTAGTAAATCATAGATTATCTCCATCATGGATATAAGTGACAGTCTAGAAATATTTCGCTGCTGCAGCGGACGGGCTGGAGTAAACTCCGGATGGCGCAAACCGCGCAAGCCCCCCGGGGCGGAGCAGGAGGGGTGAGATGTCAACTGAACCGCCGGGACGCCCCGACGCCGCAGGCCCGCCGCCGCTTGTCAGCCTGCTCCAGGAGTTCAGTCTGGAGGCCAACCGCTTTGCGGATGCGGCCGGCGCCCGCAATGACATGCACCGCACCGACCTGAACGCCCTGTCCGTGATCATGCAGCACACGTCCAGGAACCAGGTGGTCACGCCCGGGGTGCTGCGCCGGGAACTCCACCTCAGCTCCCCCGCCACCACCGCCCTGATCGACCGGCTCGACAAGTCCGGCCACGTGGTCCGCGAACGGCAGGGCTCGGACCGCCGTCAGGTCCAGCTCCGGATGACGCCTAAGGCCTACCGCGACGGCGGCGCCATGTTTGCCCCGCTCGCCCGGCACATGGCCGCCGCGCTGGCGGGCTTCACGGCCGAGGAACTCGAGCTCGCCACCCGGTTTATGCACGCGATGATCGACGCGACGGTCCGCGCCGGCGAAGAAGCAGCCCTTCCCCCCTCTGACTCGCAATAGTTGTCGTTTCGAGGGGTCCACAACAACTGGCGGCAGTCAGTTGGGCTCCATCCGGCTGCGGTCGGCGTAGCGTTTCCTTATGAGCGCCCAGCAGCCCGACGACGTCTACACCCACGGCCACCACGAGTCCGTGGTCCGCGCCCACGCCTCCCGCACGGCGCAGAACTCAGCGGCGTTCGTCCTCCCGCACCTGACCCCCGGGGTGTCGGTCCTCGACGTCGGCTGCGGACCTGGCAGCATCACCTGCGATTTCGCCGGGCTTGTGGCCCCCGGCGAGGTCACCGGGCTGGACCGCTCGCCCGAGGTGATCGGCCAGGCGGGCGCCCTGGCCGCTGAGCGCGGGGTGGCCAACGTCCACTTCGTCGCCGGCAACATCTACGACCTCGATTTCGCGGACGAGACGTTCGACGTCGTCCACGCCCACCAGGTGCTGCAGCACCTCACGGATCCGGTGGCCGCCCTCCGGGAGATGCGCCGGGTGGCCAAGGCCGGCGGGATCGTGGCGGTGCGTGACGCCGATTTCCACGGAATGAGCTGGTATCCCGCCGTTCCCGAACTGGATGAGTGGATGGAGCTCTACCAGCGCATCGCGCGTCGGAACGGGGCCGAGCCCGACGCCGGGCGCCGGCTCGTGTCGTGGGCTCAGGCGGCCGGGTTCACCGACGTCGCACCGTCGAGCAGCAACTGGCTCTACGCGACCGGGCAGCAGCGCCGCTGGCAGGCCCGGGTCTGGGGCGAGCGGGTGCTGCACTCGGCGTTCGCGGACCAGGCGCTCGAGTACGGCTTCGCCAGCGCGGCGGACCTGGCCCGGATCTCCGCGGGCTGGCACCGCTGGGGCTCCACGGACGACGGCTGGTTCCTGATTCCCAACGGCGAAGTGATCGCCCGGGCCTGAGACCCTGCGGGCGTGGAGCGGGAGCCTAGTAGGACAGCGCGGGAAGCGTCACGCTGGCCGAGTCCCCCATGGCCTGGTTCTGGGTGAAACCGACAACGCCGATCCTCACGTCCCTGACACGGTGCACGTCCGTGATGGTCGCGGACCGCGCCGCTCCCTCCACCATGCCCGCGGGAATGCCGTCCACGGTGACACCCCACCGATAGGGCTCCGGTCCGCCGGGTTCCCAGGTTACGTGAACGGTGCTGATGCCGTTGGAATGGGCGGTCACCGCCACGCTCACGTTGACGGGGGCGACGGGGAGCCCGTCCCTGGGGCCGCGGCCGATGTGGACGCCGGTCGACGCCGTCGACCGGCGTCCGGAGGCGTGAGTGATCCGCACCGTGGCGGTGCCCTCGAACAGGGCGGGATAGCTGTGGGTTGCCACCGGGATCGGCCCCACCTGGTCAACCACCCCGTTGCCGTCGAAATCCCATTCGTACTGCGCAATGTTGACCCCGCGGGGCAGCGATTCGGAGACGCTGAAAGTGACTGTCTGGCCGGGCATGGCGTAGTAGTCGGGGTTGGCGAACCGAAGCTCGGGCAGGGGCACGGCCGCCGGGGCCGCCGAGTTCACGGCCGGCACGGACCGGGGCGTGGTAGACGAGGGCGTGGCGGACAGTGGCGCTGCGGAGGATGACGACGCTCCATCCTCGGGTAGAGCGCAGGACGACGCTGTGAGTAGTAAGGCTCCGGCAAACATCGTTCCGACGATCCTGTCCATCGACTCCCCCAAGCCTGGCTGCTGCACTGATGCCGCACGGTTGAGAGCATCGTAACGCCCCGCGCCCTGGTTGTCTCCACGCGCGCTGGCGGAGCGGTGCCGGCGCCGCTGCCTTCACAGCGGCGCCACAGTGCCGCCAAAGTCCCGCCAAATCTGCGCATACCACGCTGGTTACAGCCGCAAACGTCGGCCGGCCCGGAATCCCGGACCCCAGCGAAGGAGCAGCACCATGGCAAAGATCAATAAAGGCACAGCGGCACTCATGCTTGCCGCGGTAATCGGCGGCGGCGCGATCGGAGCCTCGGCCCTCCCGGCGATGGCCGACGACGCGGCCGGGACGACGTCGTCGGCCACAACCGCCGCCACCGGCAGCGGCACGGCAGGGAGCGGCGGAGCCGCGCGCGGTCGGCACCAGGCCAACGGCAAAACGGAGGAGATTCTCACCGGCGACACCGCCGCGAAGGTCGAAGCGGCGGTGAAGGCAGCCCAGCCCGGTGCGACGATCGAGCGGATGGAGACCGACGCCGACGGCGCGACGTACGAAGCGCACATCACCAAGGCCGACGGCACCCGTGCCACCGTGCTGCTGGATGACAACTTCGCCGTGACCGGCGCCCAGGAGGGCCAGGGCCCGGGCGGGCATGGCGGCCCGGGCGATGCGGATTCGGACGGATCCGCAGCCAACGGCTGACCCGCACCCCGCTCGGAAGGGCTCCGGACCGCGGCGCCGCGGTCCGGAGCAACTTCCTGCCGCCCTTTCCCCGTCATCCCGACTGCCGCTAGGGTGCAGTCAAGTACCCAACGGTGAGGAGAAAGCATGCGCAAGGTCACGGCCGGTTTGTTCAGTTCCGTGGACGGTGTGGTGGAAGACCCGTTCCTGTGGCAGTTCGACAGCTTCGACGCGGAGCTGGGAGCGGGGATGGGCGAGATGATGGGCCGGATCGACGCCGGCATCCTGGGCCGCGTCGGCTACCAGCAATGGTCCCAGTACTGGCCGAACGCCGAGGCCGACGCCGACTTCGGCGGTTTTATCAATCCGCTGCCCAAATTTGTGGCCTCCCGGACTCTGACCGGGGACCTGGACTGGCAGAACTCCCGGCTGATCGACCGGCCGCTGGAGGACTTCGTTGCGGACCTGAAGAACGGCGACGGCGGCGACATCGGCGTTTTCAGCAGCATCTCCCTGGTCCGCCAGCTGCTGTTCGCCGGACTGCTGGACAGCCTGATGCTGATCGTCCATCCCGTGATTGCCGGCAGCGGCCGGCGGTTGTTCAACGACGGCGACCCCCTGACCCGGCTCGAGCTTCAGTCGTCCCAGCAGACCAGCAAAGGCAACATGATCCTCGAATACGGCATCCGCCAGGGCTGACCCCGGCCCGCCCCTGGGCCCGGCCCGTCATCAAGGCGGCCCGGGCAGGGGCGGAACCGTAAACTTGGCAGGTGCAACTCTCCCTTTGGCTCGCCCTGGCCGGCGCCGGTGTCCTGATCAGCTTCACCCCCGGCGCGGGCGCGATCAACACCATGAGCAACTCCCTGAACTCCGGCTTCCGGCGCTCCATCTGGGGCATCCTGGGCCAGCAGGCAGCGCTGGTGGTGCACATCCTGGTCGTGGCCCTCGGCGTCGGGGTGCTCGTGGCGAGCTCGCCGCTGGCCTTCAACATCATCCGGTACGCCGGCGCCGCCTACCTCGTCTACCTGGGCATCCAGCAGTTCCGGCACAAGCCCGACCTGGACCAGGAGAAGGCCGTGGCCCTGCGCAACGAGCCTGCGTTCTCGATGTTCCGCCGCGGCCTCTGGGTCAACCTGCTCAACCCCAAGGCGATCGTCTTCTTCCTGGCGTTTATGCCCCAGTTCATCCGCCCGGACCAGCCGCTGCTGGCGCAGTACCTGGTCCTCGCCGCCACCGTGATCGTGATCGACATCCTGGTCATGTGGTTCTTCTTCGCCGCGGCCGCGACCACCTTCCAGCGCTTCACGCACGACGCCCGCGGCCAGCGGATCCTCAACCGGACCTTCGGGGTGCTGTTTATGGCCGTTGGCGTCCTGCTGGCTCTGCTCCACTAGTCTCGGCGGACCGGGCCGCAAGCGCCCGCCCGCGCTTATTGCCCGTTGGCGGGTGCCAGTTTCCGCAGCTCGGCTTTCCGGATCTTGCCGCTGGCGGTCCGGGGCATCTCGTCCACGAACACCACCGACTTGGGGATCTTGTACCTCGCGAGCCGGCCGTCCAGGTGGGCGCGCAGCTGATCCTCCGTGAGGCCGGCGCCCTCCCGCAGCAACACCACGGCCCGGGGCACCTCGCCCCACTTCTCGTCCGGGACGCCGATCACGGCGACGCTTCCGACGGCGTCGAGCTCGGCGATGGCCTGCTCAACCTCGGCCGGGTAGATGTTTTCCCCGCCGGAGATGATCATGTCCTTGAGCCGGTCGGAGATGAAGACGAAACCGTCCGGGTCCTTGTAGCCCATGTCGCCGGATTTGAACCAGCCATCCGGGGTGTAGGAATCGGCCGAGGCCTCGGGCCGGTTCCAGTACTGCTCGATGACGTTGGGCCCTTTAATCTGGATCTCCCCCACGGCACCCGGCGCGGCCTGGCCGGCCTCCGGGTCGAGGGGATCGGCCACGCGGACGTCCGTGAAGAAGTGCGGCAGGCCGGAGGAGCCGGCCTTGTCCCGGGACCGGGCGGCCGGCAGGGTGGTGGCGCCGGGGGCCGTCTCGGTCATGCCGTAGCCGTTGGAAAACCGCAGGCCCCGCCGCTCGTAGGCCTCCAGGACCCGCATCGGCACCGCGGACCCGCCGCACGTGAGCTTGTTGAGCGAGCTGAGGTCGGTGGAATCCCAGTCCGGGTGCTCGCACAGCATCTGGTAGGTGGTGGGAACCCCGCTGATGGTGGTGGCGCGGTGCTGCTGGATCAGCTCCAGCGTGCGGCGTGGGTCGAACCTGGGCTCCAGGACCACGGTGCCGCCCTTCAGGAGCGTGGGCAGGACGCCCATGTCCAGCGAGGCCACGTGGAACATCGGCGAGATCATCAGGGCCACATCGGCGGAGGAGAAATCGAAATCGACCAGCACGTTGATGCAGTTCCAGGTGATGTTGCCGTGCGTCAGCAGCGCCCCCTTGGGGTTGCCGGTGGTTCCCGAGGTGTAGAGGATCATGGCCGGGTCGTCGAGCCCCACGGGCACGTCGGGGGCCAGCTCGGCGCCGGAGGCCAGCACCGCTTCGAACTCTTCGGCGGAGGCGGCAGAGGCGGACCCGACGACGGCGGGCGCTGCGCCGCTGCCGTCGGGCACCGCGCCGCCGGAGGACAGCGCGTCCTCGGCGGAGGACAGCACGTCGGCGGAGGCGTCGCCGTCGTCGACCACAACACGGCCCTGCACCGCCGTCCCCGCCGAGCCGCGCTCGGCGAGGCCGGCGAGGGCGGCCGCATGGACCAGCAGCACCGCTCCGCTGTCCTGGAGCTGGAACTGGATTTCGGGCGGAGCCAGCCGGGTGTTGAGCGGAACGAAGACCGCACCGAGCAGCCCGGCCGCAAACAGGGTCTCCAGGAAGGATGGATCGTTCTCACCGAGGTATGCCACCCGATCTCCCTTGGCCACCCCGCGGTCCCGCAGGGCGTTCGCCAGCCGGGCGGCGCGCCGGGCGAACTCCTCGTAGCTGAGCTCCCGGGTTCCGGCGATGACGGCGGCCTTTGTGCCCGACTTTGGCCTGCGACGCTGCAGCCAGGAGCCGATGCCAAGATTCTCCATGGCAAATCCTTTCTAGTTCGACGGTAGTGCCTGAAGGGCCGGTTAGGACCGGACGGCTTCCAGATCGTTATTCTTCGGCTCCCGGGTCAGCAGGATGAAGACGATCGACACAACCGACATGACGGCGAGGTACCAGACCACGGAGGAGGTGTTTTGTCCCGAGTCCTTGAAGATCTGCGCCACGATCCCGGGGGTGAACCCTGCGCCCAGGAGGGTGGCCAGTTGGTAGCCCAGCGAGGCCCCGGTGTAGCGGGACGTGGTGCCGAACTGCTCGGAGACAAAGGCCGCGAGCGGGCCGAACAGCGTGGAGTGGATCATCAGGCCCACCGCGAACGCCACGAAGATCAGGCCGATGTTGTTGGAGGAGAGCAGCTGGAACATCGGGACGAGGTAGGCGATGAAGAGCACCAGGCCGCCGATCATCACGGGCCGCCGGCCCAGCTTGTCGGAGAGCCGGCCGCCCATGACCACAAAGATGATCGAGACAAACGACGCCGCCGCGAATGCGTAGAGCACGCCCTGGCGGTCGGCGCCCTTGGACACCGCGTAGGTGACGGAGAAAGTTGCCAGCACGACCTGCAGCGCGAACCCGGCGGCTCCGGCCAGCATGGTGAAGATCAGGGTCTTCGGCCGCCGCAGCACCTGCAGCAGCGGGACCTCCCGGCGGCCTGCCGCGCCCTGCGCGGCCTCCTCGGCTTGCTCCTTCTCCAGCGCGGCCTTGAAGATCGGGCTTTCGGAGACCTTGAGCCGGACAAACATACCCACGCCCAGCAGCACGAAGGACAGCAGGAACGGCACCCGCCAGCCCCAGGCCAGGAACTGCGCGTTCGGCAGGGCGGAGAAGGCGCCCATCACCAGGGTGCCGAGCACCGCGCCGGTGGGCGCGCCGGCATTGACGAAGGACGCCGCAAAGCCGCGTTTGCCGGACTCAGAGTGCTCCAGCGCCATCAGCGCCGCCCCGCCCCATTCGCCGCCGACGGCGATGCCCTGGAATACGCGCAGGATGACCAGCAGGACGGCGCCCCAGGGGCCGGCCACTGAGGCGTCCGGGACGAGCCCGATCAGCGTGGACGCGATGCCCATGACCAGCATGGAGACAATCAGCATGCCCTTGCGGCCGAGTTTGTCGCCGAAGTGGCCGAAGATGATGCCGCCCAGGGGCCTGGCGACGTAGCCCGCGGCGAAGGTGCCGTAGGCGGCCACGACGCCGACCCAGTCGTCCATGCCGGTGAAGAACACCTTGGGGAAGACCACGGCCGCGGCCGTGGCGTAGAGCAGGAAGTCGTAATACTCAATGGTGCTGCCGAGGTAGCTGGAGGCGATGACGGTCCGGGCCTCCCGGCGACGCGTGCCCGCGTCCATGTTCTGCAACTGCGAAATCTGGGACATCGTTGTTCCTTGGGGCAGTGGGGGTGGTGGGATGGTGGGTGGGGCTTATTTGTAGAAGCGGGCGAGGAATTCGGCCACGACGGCGGGCCGTTCCTGGCCTTCGATTTCGATAGTGTTGGACACCTTGATCTGGGCTCCGCCCTTGACCTCGGTGACTTCGGCGATCGTGGCGCGCATCCGGATCCTCGAGCCGACCTTGACCGGGGACGTGAAGCGGACCTTGTCCAGGCCGTAGTTGACCTTGGTGGTGACGCCCTCGACGTCGAACAGCTCGCCCCAGAACGGGATGATCAGCGAGAGGGTGAGGAAGCCGTGCGCGATCGGGGCGCCGAAGGGGCCGTCCTTGGCGCGTTCCGGGTCCACGTGGATCCACTGGTCATCGCCCGTGGCGTCGGCGAATTTGTTGATTTGTTCCTGGCTGATTTCGCGGTAGTCGGTGACGCCGAGGTCGGTGCCGGCGAGGGTGAGCAGTTTGTCGAAGTCGACGACGAGGTTGGGCATCTTTGGCTCCTGTGGTGGTTGGGGTGAGCGGATCGACGGCGGCGGGACGCGCCGGCGTCGGGGGCTAGCGGGTGAAGGCGCTGTGGCCGGTGAGGGCGCGGCCGATGATGAGGGCGTTGATTTCGTGGGTGCCCTCGTACGAATACACGGCCTCCGCGTCGGCATGGAAGCGGGCGACGTCGGTCTCGAGGGTGATGCCGTTGCCGCCCACCACCTCGCGGGCCAGCGCCACGGTCTCGCGCATGAGCAGGGAGGTCTGCATCTTCGCAAGCGCCGAGTCCTGATCCCGGTAGATGCCCTTGGCCTGCTGTTCGGTCAGCCGGACCACAAGGGACAGGGCCGAGGTGACGTTGCCGAGCATCCGGGCAAGTTTTTCCTGGACCAGCTGGAAGGACCCCACCGGGCGGCCGAACTGTTCCCGCTGCGTGACGTAACGCAGCGCGGCCTCGAAGGCTCCCGCGGCCATACCGGTGGCGATCCAGGCCACATCCGAGCGCATGGCCCGCAGCATGGCGGCCACGTCCTTGAAGGAGTTGACGTTGTGCAGGCGCATCGACTCCGGGACGCGCACGCCGTCCAGGGTGATGTGCGCGTTCTGCATCATCCGCAGCGCGGTCTTGCCGTGGATCTTCTCCAGCGTCACGCCGGGGGCCTCGCGCTCCACGAGGAACGCCTTGACCTGCCCGTCGGCTTCGTCGCGGGCGAACACCGCCAGCACGTCGGCGGTGGCCGCACCCCCGATCCAGCGTTTGGCGCCGTTGAGGACCCAGCCCTCGCCGTCCCGTCGGGCGGTCGTCGACAGACCTCCGGCGATGTCGGAGCCGGACTCCGGCTCGGTCAGCGAGAAGACGCCCTTGAGCGAGAAATCGAGGACGCGGGGCATCCACTGGGCCTGCTGTTCCGCGGAGGCACCGACCCGGATGGCGGTCCGGAACAGCCCGGCCTGGGCGGTGTAGAAGGTGGCCAGGGACGCGTCGGTCCGGGCGAGTTCGAAGATCCGGAAACCCTGGTAGATCCCCCGGGCTGGTGTGTGGCCGGCGCCCGGGGCGCCGGCCAGTTCGGCCGGTTCCATCAGATCCAGGTCAATCAGCGGCCGGGCCAGCTGCTCGGGAAATTCCCCCCGCTCCCAGTAGTCGGCGAGCAGCGGCCGTGCCTGCTGGTCCAGGAAGGCGCGCAGCCTGCCCAGGACCCGGCGTTCGGCGTCGGTGAGCAGCGACTCGGCGTCGTAAAAGTCGCAGACGCCGTAGAGCCGCTCATCCGCGGCGCTGTCGGCCGCGACGGCGGTCTCGGCAGTCATCTCAGCCCTCCAGCCCGAGCAGGCGGACGGCGTTGTCCTTGAGGATCTTGGGCCGGACCTCGTCCTTGAGCGGCAGGTCCGCGAAGGCGGCCAGCCATTTCTGCGGAGTGATCAGCGGGAAGTCGGTACCGAACAGCACCTTGTCCTGCAGCACCGAGTTGGACATCTTCACCAGCGACTCCGGGAAGTACTTCGGGGACCAGCCGGAGAGGTCGATGAACACGTTAGCCTTGTGCGTGGCGATCGAGTTGGCCTCGTCCTGCCACGGCACCGAGGGGTGCGCCATGATGATCTGCAGCTCCGGGAAGTCGGCGGCCACGGCGTCGAGCAGCAGCGGGTTGGAGTAGGCCAGCTTGATGCCGAAACCGCCGGGCAGGCCCGCGCCCATGCCGTTCTGGCCGGTGTGGAAGATCGCCGGCAGGCCCAGTTCCTGCAGCGTTGCCCAGAGCGGGTAGAACTGCTCGTTGGAGGGGTCGAAGCCCTGCAGGCTGGGGTGGAACTTGAAGCCGCGGGCGCCCAGGTCCACGGCCTGGTGTTTGGCGCCCTGAATGGCCTCGGCGCCGGTGCGCGGGTCGACGCTTCCGAACGGGATCAGCACGTCGTTGTTCCGGGCGGCCCCGGCGATGAGTTCGGGGATGCTGTTGGGCTCATGCTTGAGCTGGGTCCGGGCGTCGACGGTGAAGACGACGGCGGCCATGTTCAGTTCGCGGTAGAGCTCAGCGATCCGGTCCAGCGACGGCGTCCGGTCCTCGGCCTTGAAGTACTTGGCGGAAGCCTCGGTGAGCTCGGCCGGCAGCGAACCGTGGCCGTGGCCGTCCACCTCGAGGTGGACATGCATGTCGATCGCAGCGAGCTTTGCGGCGTCGATGCCGAGTTCGTAGCGTGCGGCGGCCATCTCAGCGGACCTCGGCCGGTTCGGGCTGCAGTTCCTCCGGCAACGGCAGGAATTCCTCGCCCACAGTCTGCAGTTTGTCTCCAAAGAGCGCGCCGAAGTCCTCGACGAGGTCCTGATAGCCCCAGCCGCCCTCGCGGTATTCGGTGGCGGCCGCCTCGGGATGGGTCCAGAGCTGCAGGCGGTCACCGCCCGCGCCGATGGCCTGGCCGGTGACGCCGGCGGCGGCGTCGGAGGCGAGGAACGCGACGAGCCCGGCAACGTCGTCGGCGGTGCCGAAGCCGAGGTCGTGGCGGAAGAAGGCCGGCATGGCCTCGCCCCGTTCGTCCGCCTCGACCGCCTTCTGGAAGTACGGCACGGTCTTGGTCATGGCGGTGGCGGCGACCGGGATGACCGCGTTGGCGGTGACACCTGCCTTCTTCATCTCCAGCGCCCAGGTGCGGACCATGCCCACGATCCCGGCCTTGGCGGCCGCGTAGTTGGTCTGGCCGAAGTTGCCGCGCTGGCCGGTGGGCGAGCCGATGGTGATGATGCGGCCGGCAATGCCGTTCTCCTTGAAGTAGCCGAAGGCTTCCCGGGCGCAGGTAAAGGTGCCCTTGAGGTGGACGTTGATCACGGCGTCGAAGTCCTCGTCCGTCATCTTCAACAGGCTCTTGTCCCGCAGGATGCCGGCATTCGTGACCAGGATGTCCAGCCTCCCGAACTCGGTGACGGCGGCCTGCACCAGCTGCTTGGCGACCTCGGAGCTGCCCACCGGGGCCACAACGGCCGCTGCCCGGCCGCCGTCGGACTCAATGGTCCGGACCGCCTCCTGGGCGACCGCCACGTCCACATCGTTGACGACGACGGCGGCGCCCTGGCGGGCCAGTTCCCGGGCGTAGGCCAGGCCGAGCCCCCGGCCGCTTCCGGTGACGATTGCTACTTTTCCTGACAGGCTCATGCTGCTCCTTTGCTAGCTGCCGTGCATCCGGCCCTCCAGCGTGGGATGCTGTTCTGTATCCATGAAAGTATGGATAATTGAAAATGTCAACGATTTATTTTTTAGACTATTGGAGCTGGCATGACGACCGAAGTAGACGCCCAGCCGGGCACCCGGCCGGAAGACAAGCTCGTGGCGGCCTCCATCAGCCTGGATGCGGGCTTCCTGCTGGCGAAGCTGCACGCCGCCGGGTCCGTCCTGAACAACCGCGCACTGGCCGACTTCGGCCTCAAGGAACGCTCGTATTCGGTCCTGGCCCTGGCCAACAGCGAACTGGAGCCCACTCAGCGCGAGATGGCCGAGTTCCTGAGCCTCGACCCCAGCCAGATCGTCGCCCTCATCGACGAGCTGGAGCAGCGCGGCCTGGTGATCCGCGCGCCCGGGAAACTGGACCGCCGGGCCAAGATCGTGTCCGCAACCGCGGAAGGAGCAGCGCTCTTCCGGAAGGCCGAAGCCGCCGCGCGGGCCGCGGAAGCGGCGGCCCTCGCCGGGCTCAGCAGCGAGGAGGTCGGCGAACTGAAGGGACTGCTCCGAAAGGCACTCTGGAACCGGGACTAGCCGCCGGCGCGGAGGGACGGCAGAAGCGCTTTCACCGTGTCCGCCGCGATCGCGAAGCCAATCCCGTTCGCGGCGGTCTGCGAGGTGGACGTGGCCACCATGGTGTTGATGCCGATCACGTGGCCCTCGGTGTTGAGCAGCGGGCCGCCGGAGTCACCAGAGCTGATCGGCGCATCGGTCTGCAGCAGATTGGTGAGCCGGGAGTTTGTGCCGAAACCGGTCTCGGTCGTCGATGTCCGCCCGGTGGCCGAGATGATGCCGGTGGTGACGCTGGGGCCGCCGTCCAGCCCCAGGGCGTAGCCGATCGCGATGACCGGATCGCCGGGGGCCATGGCTCCGGAATCGCCCAGTTCCAAGACGGGCAGGCCCGTCACGCCGGTAACCTTCAACAGCGCCAAGTCGTTCTCGCTGTCCGAGGCGACGATCTGGGCGGCGCGCCGGCTCGCGTCATGGAAGGTCACGCTCACGGTCGATGCCCCGCTGACCACGCCCCGGACCACATGGGCATTGGTGAGGATCTCCCCCGTACTGCCGATCACAATGCCGGTCCCTTCGGCCGTCACCCGGGTGCCGCCGCTTGGATCCAGGAACGGGTTGGACTGCGTGGTGGTGGCCTTCACCGACACCACGGCCGGCAGCGAGGTTGCCAGCAGCCCCTTGATGTCCGTGGGGTGGTCGGACACCGCGCCGCCGGTGCTGACATACTGTTTGACCACGGTGGGGCTTCCCCAGCCGCTGAACCGCGCGAGCAGCAGCGAGGATCCGGCGCCGGCCAGGGCAGCGACCAGGACGAGTCCCAGCAGCTGGAGGAAACCGAAGGAGAAGCGCTTCGGGCGCCGGTTGGGGCCACGGCCCGTCCGGGCCTGCGTTTCCGGCCGCGCTCGCAGATTTTCCGACGGCCGCGGCGGGAGCGCGACGGCCCCCGCCGGAGCACCATACGGCGCGTCCCCGTCCGCTTCCCCGGGCATGACCGCCGGCACGGCAGAGGACTCCCGATCCGTCATGAAGACAGTCTGCGGGCGGCCCGGCCGACGGTCCAGAGCCAAAGGACCCGCCGGCAGGCCGCGCCCCCGCGGCCTGGCGGACCGGCTCAACTGGCCAAGCCGCCACCGAATCCCCCATGCTTAGTCATGACCTCAACGTCGAGCCAGTACCGGATCATCACGGTCTGCACCGGAAACATCTGCCGGTCCCCGATGGCCGAACTGATGCTGGCCGAGGCCGCGGCCGCGGCGCAGCTCACCGGCGTCGAAGTCGATTCAGCAGGCATCACCGCCTATGAGGTGGGCCGGCCGATCGACCCCCGCGCCGCCCGCAAACTGGCCGCCCACAATATCGGCTCCGAGCTGCACGTCGCCCGCGAGTGGCGCGGCGCCTGGTTCCACTCCCGCGAGCTGATCCTGGCCCTGGACGTGGACCATTACGGCTGGCTGCGGCAGGCCGCGCCGGACCAGGCCTCGTTGGCGAAGATCCGGATGCTGCGCAGCTTCGACCCCGCGGTCTCCGGCAAGGATCCCCTGGATCAAGGCATCGAAGACCCCTGGTACGGCGGCCATGCCGACTTCGACCTCACCTGGGACCTGATCCACGCCGCGGTCCCCGGCATCCTCGAGCACGTCCGCGCCGCCCGGCAGCAGGCCCGGCGGCCGCCGCAGGACCGGCCGCACCGGGACACCCCGGGGCACCCGGTACGCTCTACTTCATGAGCCCCGCACCCGTCATCATCGCCATCGACGGACGCTCGGGCGCAGGCAAAACCACCTTGGCGATCGAACTCGCGGCCCGGCTCCGGGAACACCACAAGGTCTCGCTCTTCCACCTCGAAGACATCTACCCCGGCTGGAACGGACTGGCCGCGGGCATCGAACGCTACACCGCCACCGTGCTGGCCCCGCTGCGGCGCGGCGAGGCCGCCCGTTGGGTCAGCTGGGACTGGGAACGGCATTACGACGGCGAAACACGGATGACCCAGCCAGCCGAGATCGTCCTGGTCGAGGGCGTCGGAGCGGCCGCCGCGGCCGCCGCACCCTACCTGGACGCCGTGATCTGGGCCGACTCCCCCGACAAGGACCGCCAAACCCGGGCGCTGGCCCGCGACGGCGAGAGCTACCGCCCGTACTGGGAGCAGTGGGCGCGGCAGGAAGACGAGTGGCTGGCAGCGGACGACGTCCCCTCCCGGGCCGACGTTCGGGTCCTCAACCTCGCCGACGGCGCCGCGCCGGCCGAGGTGCTGCAGGCCCTCCAGTACCTTCCCTCCCTGGCAGCGGTGCTGCTCCCGGAGCTCTCGGCCCGCCGCGGGCTGCAGCTGACGGCCGAGCGGCTCGACGCCGCGCCGGACGCGGCCAGGCTCTTCGAACTGCTCTACGGCGGCTCCCCGAACGCCGTGTGGCTCGACTCCTCCCTAGCCGAGGGCGCCGGCGACGCGGCCCGGCAAGGCAGTGCTGCCGCCGAACGCAGCCGCTTCAGCATCCTGGCCGACGACGGCGGCAGCTACGGCCAGTCCGTCCGGCACCGTTCGGGCCGGACCCGGGTGAGCGTCGGCAACTCCACCGTGCGGACCGACGGCGGGTTCTTCCGCTGGCTTGACGGGGTGTGGGGCCGCCGTGCGCTGCGCGCCCCGGAGGGCTACCCATGCGAGTTCACCCTCGGCTGGCTCGGCTACCTCGGCTACGAACTCAAACGCGAGACCGGCGGAAGCAACGTCGACGCCGCCACCCCGGATGCGAGCCTGATCTTCGCCGGCCGCGCCGTGGTCCTGGACCACCGGGAACGCACCGCGTGGCTGCTCGCCCTCGACACCCCGGACGCGGGCGGCTGGCTGGCCGCGGCCCGCGCCGCCGTCGCGGCCGCGGACCTCGAGTCCGCGGCCGGCGGCAGCAACGGCGGCGGACAGTCGGCCGGTACCGCCGCCGCCCTGGACTTCGACGCACGGGACTCCGAGGCCGCCTACAAGGCCAAGATCGCCGCGGCCCAGCACGAGATCACCGAGGGCAACAGCTACGAGGTCTGCCTCACCACGGCGCTGACCGCCACCGCGGCGGCCGGGGAAATCGACCCGTGGCAGGCGTACCTGGCACTGCGGCGCCGCAACCCGGCACCCTTCGCGAGCTTTCTGCGGCTGGCAGACCTCACCGTGGCCAGCACCTCGCCGGAGCGCTTCCTGAGGATCTGCGCCGACGGCGCGATGCGGGCCGAGCCGATCAAGGGCACCCGGCGCCGCGCCGCCGACGCCGCGCGGGACGCGGAACTTCGCAGCGACCTCGAATCCTCGCCCAAGGACCGGGCCGAGAACATCATGATCGTGGACCTGCTGCGCAACGACCTCAGCCACTTCGCGGTGCCCGGCTCCGTCTCGGTCGGCCGCTTGTGCGCGATCGAAAGCTACGCCACGGTCCACCAGATGGTCAGCACCATCGACGCGCGGCTCCGGCCCGGGATGCCGCGGGCCGAGGCCGTGGCGGCCTGCTTCCCGGCCGGCTCCATGACCGGGGCCCCGAAGGTCAGTACCATGGCCATTCTGGACCGGCTCGAGGCCGCGCCCCGGGGCGTCTACTCCGGCGCGATCGGCTACTTCTCCCTGAGCGGCGCCACCGACCTCGCCGTAGCCATCCGGACCCTGGTGATCGCCGCCGGCACGGACCGCGACACCTTGAGCCTCGGCATCGGCGGCGCCATCACCGCGGATTCCTCCGCGCAGGACGAGTACGAAGAGATCCGGACCAAGGCCTTCGGGGTCCTCTCGGCGCTCGGCGCGGAGTTCCCGCCGGGATAGGTCTACTGCAGGGTGGCCGTCAGCCGGGCGACGTTGTCCACGTACTTGACGCCCATGGGCCGCTTGACCCAGTCCTCGAGCTTAAGCTCGCGCGATATGCCGCGGTAGGTGTCTTCCACGGCGCGGATCCGCTGCACGATGTCCTCGCCGAGCAGCATCACCGAGACCTCGAGGTTGAGCGAGAACGAGCGCATGTCCATGTTGCTCGAGCCCAGCACGGCCACCTCGTCGTCCACCGTGAAGTGCTTGGCGTGCAGCACGAACGGCGCCTTGTAGAGGTAGATCCGCACCCCGGCCTCCAGCAGCGCCTCGTAGTAGGACTGCTGGGCGTGGTGGACCAGGAACTGGTCGCCCTTTTCCGAAACGAACAGTTCGACGTCGACGCCGCGCTGGGCCGCCGTCGTCACCGCGTAGAGCAGCGAGTCGTCCGGGACGAAGTACGGGCTGCAGATCGAGAGCTTGTGTTGCGCGGAGTAGATCAGCGTGTTGAACAGGCGCAGGTTGTTTTCGGTGATGAAGCCGGGGCCGCTGGGCACCACCTGGGCTGTCACGTTTCCGGGCGCCGACTCGGGCCGGTGCCCCAGCTGGTGTTCCAGCGACTCATCCGTCTCGCTGAGCCAGTCGGTGGCGAACACTACGTTCAGGGTGGTGACGATCTGGCCGCGCATGCAGGTCATCAGCTCGACCCACTCGCGGCCCACCTTGCGGTGCTTCGGGTTGTTGTAGGACGGTTCGATCAGGTTCTGCGAGCCGGTGAAGGCGACCTCGCCGTCGATCACCATGATTTTGCGGTGGTTGCGCAGGTCCGGCCGGCGCCACTGGCCGTGGACCGGACGCAGCGGCAGCATCGGCCGCCAGCGGATCTTGCTGGCCTTGAGCCGTGCGATCAGCTTGCTGTACCCCTTGATGCGCAGCGTGCCGAGGTGGTCGAACAGGATCCGGACCTCGACGCCGCGCTCGGCGGCGTCCTCCAGGGCCGTCAGCAGGTCGTCGGTGACGTGGTCCGAGCTCATGATGTAGAACTCGGCGTTGACGAAGGACTTGGCCTCCCGGACCGCCGCGGCCATCGCCTTGATGGAATCCGGGTAGCCGGGCAGCAGCTCCACGCTGTTGCCGTCCACCATCGGCAGCGAGCCGAGGGTCTTGTTCAGTTCCGCGGCGGACGCCACCCATTCGGGCCCGTTATACCGGCTTTCGACGGCGGCCAGTTCGGAGGTACCGGCCCTGATCCGGGTGTTCACGGCTTCCTGCTGGGCACGGCGGCGGCGGGAGAGCCGGAAGTTGCCGAACAGCAGGAAGAGCACCAGGCCAAGCGCCGGCACAAAGAAGATGCCCAGCAGCCAGGCCATCGCGGTGGTGGGCCGGCGGTTGCCGGGAATAATCCCCAACGCCAGCACACGGATGACGAGGTCAATCACCGTCAGGATCAGAATCACCCAGGACGGCAATATCCCGGTCAGCGGAAACGGCCACAGCACAGGCGTACCCCTCAAGCTCCAGACCCGCGGAACAGTTCCGGAACGGGCAACCCGCACAGCTTATCCCGCCGCGGGCCGCACTAAGCTGAAGGCATGACTACCTCCGCCTCTGTTCCGGCCCCTGCCACGGTGCTGGTGTTCCTCGATCCCGCATTTGAGAACGGCCGGGTCGCCGACTCGTCCCGGCCGCAACTGATGGCCACGGACCAGGGCGCCACCCGCGGCGACGGCGTCTTCGAGTCGTTGCTGGCGGTGGGTGGTGCGCCGCGGAAGCTGCAGGCCCACCTGAGCCGGCTGGCCGGCTCCGCCCGGGCGCTGGAGCTCGAGATCCCGGCGGAGGACGCCTGGCGCCGCGCCATCGGCACCGCGATCAGCGAGTTCCGCGGCCAGGCCGGCGGTGACGCCGACGGGACGGACGAACTCGTGGTGAAGCTCCTCGCCACCCGCGGCGTCGAGGGCGCCGCGACGCCCACCTGCTGGGTCCAGGCCTCCCCGCCCCCGGCTGCAGGGCGCCAACAGCGCGCGACCGGCATCGACGTCATCCTGCTGGACCGCGGCTATGACAGCGAGGTCGGCGAACGCGCGCCCTGGCTTTTGCTGGGCGCCAAGACCCTGTCCTACGCGGTGAACATGGCGGCGCTCCGCTACGCCCACGCCCAGGGCGCGGACGACGTCATCTTCACGTCCGCCGACGGACGGGTCCTGGAGGGCCCGACGTCGACCGTCCTGCTGGCGCACCTGGAGACTTCCGACGACGGCGCGGGCGGGGTCCGCACCGTGCGCCGGCTGATCACGCCGCAGCTGGACAGCGGCATCCTTCCCGGCACCTCGCAGGGCGCGCTGTTCACCGCGGCCAAGGCCGCCGGCTGGGAACTGGGCTACGGCCCGCTGGTACCCGCTGACCTCTACGACGCGGACGCCGTGTGGCTCATCTCCAGCATCCGGCTCCTCGCCCCGGTAAACCACATCGACGGCAAGGAAATCGGGACCCCCGAGCTGCGCCGGCAGCTCACGGCCGAGCTGAACGCGCTGTACGCCACGATCCAGTAGCGCCGCCGCTCAGCTCCGGGTGGCGCCCTGCGCGAGGGCTTCGTCCACGAGCCGGGCCAGCGTGGCCGCCGCCGCCCGCGTGACGTCCGGGCCTGTGGCCACCGCCGAGGCCGACAGGTTTCCCTTAACGCCCGTCACCAGCAACGTTGTCATAAGCTGCCCGCTCGGCAGGGTCTGGGTGGCCAGCGAGCCGAACGAGGTGTCCGCGCTGGTCTTCACCGGCAGGATCTCGGTCTGGCTCGTGATCTTCTGGCCCCGGATCTCCATGCTGAAGTTTGTGCATTTTTTGCTTTTGGCCACGGCCGCCTCGAGGTTCACCCCCAGCTGTTTCTGATCCGCGACGGCGACCAGCGTGACGACGGTGAGGGCCTGGACCGTGGTGGATTTGGCGACACCGCCGGCATAGGTGCTGCCGGCCGGAATCTGGGCATTGCTGTCCGCCACGACCGCGCACTCTGCCGGGGATATCACGGCCTCCGACATCGTCTGCTTCGAGATCTCGATGCCCTTCTCCAACTGCTCCGCGGGCACCACCGTAAGCGCATTCCCTTCGCCGTCGGCAAGCCCCGCGATAATCGCCGTCAGTTCCGCCCCCGTGAATGCCTTCGGCGTCGGCGTCGGCGTCGGGGTTGGCGCTGCGCTACGTGGCTGGCCGGCGGCCTGCGAGGCGGCGGCTGAGGCCGGCTCGACGGTGTTCGCCGGAGACGTGGCCGGCGTCGTCGTTTGGCCGCAGCCGGCCAGCGCGAGGGCCGCTGAAATCAGGAGGGCTGCTGGTGCGCTGCGGCGCAGGTTCATGGGCAGGTTCATGGAGTTCCCCGGTTCCGTTGAAGTAGCTGGCATCTCGCCGAAAGGGCCAGGGGAACAGTCCGGGCGGCGGCCAGGGCCGCACTGCGCAATGAGCCCCCACCACACCGCCCGCAGACGCGATACGGGTGAGCCTACGGCATCGGCGGGCCAGCGCATAGTGACTTAACATGACGGCGGCGGCTCTGCCCGCCGCCGTCGCAGGTGTTAGGTTTTTCGGGAGTAATGAGACCCGGTGCCAAGCCCTGACTGGCCGGTCGGCAACCCTCCCTTTCGCGGCGGGGTGCCTCAGGTGAATACTCGGCATATCGAAATTCGAGCTGCAAGCGTGAAAGAAGGAGATCCGTCATGCCTGACGCGTCCGCCCCCGCTGTGCCTGATACAGCAACCGGGACAGCCCCCGCACCGTCCCCGGCCGGCCCCGGCGCCGAGGAGAAGCTGGCTTACCGCCTGTTCACCGGCCCCGACGACCGCACCTTCTGCGAGCGCGTCTCCGCCGCGCTGGCCGAAGGCTACGTCCTGCACGGCAGCCCCTCGGCCACCTTCAACGGCAGCACCGTGATCGTGGCCCAAGCCGTGGTGCTCCCGGCCGCGATCGCCAGCGCCGACGCCGCCGTCGCCAACGCGGTGGATGAACTCGACGCCGTCGAGTTCGAGGGCGAAGGCCACGCGTGAGCTACGCCGGAGACCTGACCCCGGAGGAGGCCTGGGCGCAGCTTGAGGCCGGCGCCGTCCTGGTGGATGTTCGCACCGAGGGCGAGTGGGCACATATTGGCGTCCCTGAGACCGCGGGCGGACGCCGGGAGCCGCTGTTCATCCAGTGGACGCTGGCCGGCGGCGCCCCCAACCCGGGGTTCCTGGAGCAGTTGCGGGCGCAGCTGCCGGACGACGGTGGCGCCGACCTCATCTTCCTCTGCCGCTCCGGTGCGCGCTCCGTGGCGGCTGCCACCGCCGCCACGGCCGCCGGCTTCACCGCCTACAACGTCCTGGAAGGCTTCGAGGGCGAACCGGATGCCTCCGGCGCCCGCACCGTGAATGGCTGGAAGAACCGCGGCCTCCCGACCAACCGGGACGAGCGCTAAGTGGGCTTCAATCCCGATGCCCAGGGCTGGAGCCCGGACACCCAGGCAGTCCGCGGCGGGCTTGACCGCACCGGTTTCCAGGAGACCACCGAGCCGATTTTCCTGAACTCCGGCTTCGTCTACGAATCCGCCGCCGCGGCGGAGCGTGCCTTCACCGGCGAGGACGAGCGCTTTGTCTATTCGCGCTACGGCAACCCCTCCGTGGCCACGTTCCAGGAGCGGCTCCGGCTGCTCGAGGGCACCGAGGCATGCTTCGCCACCGCCTCGGGCATGTCCGCGGTGTTCACCGCGCTCGGGGCGCTGCTGGCAACCGGCGACCGGGTGGTCGCGGCCCGCTCGCTGTTCGGCTCCTGCTTTGTGATCCTCAACGAGATCCTTCCGCGCTGGGGCGTAGAGACGGTCTTCGTGGACGGCCCGGACCTGGAGCAGTGGCGCACGGCGCTGTCGGAACCGACGACGGCGGTCTTCTTCGAGTCCCCGTCCAACCCGATGCAGGAAATCGTGGACATCGCCGCCGTGAGCGAGCTGGCGCACGCCGCCGGCGCGACGGTCGTCGTCGACAATGTTTTTGCCACCCCCCTGCTCCAGCGCTGCGGGGAACTCGGCGCGGACGTGATCGTCTACTCCGGCACCAAGCACATCGACGGCCAGGGCCGGGTGCTCGGCGGCGCGATCCTGGGCACCAAAGAGTTCATCGACGGCCCGGTCAAGCAGCTTATGCGCCACACCGGCCCGGCGCTCTCGGCGTTCAACGCCTGGGTACTCACCAAGGGCCTGGAGACCATGGGCCTTCGCGTGAACCACTCCTCCGCTTCCGCGCTGCGGCTGGCCGGCTGGCTCGAGGAGCAGCCCGCGGTCAGCTGGGTCAAATACCCTTTGCTGGCCTCCCACCCGCAGTACGAACTCGCCGCCCGGCAGATGAAGGCCGGCGGCACCGTACTGACCTTCGAGTTGTCCCCGTCCCCGGGTCGTTCGGCAAAAGAGGCCGCCTTCGCGCTGCTGGACGCGCTGAGGATCATCGACATCTCCAACAACCTGGGCGACTCAAAGTCGCTGATCACCCATCCGGCCACCACGACGCACCGTGCCATGGGCCCGGAGGGCCGCGCGGCGATCGGGCTGAGCGACGGCGTGGTGCGGTTGTCGGTGGGCTTGGAAGAGGTGGAGGACCTGATCCGGGACCTCGGGCACGCGCTCAAGCAGGTCTAGCTCCGGCGGACCCGGGACAATGTGGGGGCCGGTTCCGCTGCGCCCTCCATCCCCTCAGTGTCCACGCCGCGCGTCGTGACCCGCACCGCGTGGGCGACGACGGCGGCCAGCCCCGCGTCGTCGGCGGGGGTGTCCTGGCGAGGGGCGCTGAGCGCCTGCCGTTGTTGCTCCGACCCCGTGCCGTCCGCCAGGATCCGGTTGACGCCGAGCCGCGCGAGGTCCAGTTCGCCCTGCTCTGCCAGCACGGGGGCCAGGAAGTCCACGAGGGCATGCACCACCTCGGCCGCCGGGGCGGGGGTGAAGGTTCCAAAGTCGAGCAGCTGCCCGCGCAGCCCGCAGTTGCTGGCCTGCCAGGCCGCCATCCGCAACAGCAGCGTTGGCACCGGGGCGGGGTCAACGCCGTCGTCCCATTCCCGGGCCGCCGTCTCGACCAGCGCCCGCACCAGGACAGCGATCAGCGCCGCGTCCTCGGCCCGCAGGCACACATCCGCGACCCGCACCTCCACGGTGGGGTGGTGCCGGCACAGCCGCGAATCGAAGTAGACCATCCCCTCGTCCATCAGGACACCGGTCTCCACCAGGCGGCTCACCACCCGGCGGTAGACCGGCAGGCTGCCAAAGATCATGGTGGGCCCGGACCCGGGCCACCGGTTCCACGCCTGCGTCCGATAGCTCTCGAAGCCGGTCTCCGTGCCGTTCCAGTAGGGCGAGTTGGCGCTGAGGGCGATCAGCACGGCGAGCTTGTCCCGGATCCGGTCCAGCACCGCGACCGCTTCCTCCGGCGACTCCACCAAAGTGTGGACATGGAACCCGCAGGTCAGCTGCTCCTGCACGGTGAGGCCGAACCTCTTCTGCATGGTGGCGTAGCGCGGGTTGGGCGTGGTGTGCGTGACCGACGCCAGCGGCGACGTGGCCAGGGCCGCCACGCGGGCGCCGTGAGTCTGGGCGGCCCGGTCGGTGAAAGCCCGGGCCGCCCGGATCTGCCGGAGCAGGGCGCCGTAATCCAGGCAGGGCAGGGTCTGGGTTTCGATCTGCTCCAGCTTGAGCTCGAAGCTGAACCCCGAATCGTCGTGCGCGGGCTCCGTGGCCGGCGCCGTCCCGGCGGCGGGCTGCGGCTTCAGACCGCCCAGCAGAGCGTCGGCCAGCGCCAACGGGACCCCGGTGGCGGGGTCCACGATCAGCAGTTCCTCCTCGACGCCAAAGGTGCGCATGGAACCATTGTCCGTCAGCCCCTCCCCCGTGGCGCTACCCCCAACGGCCGGGCGATTCAGGCTGCTTAGTCCTGGAAATACTCGATCTTGGCGCCGATCGTGTTGAGCCGTTCGGCCAGGTCCTCATAGCCGCGCTCGATCACGTAGATGTTGCGCAGCTCGGACACGCCGCGGGCGGCGAGCATGGCCAGCAGCAGGCAGGCCGCCGGGCGCAGGGCCGGCGGGCAGCCGACCTCCGCGGCCCGCCACTTGGTGGGCCCGTTGACGTAGATCCGGTGCGGATCCAGGAGCTGGACCTGGGCCCCGAGCTTGTTCAGCTCGGTCAGGTAGATGGCCCGGTTCTCATAGACCCAGTCGTGGATCATCGTTTGGCCGTGGGCGTTGGCGGCGATCACGGCGAAGAACGGCAGGTTGTCGATGTTCAGGCCGGGGAAGGGCATCGGGTGGATCTTGTCCTCCGGCGCCCGCAGCTCCGAAGGCTGGGTGGTGACGTCCACCAGCCGGGTGCGGCCGTTCCGGGCAACGTATTCGGCCGACACTTCCAGCCGCTGGCCCATCTGCTCGAGCGTCGCGAGTTCGATCTCCATGAACTCGATCGGGACCCGGCGGATGGTGACTTCCGAGTTGGTCACGATGCCGGCGGTGATCAGGCTCATCGCCTCGATCGGGTCCTCGGACGGGAAGTATTCGATGTCGACGTCGATTGACGGGCGGCCGACGATCTTCAGCGTTGTGGTGCCCACGCCGTCGATCTGGACGCCCAGCATCTGCAGGTAGAAGCAGAGGTCCTGGACCATGTAGTTCGGGCTGGCGTTGCGGATGATCGTGGTGCCGCGGCGGTGGGCGGCGGCCATGATGGCGTTCTCGGTGACGGTGTCGCCGCGCTCGCTCAGGACGAAGGAGCGGTCGTGGCCGTCCGAGGGCGGCGCCTGCACGCTGTAGAAGCCGGATTTCGCGTCCACGCTGAGGCCGAACTGGCGCAGGGCCTGCATGTGCGGCTCCACGGTGCGGGTTCCGAGGTCGCAGCCGCCGGCGTAGGGCAGCCGGTATTCGGTGGACTCGTCGAGCAGCGGGCCCAGGAGCATAATGACGCTCCGGGTGCGGCGGGCCGCCTCGACGTCCATCGAATCCAGGTCCAGCACGGCCGGGCGGCGGATCTGCAGGTCGTTGGCGTTGAGCCAGGTGCATTCGACGCCGATGCTGGTCAGGACTTCGACGATCCGGTTGACCTCCTCGATCCGGGCCAGCCGGCGCAGCACCGTGGTGCCGCGGTTGATCAGGCTCGCGCAGAGCAGAGCGACGCCGGCGTTTTTGCTGCTGTTGACGTCCACGGCGCCGGAGAGGGTGCGGCCGCCTTCGACCCGGAGGTGCGTCATGGCGGGCCGGCCCACCTTGACGATGGTGCGGCCGAAGATCGATTCGAGCCGCTGGATCATTTTCAGGCTCAGGTTCTGCTTGCCCTGCTCCATCCGCGCGATGGCGCTCTGGCTGGTTCCCAGCTCGGCGGCGAGCTGTCCCTGGGTCCAGCCTTTCTCGCCCCGGGCATCCCGGAGCACGGCGCCAACGTATTCAGCAGTCTGTTGAGTCATATCCAATAAATATCACGGATGAGTTATTTAACCCCTGCGGACCGCGCGATTAGCAGTCAATCTCACAAAATATTCACCTCGTGCGATATAGCGCCGCCCTCGCCTCCCCCGGGCGGGCTGCTATTGCTGTCCCAGGAACACCATGTTCCAGGTGCCGGCGCCGATCGCCGCGGCCACGGCGGCGCCGGCGATCAGCACGCCCCCGAGCAGCACCCACACGTCCAGCCGGCTGAACGTCGCCTGCCGCGCCCAGGTCCGCTGCGCGCCGCCGAAACCGCGTGCTTCCATGGTCACCGCGAGCCGGGAGGCGCGGCGGACCGCCTGGACCAGCAGCCCAAAGCTCTGCCCCAGCATGGCTTTCAGCCGCTGCACGGGGTTTCCGTGCGAGCCCACCCCGCGGGCGCGCCGGGCCATGCCGATGGTCTGCCACTCCTCGGCCATCAGCCCCACCAGCCGCATCGCGGCCAGGGTGCCCAGCACGAACCTGTGCGGCAGCCTGGCCTGCTGCGCCAGGGCGTCGGCCAAATCCGTCGGGTCCGTGCAGCTCATCAGCAGCACCGCGGGAAGCGCGATCGCGAGGCCGCGCAGCAGGAACCCGATCCCGAGCTGCAGCGAGCCCTCACTGATGGACCAGACGCCGACGTCGAGCAGCGTCCGTCCGTGGTCCGCCGCCAGGATGGCGGTGCTCCAGCCGCCAACGGCCGCGGCGAGGATCAGCGGCCAGCCGCGCTGCCAGAGCAGGGCCAGGGTCAGGCCGGCGAGCGGGAACAGCAGGAGCTCGCCGGCGAGCGCCACGGATGCGGAAACCCAGTCGATGGACAGCGCAAGCGCCACGGTGGTGAGCAGGACGCCGGAGAACTTGGCCAGCGGGTTGGCGCGGGTGAGCAGGGCATCGTTGCCGCGCAGGGTCAGGGTCTCCCTCACGGTGCAGCCACCCCCGGGTGCGCCCGCCCGGACAACCCGGGCTGCGGGGCGCCGAGGGCGAGCTCGGCGCCGCCCAGGACCTGGCTGAATTCGGCGTCGTGGGTCACCGAGACCACGGCGGTGCCGGCGTCGAGCAGCTCGGAGAGAAAGGAGGCCAGCTCCGCCCACGTGTTGGCGTCCTGGCCAAAGGTGGGCTCGTCCAGCACCAGGACCTGCGGGTGGGCGGCGAGCACGGTGGCTACCGAGAGCCGACGCTTTTCGCCGCCGGAGAGCGTGTAGGGGTTGGCGTCCACGAGGTCGCGCAGCCGCAGTCGCTCCAGCAGCTCGTCCACCCGCTCTTCGCCGCGGCCCAGGTGGCGGGGGCCGAACATCAGCTCATCCAGCACCCGGCCGGTGACGAACTGGTGCTCGGGTTCCTGGAACACCGTGCCGATCCGGGCGATCAACTGCTGGGCCTTCCACTTGTACGGATCGATGCCTGCGCCGGCGCTCAACTCGGTGGTGGCGGAGACGCACCCGGCAACAGGTTCCAGCAGGCCGGCCAGGGTCAGGGCGAACGTCGACTTGCCGCAGCCGTTGGGGCCGGTGATGGTCAACGCCTGCCCGGCCCGGACCTGGGCCGTGATCCCGGACTGCACCGGCGCGGGCGGGACCGTGCGGAATCCCCCCAGCAGGCCGGTGCGGCGGGGCCGTTCGCGGGAGACGGCCAGCCCCTCGGCAGCGAGCAGCAGCTGGGCGGCATTTGAGCCCGCCGGGCCGCCACCGCGGGTGATCCCGTCTGCCACTCCGCTGCGCGCCCGCGTAGCCGGGACGTGGCCCGGCACCCAGACGCCGGCGGCGATGAGCATGTCCCGCGCCTGCTCCAGGACCGTCTCGGGCGGCCCGTCCAAGAGCACGGCGGAGTCCGCGCCGGACCCCGGCTGCAGCACGACGATCCGGTCCACGAGGTCTTTCCAGACGGCGACGCGGTGCTCCACGACCACCAGTGTGGCCCCGGTCTTGTCCACGCAGCGGCCCACGGCGTCGCGGACCTCCAGGACACCGGCGGGGTCGAGGTTGGCGGTGGGTTCGTCCAGCAGCAGCAGCCCGGGCCGCATCGCGAGGATCCCGGCGAGGGCCAGCCGCTGTTTTTGGCCGCCGGAGAGCGCCGACGTCGGGTGCTCCAGCGGCAGCCCGCCGAGCCCGACGTCGTCGAGCGCTTCCGCCACGCGCCGCCAGATCTCCGCCGGCGGGACGGCGAGGTTCTCGGCGCCGAAGGCGACGTCGTCGCCGACCCGCGAGAGCACCACCTGGGTTTCCGGGTCCTGCTGCACCAGGCCGGCCCGTCCACGTGCTGCCCGGGGCGGGACAGCGTCGATCAGCAGGCTGCCGGTCTCGTCGGCGTCGTCCGCGTCGGCGGAAGCGGCTGCGGAAGCGGCTGCGGACGGGCCGGCGCCCTCCCCCAGCACCCCCGCCAGGGCGTGCAGCAGCGTGGACTTGCCGGAACCGGAAGGGCCCAGCAGCAGCACACGCTCGCCCGGGCGGATATCCAGGTCCAGTCCGCTGACGGCCGGACGTGTCCGCCCGGCGTGCCGCCAGCCCCAGCCGCGGGCGGTGACCGCGGCGGGCCGTACGTCGTAGACAGGAGTCATGCGTGTGCGGGCATCAGGAGAACACGGGTTCCGATGCCGCCTTGCGGGACGCGAACGACGCGAGCACCCCGGTCTTGGCCAGCCCGCGGGTGGCCAGCCAGGACAGTCCGCCGGCGATCACGGCACCGGAGACGGCGCAGAAGACGATGTAGGCGAACTTGTCACCGGTCTCGTAGGCGATGTTCCAGCCCCAGGGCAGGAAGGAGTCGTTGAGGCCGCAGAACAGGCCCGCGCCGGCTCCGGCCAGCAGGGACACCGGCAGGTTGAACCGCTTGTACAGGAACGCGGCGAAGACGAGCTCGGCGCCGAGGCCCTGCACAAAGCCGGAGAACAGCACGGAGGCGCCGTATTGGGAACCCATGATCAGCTCACCCGTGGCGGCCACGGTTTCGCAGAACAGCGCTGCTCCCGGTTTGCGGATGACCAGCATGCCCAGCACCGCCGGGATCATCCAGCCGCCGGCGTAGAGCCCGGTCAGTGGCGGGTAGACCGCGTTCAGCGGCACGGCTACGAGGTTGGCGCCCTGGGACCAGGCCCAGAAAATCACGCCGCCGGCAACAGCAATCAACGCGGCCAGCACAATGTCGACCACACGCCAGCTGTATTTGCCGGTGGCCAGTGTCTGCTTTGCAGAAATATCAGTCATATCGTCCTCCTGAGGTACAGGAGGGGAGGGTGTTCCGGCTGCGCGCGGCTTCCGCCACGGGTGCCGGGCACCCTGAGAACTCGACTCCCTTGCGCCGGTACTAACCGGATCAGGTTCGAGGGTCTGCGGCTGTCCGCACTCTCAGCGCCCACCTGTGGATCCCCGGACTGCTCCGGATTGCCGACGGCGGCGCTCCCCTGTCGTATTTAAAATCGCCCTTGTGGGCTGGGCCAGTTTACACCCGTTGGGGTTGCGCCGCGGCAGAACGTAACGGAAGCTGAATCCCATGAGCGACGCACCAGGGCCTTCCCCCGACTACGACCCGGACTCCGCGGAACCGCAGCCGCCGGGATCCCTGGCCGCGCTCATCGGCCGGATCCTGACGGAAATCGATGAACTGCAGTTCGAGTCCTTCAGCAAGGACGACGCGCTGGAGCTCGGGTTCCTGCTGGTGGAGCTCGGCCGGCAGCGCAACCACCCCATCGCCATCGACATCACCAAGGGTGAGCAGGTGCTCTTCCACGCGGCCCTCGAGGGTGCCACCCCGGACAACGAGCGCTGGATCAGGGCCAAGCAGCGCACGGCCTCGCGGTATGAAGTCCCGTCGCTCCTCGTGGGACTGCGGGCCCGGGCTGCCGGGCGCAGGATCGAGGACAACGCCTGGTTCGACCAGCTGGAGTTTGCCGCCCACGGCGGCTCGTTCCCCGTCTACCTGCGCGGAACCGGCGCGGTGGGCACGGTCACGGTCTCGGGGCTGCCGCAGAAGGCCGACCACGAACTGGTGGTCGAGGCCCTGACCGAATTCCTCGGCCGTCGGGGCGCCAGGGGAGGCTAGGCTAGGGGAAGCCCTGTTCCCTCCCGCAAGGAGTACGCCGCATGAACATCTTCATCAAACTGCTTGGCACCGGCATCAGCCTCGTCGCCGGTTTTGTCGGCACCAAGGTGGTTGACACCGTCTGGGAAAAGACCACCGGCAACAAGCCGCCCAAGGGCCACGACGACGACGTTCCCACCACCCTGCGCCAGGCCCTGACCTTTGCCCTGATTTCGGCCTCGGTCAGCGCCATCATCCAGGTCCTCGCCAACCGCGGCACGCAGCGCGCGATCACCCGCTTCGCCAAGACCCAGGATCTGGTCTAAACCGCTTGGTCTAAACCGCCTCGTCCAGAGCGGCGGGTCCCGGCGGCGGCGTCACTCGACGTCGTCGTCGGTGAACCCGCTCTTGCCGGCCGCCTGCTGCACCACGGCCTCCAGCTCGTCCGCGCTGAGCAGCTCCGGGTGCAGGTGTTTGGTGCGGTAGCCGGCCCGGCCCACCATGTGGGCGGAGACCGGAACGGTCAACAGCTGGAAGATCCATGCCACCACCAGCACCGGCCACACCCACCAGGTCCGCAGCTGCAGCCCCACGGCGCAGAGCAGCAGGAACAGTCCCAGCACCTGCGGCTTGGTCGCGGCGTGCATCCGGCTCATCAGGTCCGGGAACCGCAGCAGGCCGATCGCGGCGCCGAGGGACATTACCGCCCCGAGCACCATAAACACGGCCGAGACGGCGTCGATCACGGCGTCGGCGGGGAACGTCTCAGGATTCATTGGGCTGCTTCCTCCGGTCTGCCACAAAACGGGCCACCGTCACCGAGCCCACAAAGCCGATGATGGAGATGGCCACCAGCAGCATCAGGTTGTTCAGGTGGCGGTTCACGGCCATGTCGATGCACAGCGCCGCCCCGAGAATGGCGAGCAGCACGTCGGCGGCCAGCACCCGGTCCAGCAGCGAGGGCCCGCGCGCGATGCGGATGATCGCCCCGCCGGCGGCGAGGGACAGCACGACGGCGGTAATGGCCAGGACCAGGGGCATCATGCGCCCACCTCCTGTTTCAGGGCGGAGAGTTCGGCCTTGGTGCCCATGATCCGGATCAGCCCGGCCTCGGTGTCGCGGACTTCCTTGCGGAGCTTGGCGGCATCCTCGGCGTCCCGGACGTTGATGCCGTGGATGTAAAGCGTGGACGTGGAGCGGTCCACCTCCACCACCAGCGAGCCCGGGATCAGCGAGATGACATGCCCGGTGGCCGTCACCAGCAGGTCGGAATGGCTCCGGAGCGGGACGGCGACGACGGCGCTGATGACCCGCGGCCCCCGGACCACGGCCAGGAACAGTACCTGGAAGCTGGCCGCCACCACCTTGGCCAGAAACACCAGCGCGAACGGCACGGCACGCAGCACGTTGAAGCGGCCGCCCAGCTCCACCGGCGGCAGGTAGAACACCCGTGCCACCACCACGGCGATCAGGGCGCCGAAGAGCAGGTTGCCGGCGCTGAAGTCCTGCCAGAGGGCGCCCCAGACGATGACGAGCCAGACCAGCAGCGGCAGCTCCTGGCGCAGCGAGATCCGCTTGCGCGTCATTTTGCCCCCTCCTGCCGCTGCTGCGCGATCACCGGGGCCTGGGCCTCGTCCCCCAGCACGGCCTGGATGTAGGAGGACCGGTCTAGCATCTCGGAAGCCGATTGCCCGGCGACTTGGAACAGCGGCCCGGCGAAGACCGTCAGCGCCACCCCCAGCAGCACCAGCCCCAGCGTGGAGCCCATCATGGTGCGCGGCAGCAGGGTCACGTTCTGCTGGCCGGCGCGGTCCCCGGCCGGCTGGCCGCCGGGGGCTGCGAGCAGCACGGGATCCGGGTGTTCGGCGTCCTCGGGTTTGCGCCAGAACGCGCGGTTCCAGACCCGGGCGACGGCCAGCAGGGTCAGCAGGCTGGTCAGCACGCCGCCGGCCACGAGGGCGTAGGCCAGCGGGGTCCCGAGGGCAACACCGGCCTGCAGCAGGCCCAGCTTGCCGAGGAAGCCGGAGAGCGGCGGGATGCCGGCCAGGTTCATGGCCGGCACGAAGAACAGCACGGCCAGCAGCGGCGAGAGCTTGGCCAGCCCGGCGATCCGGTCCACCGAGGAACTCCCGGCGCGGCGCTCGATCAGGCCGGTCACGAGGAACAGGCTGGTCTGGATGGTGATGTGGTGCGCCACGTAAAACACCGCGGCCGCGAGCCCCGCTACCGAGGACATGGCCAGGCCGAACACCATGTAGCCGATGTGGCTGACCAGGGTGAAGGACAGCAGACGTTTAATGTCGCTCTGCGCCAGGGCGCCCAGGATGCCCACCACCATGGTCAGCAGCGCCGCGACCATTAGCGGGGTATTGAAGGTGTCTCCAGGGAACAGCAGGGTTTCGGTGCGGACTATCGCGTAGACACCCACCTTGGTGAGCAGGCCGGCGAACACGGCGGTGACCGGGGCCGGCGCCGTCGGATACGAGTCGGGGAGCCAGAAACTCAGCGGGAACACGGCGGCCTTGATGCCGAATGCCACGAGCAGCAGCACGTGCAGGAGGTTTCGGGTCCCCTGGTCCACGTCGGCGAGCTTGATGGCGAGGTCCGCCATGTTGATCGTCCCGGTGGCGCCGTAGATCATGGCGATCGCGATCAGGAACAGCACCGAGGACACCACCGAGACCACCACGTAGGTCACGCCCGCGCGGATCCTGGGGCCCGTCCCGCCGAGGGTCATGAGCACGTAGCTGGCGGTCAGCAGGATCTCGAAGCCGACGTAGAGATTGAAGAGATCGCCGGAGAGGAAGGCGTTGGACACTCCCGCGACGAGGATCAGGTAGGTGGGGTGGAAGATCGACACGGGGGCGTCGCTGTCCCCGTCGGCCATGCCCTGGCCGGTGGCGTAGACCAGCACGGCGAGGCTGACGGCCGAGGACACCACCAGCATGAGCGAGGAGAACTGGTCCACCACCATCACGATGCCCCATGGCGGCAGCCAGCCGCCGATGTTCACCGCCGCCGTGCCGCCTTCCCAGACGGAGGCCAGCAGCCAGCACTCCAGCAGCAGGGTCAGGGACAGCAGCGCAATGCTCACGGTCCGCTGCGCCCTGGAATGCCGGATGAGGAGGAAGGTCAGGGCGGCCCCGAGGATGGGGAGGACGACGGCGAGGGGGGCGAAGCTGGCGATGTTCACTTGGTCCCTCCGTCCGGGCCGGCGCCGATGTTTTGGGATCCGGGCTGTTCCTCCGCCGCGGCGTCCACGGCCGGCATCCGGCGGGCGCCGGCCTGCACGACGTCGTCGCTTCCGGCGGCGGACACCAGCGGGAACTCAGAGGTCTCGGCCGGGATGACGGCGTCGTCCTCGGCGTCGAAGCTGGGGGTCTCGGCCACGCGGCGGTCCTCGGCGTCGTCCTGGATTTCATCCTGCCGGGCCAGCACCCAGGTGCGGTAGATGATGCCCAGCATAAAGGCCGTGACCGCGAAGGAGATCACGATCGAGGTCAGGATCAGCGCCTGCGGGAGCGGGTCGCTGTAGTCCCCCGCGGGGGTGTCCTTGCTGAAGAGCGGGGCGAGCCCGGCGTAGCCACCGGTGGCCAGGATCAGCAGGTTGGTGGCGTTGGCCAGCAGCATCAGGCCGAGCAGGACCCGGGTGAGGCTGCGTTCCAGGAGCAGGTAGATGCCGCAGGCGTACAGGGCTCCCATTACCGTCAGCAGGGTCAAGTTGACGCTCATGTTATCCCCTTGGCGGTTGTTTCGGCCGGGACGCCGTTGGGCTGGCCGTCGTCGAAGAGCGCCCCGGGCTGCTCGTCCGGCTGGTCTTCCGGCCGCTCTTCGAAATGTTCGTCGATTTTCGCGCCAAGGCTGCGCAGCACGTCCAGGGCCAGGCCGACGACGACGATGTAGACGCCGATGTCGAAGATCGTGGAGGTGACGAATTTGATGTCGCCGAAGACCGGCAGCCACAGCTCGATCACGGCGCTTTGGAAGACCTGGCCGCCCAGCAGCAGCGGCACAATGCCGGACGCCGCGGCGGTGGCGAGGCCGATCCCCAGCAGCGCACCGGCGCTGACCGGCGTGGCCTCGCGCAGTTCGAAGCGGCCCCCGGCGAGGTAGCGGATGGTGAGCGCCAGCCCGGCGGTGAGGCCGCCGGCGAAGCCGCCGCCGGGCAGGTTGTGGCCGGCGAGCAGCAGGTAGAGGGAGAAGACGATCATCGAGTGGAAGATCAGCCGGGTGACCACCTCGAAGATGATCGAGCGGCGTTCCGGGGCCATGGTCCGGCCGGCCACCAGCCAGGCGTCGCGCGCCGACGCCGCGAAACGACGGCTCATGGCCAGGGCCGCGTTGTCCCGGGTGTTGCCTGCCACGCCCGCCCGGCGCCCGACCGTCCCCTCCGCCACCGACGCGGACGGACCGATGCGGTCGCCGCGGCCGCGGACGAAAATCAGGCTGGCGACGCCGGTGGCCGCGAGCGCCAGCACCGAGATCTCGCCGAAGGTGTCCCAGGCCCGGATGTCCACGAGGGTGACGTTCACGATGTTCAGGCCGCTGCCTTCCTCATAGGCCAGGCGCGGGAACTCCAGCGAGACCGGGGTGGCCACCCGCGCTCCCAGGGCATAGATCGCCACGAAGATCATCGTGACGCCGAACGCGGCGCCGATGATCACGCGGACGACCCGGTACTTGCCGCCGGTGCGGTCGCGCAGTTCGGCCGGCAGGCTGCGCATGGCGAGGACGAAAGCCACCAGGATGATGGTCTCCACCAGCATCTGCGTCAGGGCAAGGTCCGGCGCGCCCTGGAGCGCGAACATCAACGCGATGCCGTAGCCGGTGACCGAGACCATCAGCACCGCCAGGAAGCGCTTGTTGGCCCGCACCGCGGCGAGCGCTCCGATCACGATGCCGGCGCCGACCACGGGCTGCAGCGGCGAGCCCGGGTCGATGAAGTACAGGCCCCCGGGCAGCGGCTTGTTGGCCAGCAGCAGCGCGGTGAGCGGCAGGACAAAGGCGACGCTCAGGATGACGGCAAGGTAGAAGAAGAGCGAACCGCGCTGGGTGCGGCCGGTGACCCAGACCGCGGCATCGTCGAGGGCGCCGATGGTGAGCTGGTAGGCGCGGTCGCCGTCGACCCAGCCGGGCACCAGCCCCTGGGCGCGGGCGACTGCGTTCCGTCCGTAGAACATCGCCAGGCCGAGGGCGAACGTCACCACGGTCATCCCCAGCGCCGGGGTGAGCCCGTGCCACAGTGCCAGGTGCCCGGCGGCGGCCGCCGGATCCTCGCCGTCGGGCACAAACAGCGCGGCGTAGGGCTGGATCCACGCATCCGCCGCGGCAGGCCACAGCCCGTAGAGGATGGTCAGCAGGCTCAGGACGGCGGGGGCCGCCAGGAAGGCGGGCTTGACGGCTTTGAACGGGGTGGTCTCGACGCCGGGCTTGACCGCGAAGGCGCCCCACATGAACCGTGCGCTGTAGGCGAAGGTCAGGACGGAGCCCACGACCAGCCCGATGAGGAGCACGGGACCCCACGGACCTGCCGCGGCGCCGGTGCCGTAGTGCACGAACGCCTCGAAAACCGATTCCTTCGCCACGAAGCCCGCCAGCGGCGGGATACCGGCCATGGAGGCCGCGCCGACGGCGGCCACAATGGCCAGGGCGCGGGAGGAGCGGTACACCCCGGAGAGCTTCCGGATGTCGCGGGTCCCGGCCTGGTGGTCGATGATGCCGACCACCAGGAACAGCGTGGCCTTGAAGAGTCCATGCGCCAGCAGCAAGGCGAGTCCGGCGAGCGCCGCATCGGGTTTGCCGAGGCCCACCACCATGGTCAGGAAGCCCAGCTGGCTGACCGTGCCGTAGGCGAGGATGAGCTTGATGTCGGTCTGGCGCAGGGCGCGGTAGCCGCCCACCAGCATGGTCGCCAGCCCCAGGCCCAGCACCACCGGGAGCCAGAACGCCGTCTCGGCGAACCCGGGGGCGAGCCTCGCCACGAGGTAGATGCCCGCCTTGACCATGGCGGCGGCGTGCAGGTACGCGCTGACCGGCGTCGGCGCGGCCATCGCCCCGGGAAGCCAGAAGTGGAAAGGGACCAGCGCGGACTTCGTGATCGCGCCCACCAGCACCAGCACGACGGCGGCCGCCACCGCGTCCGCGGCGGGACCCGTCACCAGCTCCGGCGCCATCGCCAGGAGCGCCGAGATCCGGTAGGTTCCCGCCGTGGCGCCCAGCATGATCAGCCCGACCAGCATGGCCAGGCCCCCGGCGGTGGTGACCACCAGGGCCTGCAGCGCCGAGCGGCGGGCCGACAACCGGGTGCGGGCGTAGCCGATCAGCAGGTAGGACAGCACCGTGGTCAGTTCCCAGAAGACGAACATCAGGAGCAGGTCGTCGGCGGTGACCAGGCCGAACATCGCCCCGGCGAAAGCGAGCAGCTGGGCGCCGAAGCCGCCCAGATAGCTGTCCTTGTCCTTGAAGTAACGGGCACAGTAGACCAGGACCAGCGCCCCGACGCCCAGGATCAGCAGCGACATGACCCAGGCCAGGGCATCCATCCGGAAGGCCAGCTCGAGCCGGAGGTCGGGGATCCACGGAAGGACCACCGAGGTGGACCCCGCGGCCGAGTACACCGCACCATGCTGGAAGGCCAGCCAGACGAACGATCCCGCGGGCACCGCGGCCAGCGCGAAGAACGCGTTCCGGCCGAGCCGGCGGAAGAGGAACGGCGCCACAGCAGCCACCGCGAAGTGCACGGCAAGGACTGTGATCACTGGTATCTCCGCAACGTCAGGAACTCGGTTGTTAAAAAGTTGGAGCAGGCGGGGCATTGGTTAGGTTCGGTGCGGCAAGTTTACCAAGCGTGCACAAATTCTTTCCCGCATGACGGGGCCGGGGCCGCCCGTCCGGACTGCGGGCCCGGCGCAGCGGCCGCCGCGGCCCGGGCCGTTTCCTCCGCGGCTGGGCCGGGCCGGACGGCTAACATCAGGCTATGAACTCCGCCACCGCCCCCGAGGCCATGCGCCCGGCCTCGGAACTCGAGTCCGGCAGCCACGCCACAAGCAAGGGCAAGGTCCTCGCGTGGGCCGCCTGGGACTGGGGTTCCGCAGCCTTCAACGCGGTGATGACCACCTTCGTCTTTACCGTCTACCTGACTTCCAAGGCCTTCGGCGGCGAAGACGAAGCCTCGGCGGTCCTGGGCGGCGCCCTGGCCATCGCCGGGTTGGCCATCGCGCTGCTGGCCCCGGTCACCGGGCAGCGCTCGGACACCGGCGGCCGGCGCAAGCTCTGGCTCGGGGTCAACACCGCCGCCGTCGCGCTGTTGACCGGGCTGTGTTTCTTCGTCTTTCCGCGCCCGGAGTTCCTGCTCCTCGGGGTGACGCTGATTGCGCTGGGCAACGTGTTCTTCGAATTCGCCGGCGTCAACTACAACGCCATGCTGGCCCAGATCTCCACCCCCGCCAACATCGGCAAGATCAGCGGCTTCGGCTGGGCCTCGGGCTACGTCGGCGGCATAGTGGCGCTGCTGATCGTGCTGCAGCTCTTCGTCCAGCCCAGCATCGACTGGTTCGGCGCCTCCACCGAGGACAGCCTGAACATCCGTCTCGTGGCGGTGTTCTCCGCCCTCTGGTTCCTGGTCTTCGCCATTCCGGTCATGTTCGCGGTCCCCGAGGTGCCCAAGGCCCGGCAGGCCGGGCTGGGGTTTTTCGCCTCCTACGGCCTGCTGGTGCGCAGGATCCGCGCCATCTACCGGACCAGCCCGCACACGATCTTCTTCCTCCTCGCCAGCGCGATCTTCCGCGACGGGCTCGCCGCAGTGTTCACCTTCGGCGGGATTATCGCCGCCGGAACCTTCGGCTTTGAGCTCAAACAGGTCATCTTCTTCGCTATTTTCGGCAACGTGGTTGCCGCCGTCGGGGCTCTGCTGGGCGGCTTCCTTGACGACAAAGTGGGACCCAAGGCGGTCATCATCGGATCGCTGGCCGGCCTGCTGGTCGCGGGCAGCGTCCTGCTGGCCCTGGGCAACGGAACATATACCCTTCTCGGCATGGAATGGGCCGGCAGCACCACGTTCTGGGTATTCGGCTTGTTCCTGTGCCTGTTCGTGGGGCCGGCGCAGTCCTCGTCCCGCGCCTACTTGGCCCGGCTCGCCCCGCACGGAGAATCCGGCGAGCTGTTTGGCCTGTACGCCACCACCGGCCGGGCCGTTAGCTTCCTGGCGCCCGCGCTCTTCACCCTGTGCATAACCATCGCGACGCCCCTCGTTGCCCCCGGCGAAGCGCAGCGCTGGGGCATCCTCGGCATCATGGTTGTGCTGCTGGCCGGGCTGCTGGTGATGCTGCCCGTCAAGCCGCCGGGAAAGACCGAAATCGCCGTGGTGCCCGCGGCCTGAACCTGCCCCAAAACCCGGCAGGCGCACTAGGCTGGAGGCATGAACGTGGATGAGACAGACCTTCCCGGCCTGGGCCGGCGCAAGGACTTCATGACCGCCTCGGGGCGCCGGATCGGCGTCGTCGAGTACCGCGAAGGCCAGACCGAGCTGATCGTCTCGACCTGGGATGACCCGGACACCTGCCAGGCGTCCATTCCGCTGACCGCCGACGAGGCCGCCGCGCTCGGCAATCTGCTGGGAGGACAGCGCCTGGCCATGCAGTTGTCCGAGGCTCACCGGGAGGTCCCGGGGATCGTCACCCGGCAGTTCTCCATCGCGGCGGACTCCCCCTTCCAGAACCAGCCGATGGGGAAGGCCTGCATCCGGACGCGCAGCGGTGCCTCCATTGTTGCCATCATGCGCGAAGGCGAAGTCCTCCCCTCGCCCGGCCCCGACGTCGTTCTGCACCCCGGTGACCTGCTGGTCGCGGTGGGCACGCAGGAAGGCCTGGACACGGCAGCCAGCATCCTGCGCAACGGATAAGTGGCATGGATCCGCTCGCCCTGACCCTCATCGAACTGGGGGCCGTCGTGTTCTGCCTTGGCCTGCTGGCCAGGCTGGCCGGGCGGATCGGCATGTCCCCCATCCCGCTCTACCTCGTCGGCGGCCTGTTCTTTGGTGCCGGCGGGCTCGTCAAGCTCGAGGGGATGCACGAGTTCGCACATCTTTCCAGCGAAATCGGTGTCATCCTGCTCCTGCTTATGCTCGGACTGGAATATACGGCGGCCGAGCTCGTCACCGGACTGCGGCGTTCCTGGCAGGCCGGCGTGCTCGACCTCGTGCTCAACTTCGTCCCGGGGGCGGCGCTGGCGCTGATGCTCGGCTGGGGGCTCGTGGGGGCCATGGTGATGGGCGGCGTCACCTACATCTCCTCGTCGGGAATCGCCGCGAAGGTCATCACCGATCTGGGACGGATCGGTAACCGTGAGACGCCGGTGATCCTGTCCATCCTGGTGTTCGAGGACCTGGCCATGGCCGTCTACCTGCCGATCCTGACCGCCACCCTCGCCGGAGTGACGTTCCTGGTGGGCCTGCAGACGGTGGGCATCTCGCTCGCCGTCGTCACGCTGGTGCTGGTGGTCGCGCTGCGCCATGGCCACCACGTGTCCAAGGCCGTCCACAGCGAAAACTCCGAGGTGTTCCTGCTCAACCTGCTCGGGGCGGCGCTGCTGGTCGCGGGGCTGGCCGCCGCGATGCAGGTTTCGGCGGCGGTGGGCGCCTTCATGCTCGGGATTGCGATCTCCGGCGCCACCGCGCACAGCGCCACTCGGATCCTGGAGCCGCTGCGGGACCTGTTCGCGGCAATCTTCTTTGTGGTCTTTGGCCTGAACACGGATCCAGCGTCCATCCCGCCGGTCCTCGGCTGGGCGCTGGTCCTGGCAGTCCTGACGGCGGCAACGAAGATGATCACCGGAGTCTGGGCAGCCAAGCGGGCCGGGATCGCCATCGCCGGGCGCTTCCGTGCCGGGGCGGCCTTGATTGCCCGCGGCGAGTTCTCGATTGTGATCGCGGGGCTCGCCGTCGCCTCCGGCGTCGTGCCTCGCGAGCTCGCCGCCCTGGCCACCGCCTACGTGCTGGTCATGGCCATTATGGGTCCGCTCGCAGCCCGCTTCGTGGAGCCGGTGGTACGGATGTTGCGGCGGCCGGCCCGGCGCGCGACGCTACCGGTCCGTCCGGCCGGCTGAGGGGCGGCCGGCCTAGATGTCGGTGCTGTTTAGATGTCGGTGCGGTGGAAGTTCAGGTGGCTGCGGCTCGCCGTCGGGCCGCGCTGGCCCTGGTAGCGGTTGCCGTACTCACCTGAACCGTAAGGGTGCTCGGCAGCCGAGCTCAGGCGGAAGAAGCACAACTGGCCGATCTTCATGCCCGGCCAGAGCTTGATCGGCAGCGTCGCCATGTTGGAGAGCTCCAGGGTCACGTGGCCGGAGAAGCCCGGATCGATGAACCCCGCCGTCGAGTGCGTCAGCAGGCCAAGGCGGCCCAGCGAGGACTTGCCCTCGAGCCGCGCCGCGATGTCATCCGGCAGGGTGACGGTCTCGTAGGTGGACCCCAGAACGAACTCGCCCGGGTGCAGGATAAACGGCTCCCCCGGGTCCACCTCCACCAGGCGGGTCAGCTCGGGCTGGTCCTCGGCCGGGTCGATGTGCGCGTACTTGTGGTTGTCGAACAGCCGGAAGAACCGGTCAATCCGCACGTCCACCGACGACGGCTGAACCATGTCGGGGTCGAACGGCTCCAGCACAATCCGCTGGGAATCGATTTCAGTACGAATGTCGCGGTCAGAGATCAGCACAGGTTCAAAAATACCCCACTCGTTGCCCGCTGGTGGGCGTGGGGCCAGTGTTACAGCAAAATCACGCTAAGCCGCTTCCTGCCGGTGCTCCAGCAGGGACTTGAGCTGCTCCAACTGTTCCACCTGCCCCATCATTTCCCGGCGGAGCCTCGGGTACATCAGGAGCGAAAGCCCCGCATTGCGGGACCGGAGGGCGAAGCGGACGCGGGTGCTGGAGCCCTCGGTGCTGAGGTAGTAGCCCCCGTGCAGTTGCGCGGGTCCGGCAATCGCCTGGAACTGGATCTCGGCCCCGGGCCGGGTAGCGGTGAGCTGGAATTCCCCGGCGGCCGCGGGCCGGCCCGTCGCGGCCAGCCGGGGACGGTAGATGGCCCCTTTCGAGCAGGCCGCACCGGAGACCAGTTCAACGCCGCGAATCCCGTCACGCCAGAAGGGAAGGTTACGCGGGTCCAGCAGGAAGTTGTAGACGCTCATCGCGTCGCGCCGGATCACCACTTCGTACTCTGCAAAGGCCACGGAAATCCTCGCTCGGCGGACGGCTGACGGACGTAGCCGGCTTCCCCGGAGACTGCAGCTAACCCCTTCAGGATAGCCAGCAAGGCCCGCCCCGGGCAGATGCGGGGGCGGGCCTTTATCGAAGAGTTATGGGCCGCCCCCGGTCCGCGCCCCGGCTACTGTTTCACCATGAACAATCGTTTGGGCTGGCGCGAATTACCCGCCGCGGTCCGCGCCGGCGTCGAGGCCATCCTCGGCAGCCCGGTGGTGTCCGCCCGTTCGCAGAGCGGCGGCTACTCCCCCGGCAGCGCCGACCGGGTACTGACCGAAGCCGGCGGCCGGTTCTTCGTCAAGGCGGTGGGCAGCGAGCCCAATCCCGATTCACCGGGCCTGCACCGCCGGGAGGCCCGGGTGATGGGGCTCCTGCCGGGCCACCTTCCGGTGCCGAAGCTGGCCGGGGTGTACGACGACGGCGGCTGGGTCGCCGTCGTGCTGGAAGACGTCGAGGGCCGGCATCCCCGGCTCTCCGGAACTGAGCTCCACCGGGTGCTCGACGCGTGGACACCATCGCCGCGGCCCCGCTGCCGGCTGATGCCCTCGCGGCGCTGCCGGCCCTGCCGGACGAGGTGCGGAGTGTCTTCGAGGGCTGGAAGAGGCTGCGCATCGCCCCGTCCGCGGACCTGGACCCCTGGGCCGCAGCCCACCACGCGGACCTGGAATCGCTCGCCGCCGGGGCCGCCGACGCGCTCCGGGGCGACCACCTGGTCCACGTGGATCTGCGCGCGGACAACGTCCTGGTGACCGGCGACGGCGGCGCCGTGATTGTGGACTGGCCTTGGGCGGCGCGCGGGGCCTCCTGGTTCGACGCGCTCACGGTCCTGATCGACGCCTGGGTCAGCGACCCGGGGTGCGACACGGAGGCGGCCCTGCGGCAGCACCGCGCCTTTGCCGGCGCGGCTGCGGAGCACATCGACGCCGTGCTGGCAGCCCTCGCCGGCTATTTCACCGACAGCGCCAGGGCACCGGCCCGGCCGGCATTCCAACCCTGCGGGAGTTCCAGCGGGCCGAGGGCGCAGCATGCCTGGCATGGCTGAGGGAGCGCCGGGGCAGCCGGCCGGGATCCGGCGTCGCTGTTCTGGGAAATCCCCCGGCTGGGGTAAGGTAAGTCTCGTTGTTCCGCAGGAGTGGACCAGGATCCTGGACCCTCCCGCTGCGGCTGTAGCTCAATGGTAGAGCGCTAGCTTCCCAAGCTTGATACGCGGGTTCGATTCCCGTCAGCCGCTCCACTTTTCCCCGCTTCCGGTTTTCGCGCCGGTTTCGGACCCCCGCTGTGCGGATCCGCGTAGCCCCTGCCCGAAACCGGCGCGGAAAGCTACGCGTTCCGGACAATCCGCAGCAGCCGCCGCCGATCCTTCAGGTCCACCTTCAGCATCAGCTGCCCGCGGCGGGCCAGTACGACGGCGACTGCCGCCGCGGCCAGCGCCGGCACCCCGCCGGACACCAGGATCGCCGTCTGCGGGTCCAGGTGCTCGGCCAGCCAGCCCATCAGCGGCCCCCCGATGGCCTGGCCGCCGATGAGCACCATAATGTACAGGCTCATCACCCGGCCGCGGATCCCCATGTTGGCGCTGACCTGGACCAGCTGGTTGGCTGCGGTCAGGAACATCAGGCACCAGAAGCCGGCCAGCACCATCGCCACCCCAAACCACTCCATCGTTGGCGCCGCTGCTGCCAGGCAGAGCATCAGCCCGTACATCCCGGCGCCCAGCACGACGGAGCGCAGCCGGAGCTGGCGCCGCCGGGCGGACGTGATGGCCCCGGCCAGTGCCCCGAGCGCCACCAGGGCGTTGAGCAGGCCGTAGCCGCCGGCACCGGCGTCGTACACGCGGTCCGCGAAGGCCGCCAGCAGCACCGGCAGGCTCATCGCGAACACCGCGATGAAGCCGGCCATCAGCCAGGGCCAGTAGATCGTGGGCTTGGCCAGGGCGTACTGCAGCCCTTCCCTGAGCATGCCCTTCCGTTTGGCGGCCGGCAGCGTGAGGTGCAGCTCGTCCTTGCGCAGGACCAGCAGCATGGTCACGGTGAAGCAGCACGCGACGGCGTTGGCGGCGAAGGCCCAGCCTGCCCCGACTGCGCCAAGCAGCGCACCCGCGAAGGCCGGGCCGATCAGGCCGCCGAGCTGGAAGATCGTGGAGTTCACGCTGATGGCGTTGCGCAGGTAGGCCGGCCCCACCAGCTCGTTGACGAAGACCTGCCGGGCCGGCTGGTCCAGCACTGTGACCAGGCCCAGAGTCAGGGCGATCACGTAAACGTGCCACACCTCGATCCGCTGCGACAGCGCCAGACCCGCGAGGAGCGCCGCGAGAACGGCGGCGACGGACTGGCACAGCATCAGGATCCTGCGCTTGGCGAACCGGTCCGCCATCATGCCCGCCCAGGGACCCAGGAACAGCGAGGGCAGGAACTGCAGTGCCACGGTGACGCCGACGGCGGTGACGGAGCCGGAGAGCTGGAGGACCAGCCAGTCCTGCGCGATGCGCTGCATCCAGAGCGCCACCACGGCGATGAAGTGCCCGATCGCGAAGATCCGGAAGTTCCGGACCTTGAGCGAAATGAAAGTATGCCGCCACGGCAGCCGCTCGGTGACGACACCGATCTGTGCGGTGGAGGGCTGGGCGGTGGCGGGCTGGGCGGTTGGCGGCAGGGGGACCTGCCGGAGTTGATCGTGTTGCGGGTCTGCGGCCTGGAAAGGCGGAGGGGGTGCCACGGAAAGTCCTCAAGGGAGCGGGTCAACGGGGTCGCCTTAACGCTATGCTGGCCCGAAACGATTATGGAAGGCTATTCTGCATATAACTAGCATCACGAATCGCAATGGGGGAGGCTGAGAGTGGACCGCTACGTCGACCAACTGGCCGGGAGGCCGCATGTTTGAACCCGCCCAGCTCCGTTCCTTCCTGGCCGTGGCCGAGACGCTCAGCTTCACGCGGGCCGCCGAGCGCCTGGGGCTGGCGCAGCCGACCGTCAGCCAGCACGTCCGGAAACTGGAGGCCGCAGCCCGGCGGACCCTGATCGCCCGCGACACCCGCGACGTGCGCCTGACGGACAACGGCGACGCCATGGCGGGCTTCGCGCGCAGCATCCTCGCCGCCCACGACTCCGCAGCCCGCTACTTCTCCGGTTCCGCGATGCGGGGCCGGCTGCGCTTCGGCACCGCGGACGACCTCGCCATCACGGGACTGCCCCGGATCCTGCGCGAGTTTCGCCAGATCTACCCGCAGATCAACCTCGAACTGACGGTGGGACAGAGCGACCAGCTCTACAAGCGGCTCAACGCCGGGCAACTGGACCTGGTCTTCGTCAAGTGGGTCGCCGGCGCCAAGGACGGCACCGTGGTGCAGCAGGACTCCTTCGCTTGGGTGGGGCTTGAGCAGACCTCCCTGGACCCCGGCCATCCCGTGCCGCTGATCGCCTACCCCGCGCCCAGCCTGAGCCGGAAGCTGGCCATCGATGCGCTTGAGGCAACCGGCCGCACCTGGCGGATCACCTGCACCACGCGGCAGATCAGCGGGGTGCTGGCCGCCGTCCGCGCCGGCATCGGCGTCGCCGTGATGCCGTCCTCGCTGGTTCCGGAGGACCTGTTGATCATCACCCGGCGCTTCGACCTGCCCAGCGTCGGCGACGTCGACTTCACCCTGATCCGCAATCCGCTGGCCAACACCGAGGTCATCGAAGCCCTCACCCAGACCATCGTGGGACGCGCCCTGAACCGCTCCACCTAGTCCGCGCGTTCCCCTGTACCTACTCAGCCGCACCCCGGTACGTGCCACAAAATACTTGGCCGGCCGGGCCAGTACGCAGCCATTGAACGCGGGTGGTACTTGTCCTATCCTGACTGTGTTGAAGGTCAAGCAGAGGCCCGCCACAACATTTCGAGACAACGAACGCTGTTGCTGGCTGCTGCCATTCGGCTATGGCGGCAGGCTGCGGGGAGCGTTCGGGATAGGCCAGCAATGACGCCAGCCACACATCGTCCCCATCCCGCCATGCGACCTGGCCCGGTGCGGCACGGCCGCCCCTTGACTCCGGCCCACCCGCTGGCGGCCGCGGCACCCCTGGCGGCGGCACCGCTGCTGGAAAGCGTGCCGCATCCGCCGCTGGGCCGCCTCGACCCGCATGCCGCCTCCGTTCGCGCCGACGCGGACTACGTGGGAATCCCCTTCTGCGAACGGTGCGGGACGGACGAGTTCGTGTACCTCGAGTCATTTGTTCCCGCGAAGCACCGCCGCGACGGCTCGGTCAGCAAACTGGGCGAGGTGGCGTACTTTTGCTCCGGCTGCGAGGATTTCTCCGCGCACGCCGTTCCCGCGTCCTGGGTGCCGCCGGGCTGGTACCTGGGCTGAGCCCTAAACAACCGTCGCCGCCGTGCCCGCAGTTTGGCTGCGGTCACGGCGGCGACGCTGTCTGCCCTGGAGCGGCCCGGAGAACCGTCTAGATCAGGCTGTCCGAGAGATGGTTGGCGGTGCCAAAGCGGTGCGCGGTGATGCTGACGGCGTGCTNTTGCCTCCCCTCCCCCGACGCTGTCTGCCCTGGAGCGGCCCGGAGAACCGTCTAGATCAGGCTGTCCGAGAGATGGTTGGCGGTGCCAAAGCGGTGCGCGGTGATGCTGACGGCGTGCTCGTGCAGGAACGGCAGCAGTTCCACGCGTCCGGCCTCGGTGACCGGGTGGGAGTACACCGCCAGGTCGGGGCGGCCGCCGGTGGCTTCCGCCAACGCCTTCGCGTCGCCGCCGATCAGGCGGATGCGGGTCACGGGCAGTTTCGTTGCCCCGGCGAGCCTGGCCGCAGAGGCCAGCCACGCGGCGTCGTCCTCCACGGTGATGGCGACGCCCAGGCCGGACAGCACCGCACGCAGCTGAGCGGGCAGTTCGACGGCGCTGGACACCGTGAGCTCCGATCCTGCCTGGACGCCTGCCGCAACCACCCGGACCAGCGCGCCGAGCGGTTCGCCGTCGGAGAGCCGCACCGTAACCGGGAGCGGGCGGTAGCGGAAGACGTTGCGTTCAGCGCTCAGCCCGGAGACATCCTTGGCGGTGCCGAACTCCTCGGCCCAGACCAAAGCGTCGGAGGCCAGCGAGCGCTGCAGCGGGGCCAGCTCCTCAGCGGTCAGGAAGCCCCTGGCGGTCTCCTCGATCCGGCGCACGCCGGAGTGTGCCGAGGTGGCCACAGCGGTGCTGGGCTTGCTGGCCCAGTCGCCGAGCCCTGCGAGGTAGTTGGGGCCGCCGGCCTTGGTGCCGGCACCAACGGCTGACTTCTTCCAGCCGCCGAAGGGCTGGCGCTGAACGATTGCGCCGGTGATGCCGCGGTTGACGTAGAGGTTGCCGGCCTGGACGGTGTCCAGCCAGAGTGCCAGTTCGTCGGAGTTGAGCGAGTGCAGGCCGGAGGTCAGGCCGTACTCGATCTGGTTCTGGATCGCGATGGCCTCCTCCAGGGTTTCGGCGGTCATCACACCCAGGACCGGGCCGAAGAACTCGGTGAGGTGGAAGTAGGACCCGCGCCGCACGCCCGAGCGCACGCCCGGGCTCCAGAGCTTGCCGGAATCGTCCAGCTGCTTCGGTTCCACCGCCCAGGCCTCGCCCTCGCCGAGGGTGGTCAGGGCGTTGAGGAGCTTGCCGCTGGCGGGCTCGATGATCGGGCCCATCTGGCTGGCCGGATCCTCCGGGTAGCCGACCTTCAGCGAGGTGACGGCGTCGATCAGCTGGTTGTGGAAGCGCTTGGACTTCGCCACCGACCCGACGAGAATCACCAGCGAGGCCGCGGAGCACTTCTGGCCGGCGTGGCCGAACGCGGAGTACGCGACGTCCTTGGCCGCGAGGTCCAGGTCGGCGCTCGGGGTGACGATGATGGCGTTCTTGCCGCTGGTTTCGGCCAGCAGCGGCAGATCCTTGCGGAAGGAACGGAACAGCTCGGCGGTCTCGTAGCCGCCGGTCAGGATGACGCGGTCCACGGCCGGGTGCGAGATCAGCTGCTGGCCCAGTTCGCGTTCGCCCAGCTGCACCATGGTCAGCACGTCGCGCGGAACGCCGGCTTCCCAGAGCGCCTCGATCATGACGGCGCCGCTGCGGCGGGCCTGCTTGGCGGGCTTGATCACGACGGCGGACCCGGCGGCGAGCGCCGCGAGGGTGGAGCCGGCCGGGATGGCCACCGGGAAGTTCCACGGCGGGGTCACGACGGTGAGCTTCGCCGGGACAAAGGTGGCGCCGTCGACGTCGTCGAGCCGGCGGGCGGACTCGGCGTAGTAGTGCGCGAAGTCCACCGCCTCACTGACCTCGGGATCGCCCTGGTCGATGGTCTTGCCGGTCTCGGACGCCATAACCTCGAGCAGGTCGGCGCGGCGGGCCTCTAGGACGTCGCCGGCGCGGTGCAGGATTTCGGCGCGCTCGGCGCCGGTGAGGGCGCCCCAGGCCTTGCCCTTTTCGACGGCGGTGTCGATGACCGTGTTCAGGGTCTCGGCGTCGTTGATGGTGGCGGCCTCAACGGCGGCGTTGCCCAGCGTGGAGCTGGCGACACGGCCCAGGATGGCGCGGCCCCAGTCGCGGTTGGCCGGCAGCGACGGGTCGGTGTCCGGGGTGTTCTCGAACGAATCGTGCGGCAGCGGCGCGGCCGGGAGGCTGCGGTTCTGCCGGCGGTTCGGGGCCGGGACCTCGTCGTCGAGCTTGGCGAGGGAGGCGAGGAAGCGCTGCTTCTCGCGTTCGAACAGGGATTCGTTCTCGCTGAGTTCGAACACCGCGGACATGAAGTTGTCCTGGCTGGCGCCCTCTTCGAGCCGGCGGATCAGGTAGGCGATCGCGACGTCGAACTCGGCGGGGTGGACCACCGGCGTGTAGAGCAGGAGCGACCCGACGTCCTGTTTGACGGCTTCGGCCTGGCCCTGGGCCATGCCGAGCAGCATCTCGAACTCGATGCCCTGCTCCACCCCGCGCTGCTTGGCCAGCAGCCAGGCGAAGGCGATGTCGAAGAGGTTGTGGCCGGCCACACCGATCCGGATGTTGCCGATCCGGTCCGGGTGCAACGCGTAGTTGATGACGCGCTTGTAGTTGGTGTCCGAGTCCTGCTTGGTGTTCCAGGTGGCGAGCGGCCAGTCGTGCAGGGAGGCCTCGACCTGTTCCATCGGCAGGTTGGCGCCCTTGACCACACGGACCTTGATGGCGGCGCCGCCGTCGGCGCGGCGGGCCGCGGCCCAGTCCTGCAGGCGGATCATCGCCGCGAGCGCATCCGGGAGGTAGGCCTGGAGCACAATGCCGGCCTCGAGGTTCTTGAACTCCGGCTTGTTCAGGATCCGGGTGAAGACCGCGATGGTCATGTCCAGGTCCTTGTACTCCTCCATGTCCAGGTTGATGAACTTGGGCTTGGGGAACGACGCGGCGCGGGTGAAGAGCGGGGTGAGCTTCTCGACCACGTGTTCCACGGCCTCGTCGAAGGCCCAGGCGGAGTGCGGGGCCACGGTGGAGGAGACCTTGATCGAGACGTAGTCCACGTCGGGGCGGGCCAGCAGGGTGTGGGTGCCCTCGAGCCGGCGGGAGGCCTCGTGCTCGCCGAGCACCGCCTCGCCGAGGAGGTTGACGTTGAGCTTGATGCCGTCACGGCGGATCTTGGCGATGGCCGGGCCCAGCTTGGCGTCGGTCGCGTCGACGATCAGGTGGCCGACCATTTCGCGGAGCACGCGGCGGGCAACCGGGATGACCACCTGCGGCAGGACCGGGGCCATGGTGCCGCCGAGGCGGACCGCGCTGCGCATGTACCAGGGCAGGAAGGCCGGGACCTTGGGGGCCAGGGCGGCGAGGTTGCGCGCAGCGACCTGCAGGTCCTCGGGGCGGACGACGCCGTCGACGAATCCGACCGTGAAGTCCAGGCCGTTGGGGTCCTTCAGGACGCCGGCGAGCTGCTCCGCCGAGGCATCCACCGGGACCTTGGCCGCCTCGGTGAGCCAGCGGCGCACCAGGGTGATGGTCTCCTCGGCGAGGGCTGCGGCCTCAAGCACGGGCGAGCCTTCCGAGACGGCGGCGTGCGTGGCTTCGTTGCCCGCGTCCCCGCCGCTGGCCAGGCCGGATTCCGTTGAGGTGTTGGTCATGGTGGCACTCGTTCTTTCTCAATACGTGGACCGTTCTTGAAATCAGTATGAGAGCAAATTTTCATAAGATAAAGCGATGTTTTCTGAGCAATACTGGTTAGAAAAATCGAAGTTTCCGCGGGGCGATCCTCCCTCACGTCTGGCACCGAAACGACGAACCCTCCCGCGCCGGGCGCGAGAGGGTTCGTCGAAATCGCGCCGGACCTGAGGGAGCGTCCGGAGAAGCGCCGCAGGACGTGCGGTAGTGCGGTGCGGCTAGCCGACGTGGCGGTGCATTTCCACGGCCTCTTGGTGCCGCGGGCTCTCCGGGTTCATCAGGGAGTGTTTCCGGCCGTAGCCGAAGTAGATGACCAGCCCCACTACCAGCCACACGCCGAAGCGGACCCATGTCTCCCAGTGCAGCTGCAGCATCAGGAACGCCGAGGCGAGCATGCCGAACAGCGGGACCACCGGCATCAGCGGCAACCGGAACGTGCGCGGGGCATCGGGCTTTTTGTAGCGGAAGATGATCACCGAGAGGCAGACGACGACGAATGCGGCCAGGATGCCGATGTTCGTCAGGTCCGCGACGGCCTTGATCGGGAAGACGCCGGCCAGCAGGGCCGAGGCCACGCCGGCGATCCAAGTGACGCGCTGCGGGGTGCCGTGGCGGTCGGTCTTGGCGAACCAGCCCGGCAGCAGCCCGTCCCGGCTCATGGAGAACCAGACGCGGGTGACACCGAGCAGGAAGGTCAGCATCACGGTCAGGATCGATAGCACCGCAAAGACGGAGATGATCGTGGCGATGACCGGCAGGCCCACGCCGTTGAAGGCGGAAGCGAAGCCGGCCTTCGGGTCGATGTCCTGGTAGTTCTGCATGCCCGTGAGCACCAGGGTCGCGGCGACGTAGAGAAGCATGGCCACGATCAGGGACAGGATGATCGCCTTGGGCATGTGCTTTTTGCCGTCCGTGGCCTCCTCCGCCGCCGTACTCATCGCGTCGTAGCCGAAGACGGCGAAGAACACCGTGGCCGAGCCCGCCAGCACCGGGCCGAAGCCGCTGGGCATAAACGGGTTGTAGTTGTTGGTGTTGATGTAGAAGATGCCCAGGCCGATGATGAACAGGATCAGGACCACCTTGATGGCCACGGCCACGAGCTCGAAGCGGCCGAACGTCTTTGTCCCGCGGGAGAGGATCCAGGTCACCAGGAGGCACACGGCAATCGCGGGGATATTCACCACGCCGCCCTTGCCCTCATCCGCCGTCGAGGTCATCCAGACGGGCATGTGGATGCCGATGCCGGAAAGGAACGCGTCGAAGTAGCCGGAGATGCCGATGGCCACCACCGCCACGATGGCGATGTACTCCAGCAGCAGGTCCCAGCCGATGAACCAGCCGATCACCTCGCCCAGTGCCACGTACCCGTAGGTGTAGGCCGAGCCGGCCCGCGGGATCATGCCCGCGAATTCTGCGTAGGACAGCGCGGCGGCGGCGGACGCCAGCCCCGCGATCAGGAAGGAGAACAGCACCGCGGGGCCCACCCCGGGTTCGCTCTCGCTGCCGTGGGCCACCAGGCCCGCCAGCGAGAAGATGCCGACGCCGATAATGCCGCCGACGCCGATGGCCGTCAGCTGCCAGAGGCCCAGGCTTTTGAACAGGCCGCTGTGCTTGTTTTCCTCTTCAATGTCGTCGATGGGCTTGCGCCGCATGATCGATCTGGTCAAATCTCTGGTGCTCATCAGGGTCTCCTGCAGTGGGGTGTCGCCCATCAATCCGCCCTGTGATGGGGGGTTACTCGATGACAACAGTATGCAAGCCCCATTCCATTAGATAAAGTGAATTCTCCTAATCAATAACCATTAGAATTCACAAAGGAATAGTGATGCTCGACGTCCGGCGCTTGCGCCTTTTGCGCGAACTCAAGATCCGCGGCACGCTGGCCGAAGTCGCCGAGGCGCTGCAGTACAGCCCGTCGTCGGTCTCGCAGCAGCTGGCACTGCTGGAAAAGGAAGCCGGCGTCGAACTCTTGAGGAAAACGGGCCGCCGCGTACAGCTCACCCCGCAGGCCGAGGTCCTGGTCACCCACACCGCCCAGCTGCTGGAAACCCTGGAACAGGCGGAGGCCGATCTGGCCGCCTCGCTGACCACGGTAACCGGGACCGTGCGGATCGCCGTGTTCCAGTCCGCTGCACTGGCGCTGATGCCCGACGCCCTGACCCGGATGTCCGCCAGCTACCCGGAGGTCCGGATCGAAATGGTCCAGCGGGAGCCCGAGACCGCCCTCCACGAGACCTGGGCGCGTGACTTTGACCTGGTCATCGCCGAGCAGTACCCGGGCCACGCCGCACCCCGCTACGCCGAACTGGACCGGGTCCGCCTGACCGGCGACGCGATCCGGCTGGCGGCTCCGCCGGCGTCCCCGGGCCGCCCCGCAATCACCACCCTCGCCGACACCAACGGGATGTCCTGGGTGATGGAACCCCGGGGCGCGGCGTCCCGGCACTGGGCCGAACAGGCCTGCCGGAGCGCCGGGTTCGAGCCCGATGTGCGCTTTGAGACCGCCGACCTGCAGGCGCAGATCCGGCTGATCGAGTCGGGCAACGCGGTGGCGCTGATGCCGGACCTGGTCTGGACGGGCCGGGGCACCACCGCCCAGCTGATCGAGCTCCCCGGCAGTCCGCACCGCACCGTCTTCACGTCGGTGCGCCGCTCCAGCGCCAATCGGCCCGCGATCGTCGCGGCGCGCCAAATCCTCGCCGAGACCGCCGCGTCGATCACCACCGCCGCCTGAAGCCGTCCGCCCCTGGTGTTGACGCCGCCGTCGGTGTTCCCTGGCTCACAGCGCACCCGCGGCGCCGGCGGTAGACTGATGACGTTATGAATCGAACAATGTTCAAGTCCAAAATCCACCGCGCCACGGTCACCCACGCGGACCTTCACTATGTCGGCTCGGTCACCGTGGACCTGGACCTGCTCGAGGCCGCCGACATCCTCCCCGGTGAACTCGTCGCGATCGTCGACGTCACCAACGGCGCCCGGCTGGAGACGTACACCATCGCCGGCGAGCGCGGATCCGGCGTCATCGGCATCAACGGCGCGGCGGCGCACCTGATGCACGAAAACGACATCGTCATCCTGATCACCTACGCGCAGATGACCACGGAAGAGGCCAAGGCCTACAACCCCAAGGTGGTCCACGTGGACAAGGACAACAAGGTGGTCCAGATCGGCAACGATCCGGCGGAAAGCCACACGGCCGGCCTCCTGCGCCCGCCGCACGCGTTGAACAACGCCACGCTGAACTAGCAGCGCCGGAGTGCTAGGCGTCCTTGCTGGATTCTTCGTCGTCTGGTTCATCATCCTCGTTGGCATGTTCGTCGGCCGGCGCAACATCATGGGCGAGAACGCCCGCTCCGTCCTCAGCGCCCTGACCTTTTTTGTGGCAAGCCCGGCCCTGCTGTTCGAGACGCTCAGCAAGGCCCGCCTCCACGACATCTTCGCGGCGCCTCTGCTGGTGACCGCTGTGGGTGCCATCACGACGGCGGCCCTCTACTTCTGCATCGTGCGGTTCGTCCTTAAACGGCAACTCCCGGAGGCCCTGGTGTCCTCCATGAGCGCCTCACTGGCCAACTCCGCCAACCTGGGCATTCCGATCGCCGTCTACGTGCTCGGCGATGCCAGCTATGTGGCGCCCTTGCTGATCTTCCAGCTCGCCTTCTTCACCCCGATGTACCTGCTTATCCTCGATGCCACCACCAGCGCCCACCGGACCACCCCCTTGAGCTTCGTCCTGATGATCCTGCGCAACCCGATGATCGTGGGCTCCGGCCTGGGACTGCTCGTCGCCGGGACCGGCTGGGAAGTACCGGCGCTCATCCTGCAGCCCATCCACCTGATCGGCGGGGCCGCGATCCCGGCCATGCTGTTGTCCTTCGGCATGAGCCTGAACGGGTCCCGGCCGCTGCAGGCCTCGGCCGCGCGGCGGACCGACACCCTGCTGGCCAGCGGCTTCAAGCTCATCGTCCACCCGCTGCTCGCCTTCCTCTTCGCCCGCTTCGCCCTCGGCCTGCAGGACACCGCCCTGTTCGCCGTGGTGGTCACGTCCGCCCTGCCCACGGCGCAGAACGTCTACGTGGTGGCCAACCGGTACCGGACCGGACTCACGGTCGCCAAGGACACCGTCCTGGTCACCACCGTCGTCGCGGTCCCCGCCATGATCGGGGTGGCGCTGCTTCTGGCCTGAGACCGCCAGGCACCCACCCGGCACGCCGCACCCCGCGCGGCCTGCCCGGGCTCCGGCCCCGGCGCCGGTAGGCTGTGAAAGGCCGAAAACCGGCCCGGAAACAGGCACAAACTGGGGGAACGATTGCGCAAGATTAGCGCCGGAAACGGTAGGTTGGCCGGCACGGCACCGGGAACGATGCGCCGGGGCGTGGACTGGATCGCCTGCGGCGTGGCAGGGCTGCTGCTGGTCTCGTCCACCGCCTGCGCCGGCCCGGCCACGGTAACAACGGCCCCAGCCGCGCCGAGCGCCTCCGCCACGGCAGTCTCCGCCACACCGTCGCCCACGCCGAGCCCGTCGGCCGACGCCGGCGCCCCGCTGGATCCGGACACCGCCCCCGCCGTCAGCCTGGCCGGCGCCTCGGCTCCGCGCCAGCAGCCGGCCTACGCCAGCAGGGCCCTCGACGTGTTGGCCACCCTGCCGGTCAAGGGCAGGGCGCCCAAGACCGGATACTCCCGCGACCAGTTCGGCCAGGCCTGGGCCGACGTCGACCGCAACGGCTGCGATACCCGCAACGACACGCTCCGCCGTGACCTCACGGCGGTGGCGCTCAAGGCCGGAACCCGTGACTGTGTTGTGCTCTCCGGCGCCCTTAACGACCCCTACACTGCGAAGCTGATCAACTTCGTCCGCGGCAACAGCACCAGCGCCGCCGTCCAGATCGACCACGTTGTGGCGCTCAGCGACGCTTGGCAGAAGGGCGCCCAGCAGCTCAGCCCGGCCCAGCGGCTCGCCTTTGCCAACGACCCGCTCAACCTCCTCGCCGTGGACGGTCCGGCGAACATGCAAAAGAGCGACGGCGATGCCGCCACCTGGCTGCCGCCGAACAAGTCCTACCGCTGCGCCTACGTGGCCCGGCAGATCTCGGTCAAGGCCAGCTATGCACTCTGGGTCACCCAGGCGGAACACGATGCCATGGCCCGGATCCTGGGCGACTGCCCGGACGCCCTGGCCCCCACCAGCGAGCAGCCGCCGGCCCCCGCACCGGCCGCCGCGGCTCCGCCCGCCCAGCCCGCCGCACCGCCCGCGGCACCGGCACAGGCGGCCCCGGCCCCCGCTCCCGTCCCGCCGGCACCCGCACCGGCCGCAGTGTTCTACGCCAACTGCGCTGCCGTGCGGGCCGCGGGGGCAGCGCCCATCCGCCGCGGGCAGCCCGGATACAGCAGCAAACTGGACCGCGACGGCGACGGGGTGGCCTGCGAGTAGCCACGCCCGCTAACAGGCTGGCGCCTGGTACTCGTAGGCTCCGGCGTCGGCACCTCCGTCACCCTGGCAGTCGCCGTTTTGGGCGACGGGCTGCCCATCGAGGTCCACGGTGAAAGGGCTGGAGCCCGCGCGGTCAATCGCCGGGCTCAGGCTGGTCGGGTGAAGGTCGGTCGGTGCGTCCACGAAGCCCGCCGGCTCCCTCGTGGAAGTGCCGCTGGGTTCCACCGAGCTGGGCCCGTTGAGGACGTTCTCCTGTTCGGTCCAGCCCGAGCCGTCGATCCAGAGCGAATTGCGCACGCCGACGAGGATGTTCCCCCGGATGACCGTGGAAGCGGGGCACGCCGCGTGGCACACCACAGCCTGGGACTCCGGGCCGTCAAGCCATACGGTGTTGAATTCGAAGACGGTGCCGTCCGTTGGGCCGAAGGATGACTTCGGTCCGCGGGCGATCAGCCCGGTGGCCTGGGAGCAGTTCTCGCCGCAGCTGGAGCGGATCAGGTTGTAGCGGTAGGTGTTGCCGTCGGCTGCGGCCCCCGGTGAACGGCCGATCTCCGAGAACACGTTGTTGTCCACAGCCACGTTGTGGTGGATGCTGTTCCGGCTCCCGTTGAAGATTTCGAAGGCGCTGCCGTCGTGGGAAAAATCGTAGGACTTCGCCGTGGATCCGGTGACGGTGTTGCCGGTGAACTCGTTGTCACTGCCGTTGATCAGCACGCCGAAGGCGCCCGAATCGTCGTTGCAGCTCACGGATTGCGGGGTGCCGCAGTTGATCCCGGGCGTATTGACGTTCATCACGTCGTTGTTCGCCAGGTTGTTGTTCACGTAGTGGCCGAAATCCGAGCCCTGGCCCACCTTGATGCCGGCGGCGTTGTGGGTCGCCGTGGAGTTCTTGAGGGTGGTGTTGTCGCCGGAGATGCTGAACCCGGCGTACCCGCAGGAATCGGCGCGCAGGCCGTCCACCGTGATGAAGTTCCCGTTGATCGTGACGCAGTTCGCGCCCTGCCCGCTGGATTCGCCGCCGGTGATGGTCGGCGTGCTTCCGGTGCCGTAGCTGTTCAAGGTGATGGCTGCGTCGGCCGTGCCGCTCTGGTTGACTACGATGCTGCCGGTCCAGGTGTCGCCCCGCCGGAAGCTCACGGAGTCGCCGGCCTGCAGCGCCGTGGTGTTGAGCTTTAGCAGGGACTGCCAGGCCGAGTTGGGCGAGGTTCCGTCGCTGTCATCGTTGCCGTCTACGCTGATGAAGTAGGTGGTGCCGGCAGCGGCGGCCGGCGCCCAGCTTCCCGCAAGTGAACCTCCCAGCAGCACGAGGACCACCAGCAGGGGTGCAGCTATGGACTTGATCTTCATAGTGACACCTGGACTTCTGAAGATGAATCCGGACCGCGAAGCGGGGTTGTGGCCGGCGGCCTGGGTGCAGCCCGCGGCAGGCTTAACGCTAGGGGCGCCCCGCTGCCAAGTCAACGATTCCGGCAGCCTCCGCGAGGAGCTCGACGGACCGAAGCCTGTCCTCCACCCGGGCGCTCTGGTGCGCGACGATCAGTTCGTCGGCGTCGGCGTGCGCCGTGAACTCCTCGAGGTAGTCGACCACGGCCCCCGGGGTGCCCACCGCGGAGTACTTCATCATCTGCGCCATGTGCTGGCCCTGGGGCGAATCCAGGATCATGTCCGCCTCGTCGTCGCTGAAGACGCGGCCGTTGCCAAAGAACAGCGACACCCGGGCCCGTTTGGTGGCCTGGAACATTTCCTGCGCATCGGCAGCGGAGTCCGCGGCGATCACGTTGACGCCGGCGATCACGTGCGGGGCGTCCAACTGCGCGGACGGCCGGAACTCGCGGCGGTAGAGGGCCACGGCGTCCTGCAGGGCGTTCGGGGCGAAGTGCGAGGCGAAGGCATACGGCAGTCCGAGCTGCGCGGCCAGCTTCGCCCCGAACAGCGAGGATCCAAGGATGTACAGCGGCACGTTGGTGCCCTGGCCCGGGGTGGCCTCGACGCCGGGGATGCGGGTGGGTCCGCTCAGGTAGCCCTGCAGCTCCAGGACATCCTGCGGGAAGCTGTCCGCGCTCATCGGGTCCCGGCGCAGCGCCCGCATGGTGTTCTGGTCGCTGCCCGGGGCGCGGCCCAGGCCCAGGTCGATCCGTCCCGGGTGCAGGGTCTCGAGCGTGCCGAACTGCTCGGCGATGGTCAGCGGCGAGTGGTTGGGCAGCATCACACCGCCTGCCCCGAGCCGGATGCTCTTGGTCTGCGCGGCAACGTGGGCGATCAGCACGCTCGTCGCGGACGATGCGATGGAGGACATGTTGTGATGCTCGGCGTACCAGATGCGGCGGTAGCCCAGCTCCTCGGCACGCTGCGCCATGGCCACGCTGCCGGCGAAGCTGTCTGCCGCCGTCTGGCCCTTGCCGATGATTGCCAGGTCAAGGATGGAAAGCGGAACAGTCACGGAAAAGCCGGCCTTTCGTTGCGGAGCATGATCAAGATCAGGTGGCGGCCACGCCGGATCCCGGCGGACGCACACTGGCGATAACGGCGCCCGGCCCCGGGATATTTCTGCCGCCACTGTGGTGCTCCCCATGTGGTGCTCCCCGCCTGCGCCGCCACTCTCCGCTGCGTGCAGGAGGGGATCGGCCGCTGGGCCGGTCCCCTCCCGTCCGGTTCCGCTAGACCGTGTCAGTGCCTGGTCACGACGATCGGGCCACGCAACCGCCCAGGGCGATCTGTCCGTCGATGGCCGCGATCTGGTTCTGGACACTGCCCAGCTGGCCTTGGAGATCGGTCACGATCTTCTTCTGGGCGCCGATGGAATCCTTGCTGGAGCCCTTTCTCGCCTGCAAGGCGGCGAGCGTGGCGTTGGCATCGGTCAACTTCGTGTCCAGTGCGGTCAGCTGCGACTGGAGTTCCTTCAGCTTGGTTTCGGTGGCGCTGATCTCACCGTTCAGCGCGTCAAGCTGCGTCAGCAGCGGGGCGACCCGGGCCTGCAGGTCGAGGATTTCACGTTCCTTGGCCGCAACCTGCCCGTTCAGCGCGGTGACCTCGGCCACGAGGGTGTCAAGCTGGGAGTTCAGTGCAGCGATCTCCGCCTGCTTGGCGCTCACCGCCGCGCCGGCGTCCTCCAGGGCCGTTGTCAGGGCCGGCAGTTGGGACTGCAGCCCGGCCAGCTCGGATGCCTTGGCCGTCGCGGCCGCCTGCGCTGCAGTGAGGGCGGAGTTGGCGGCCGCAAGCTCGCCCTTCAACTTCTCGAGCACGAGCTTCTGCGCAGCGATCGCGTCCTGGCTTTCCGCAACGTTGCTTGTGAGCGTCGGCACGGTTGCCTCCAGGGCTGCCACGATCTGCTCCTGCGCTGCGACCGCGCGGGTGGCAGTGGCCGCAGCGGCCTCCAATGCGGGGATTTGCCCCTGAAGAGCAGCGAGTTCGGCCTGCTTGGCGGCCACGGCCGCGTTGGCGCCTGTTACGGCCGACTGGAGCGTCGGGATCTGCGCCTTCAGCGCAGCGATCTCGCTCTGCTTGAGGGCGACGGCGTCATTGGCGGCGGTCAGGGATGCCTGGAGCGGGGCGACCTGCTGCTGCAGCGCGCTGCTTTCCTGCTGTTTGGCCAGCAGTTGCGCGTTGAGGTCGCTTACCGCTTTCTGGAGGGTGGCCAGGTCTCCCTGGTAGCCGGCAATGGTGGCGGTCTTGGCGCTGATTTGGCTGTTAATGGTGGTGAGCTCGCCCTGCTTGAGGTCCCGCAGGTCGATCAGGTCACGCTTTTGCTTCGAGTTGCCCTTGATAGCGTCAATCTGGGCTGTGAGCGCTGCAATCTCGGCTTCCCGGGTTGCCTTGGTGGCCTGCAGCGCGGCAAGCTCATTCTGCGCGGTGGTCAGCTGGGCCCGCTTGGCCGTAATCTCGGCGTTCTTCGCCGCGATCTGCTGCTCCAGCGACGTGATCTCGGCGTTCAGTGCAGCGATCTTGTTGCTGTTGGCGGTGACGGCGGCCGCGGCGCTTCGAGCGGTGGCCTGCAAAGTTGTGAGCTCTGCCTGGGCCGTGGTGATCTCGGCGTTCTTCGCGGCAAGCGCGTCCATGGCGGCCCGGGCATCGGCCTGCAGCGACGCGAGTTCGCCCTGGGCCGCCGCGATCGCGGCGTTTTTCGCTGCGACGGCGTCATCGGCCGCGGTGGCCTCACCCTGGAGGCCGGCGAGGGTGGCTTTTGCGGCGCTGACCTTGGCAAGTTGTGCATCAAGTTCGGCCTGGGCTGCAGTTCCCGCCGCCTCAAGGCTCTGCAGTTCCGACTCGGCATCGGCCACGGCAGTCCCGGCAGTCACCACTGCCGCCGCGGCGGTAGCGGCCGCGGCGTTCAGGGCCGTGAGTTCGGCTTCGGCCGCGGCAATCTCCGCGTTCTTGCCGGCCAACGCTGCCTCCGCTGCACTTGCCGCCGCCGCCAGCGTCTCCTTCTCGCTAAGCGCCACGCTGAGCTGGGTGTTGGTCGCACCGATCTGGGCATCGACCTCGGCGGCGCGGCTCTTCAACTGATCGGCGGCGGCTACGGCCAGCGCTTCTTCCTCCTGCAGGGGTGCCAGCTGGTTGGCGGCCGTTGCCTTCTCCGCCTCAAGACCGGCCAGGGTCCCCTTCAAATCGAGCACCGCTGCGTCGGCCCTGGACCGTTCAGCCTCCAGCGAGGCAAGGTTATCCTGCGCCGCCCTAATTTGGCCGTCCAGAGCCAGTTCCGCCGCGTCGAGGGCAGCGATAGACGCCGTTGTCGCATCGAGCTGCGCCTTAATGGCCGCGGCGCTGGCCTGCAGGGCGGAGCGTTCGGCCTGCAGCCGGGCGATGATGTCGGCGTTCTTCTTCGCCGAGGCTTTGAGCAGGTTCTCCTGGACGGTGCCCCGGTGTGCCAGCTGGTTGACCACCCCGTTGCAGACGCCGTCGACGGCTCCGGTGGCGGCGGTCGCCTGCGGGGCAAACAGCAGCATGCTGGTCAGCACGCCCGGGACGACGACGGCGGCAGCAAGCCGGCGGGTGAGGACAGAGTGGTGCGAACGGTTGAGCATTGAGACCCCCAGAGAGACACAGCAAATGAGACACAGCAAATGCGGCCGATTGTGGCCGCATCCTTAAACCCCGATGCTATGCGTGGATATACGCGCGGAGCGGGGTCGTTTCCACTCGACTTTTCAATGGATCTACGTGTCTTTTACCCCCGTGTACTCGCTTTTCCGCGGGCGACTACTTGGTCCGGCCTTTCGGCCCGGAACCGGGCGGAAAAACGTACGGTTTCCGTGCGGTCGGGGAGACGAATAGCTGCAGTCCGGGCGCTTTCCCGTCCCGGCCCGCATCCTGTGCAAACGGCGGCGCCAGCGGGGTGAACGGAATACTCAGCAGGCTTAGGGGGTTGCCACGCTTATGAGCCACGACAACTCACAGCATCCGGAACCATTGGCAACGATTGAGCTTAAGGACCTGGGAACCGTGCACCGCCTGGGCTTCGGCGCCATGCGCATCGTCGGCGACGGCGTCTGGGGTGAACCCGCCGACCGGGACGCGGCCGTCGCGGTCGTCCGCCGCGCCGTAGAACTTGGCGTCGACTTCATCGACACCGCCGATTCCTACGGCCCCAACATCAGCGAGGAGATCCTCGCCGAGGCGCTGCACCCCTACCGGGACGGCCTGAAAATCGCCACCAAGGTCGGGTTCACCCGCACCGGCCCGAATGAATGGGTGCCGCTGGGCCGCCCCGAGTACCTGCGCCAGCAAACCGAGCTGAGCCTGCGCAAGCTCAAGGTGGAGGCGCTGGACCTGCTGCAGCTGCACCGGATTGATCCGAGGGTTGATCCGGAGGAGCAGTTCAGCGTGCTCCGCGACCTGCAGAAGGAAGGCAAGGTCAAGGCGCTGGGGTTGTCCCAGGTCAGTGTGGCCGAGCTTGAGCTGGCAGGGCGCTACTTCACCGTTTCGACCGTGCAGAACCGCTACAACCTGACGGACCGTAGCTCCGAGGATGTCCTGGGCTACGCCGAGGGGAACGGGATCGGCTTCATCCCGTGGGCCCCGATCTCGGCCGGCGAACTTGCCCGGCCCGGCGGCCCGCTCGCCGAGGCCGCCACCCGGCTGGGCGCCACCACCTCGCAGGTGGCCCTCGCCTGGCTGCTGCGCCGCTCCCCCGCCATGATGCCGATCCCCGGCACCGGGTCCGTCACGCACCTTGAAGAGAACCTGGCCGCCCGCGGCGTCGTCCTCGATGACGCCACCTTCGCCGAGCTCGAAGCCTCGCGCTAAACCCCACCCCCATCACCACCCCCGTGGTCGGCTTTTGCGCCGGCAGAACAGGAGCACACAAATGGCTAACATCCTTATGGTCGTATCCGCCGCAGATTCCCTCACCATGCGCGACGGCAGCAAGCACCCCACCGGCTACTGGGCCGAGGAACTCGTCGTCTCACACCAGACGCTGCGCGGTGCCGGGCACACCGTCCACATCGCAACCCCCGGCGGCGCCAAGCCCACGGTTGACGAGGTCAGCCTCGCGGCGGAATCCGCCGGCGGCCAGGACCGCGCCGACGCTTTCCGCGCCTACCTTTCCGACATCGACGCCGAGCTTTCGGCCCCGCTGGTGCTGGCCGACGTCGAGCTCGCCGGCTACGACGCGATCGTGATGCCCGGCGGCCACGGGCCCATGGCAGACCTGTTCGAGGACGCGGACCTCGGCCGGCTGCTGGTCGAGGCCAACACGGCCGGCAAGGTCATCGCGCCGTTCTGCCACGGCCCCGCCGGCCTGCTGAGCGCCGTCGACGACGCCGGGAAGTTCGCCTTCGCCGGGCGGCGCCTCACCGTCTTCACCAACGAAGAGGAACTCGGCGGCGGCACCGGGGAGAACACGCCCTGGTTCGTCGAGGACGTACTGAAGGAGAAAGGCTCCGTCGTCGAAAACGGTGCGGCCTGGAGCTCCAACGTGGTCCGCGACGGCAACCTCATCAGCGGGCAGAACCCGCAGTCCAGCGAGGACGTGGCGCAGGAGGTCCTCAAGGCTCTCGCCGGATAGGTCCCGACGGGCCGCCGAAAATAAACATCGGCGGAGGCCGGGTCCGGGCTTCCGGACCCGGCTAAGCTAGCGGCATGGCCATCAAATCCACAGCAGACAAAGTCGCCACCATCCAGAAGGGTTACACCCTGGAGGGGCCCACGATCGAGCTGGGAGCCGCGATCGTCGACGGCGAACTCCACAAGGACGCCCCCGTCAGGCTGCCCCTGTCGATGATGAACCGGCACGGACTGGTGGCCGGCGCGACCGGCACCGGCAAGACCGTCACGCTGCACATGATGGCCGAGCAACTCTCCACCGCCGGCGTCCCGGTGTTCCTCGCGGACATCAAGGGCGACCTCTCCGGCCTCGCCACGGCCGCCACCGGCTCGGAGAAGCTGAAGGCCCGCACCGACAGCATCGGCCAGGCCTGGGCCGGCAAGACATTCCCGGTTGAGTTCCTTGCCCTCGGCGGCGACGGCGCCGGCATCCCGGTCCGGTCCACCATTACATCCTTCGGCCCCATCCTGCTCTCCCGCGTGATGGAGCTCAACGAGACCCAGGAGTCCAGCCTGCAGCTGGTCTTCCACTTCGCGGACAAAAACAACCTCGAGCTGATCGACCTCAAGGACCTGCGGGCGGTCATCCAGTTCCTGACCTCGGACGAGGGCAAGGACGAACTTGAGAACCTGGGCGGCCTCTCCAAGTCCACCGCCGGCGTCATCCTGCGAGAACTGATCACCCTCGAGGCGCAGGGGATGGAAAAGTTCTTCGGCGAACCGGAGTTCGACACCGCCGAACTGCTCCGGACCGCCCCCGACGGCCGCGGCGTCGTGAGCTGCCTGGAACTGCCGACGCTGCAGACCAAGCCGATGCTGTTCTCCACCTTCCTGATGTGGCTCCTGGCCGACCTGTTCGAGGACCTGCCCGAGGCGGGCGACCTGGACAAGCCGAAACTCGTGTTCTTCCTGGACGAGGCACACCTGCTGTTCAATGACGCCTCCAAGGCCTTCCTGGACGCGATCACCACCACGGTCCGGTTGATCCGTTCCAAGGGTGTAGGCATTTTCTTCGTGACGCAGACACCGAAGGATGTTCCGGCGGAGGTCCTGGGCCAGCTGGCCAACCGGGTCCAGCACGCCCTGCGCGCTTTCACCCCGGAGGACGCCAAGGCCCTCAAGGCGACGGTGTCCACCTTCCCGATGAGTGACTACGACCTCGAGGAGACCCTCACCTCGGCCGGAATCGGCGAGGCCGTCATCACCGTGATGAACGAGAAGGGCGCACCGACCCCGGTGGCCCTGACCCGGCTGCGTGCCCCGGAGTCCGTCATGGGCCCGAGCGATGACGCGCTAATTGGCAGCACGGTGGCTGGGTCCGTCCTGCTCGCCAAGTACGGCACGGCCGTGGACAACGTCTCCGCCTACGAAAAGCTGACCGGCCGGGCGGCGTCGCCGACCGGCGCAGCTGCCGGCGGCTCCACGGCACAACCGCCCACGGGCTCCGGGGCCGGCCTGGACCCCAACGCCGTCGACGCGGATGCCCGCCGGATCGAGGAAGAAATCCTCGGCCGCCCCAGCAGCCGTCCCGCCCCGGCGCCCGAACCGGAACGCGCACCGCAGCGGCGCGCCCCGCAGCCGCAGGACTCCGGTGGAGGAATGGCCGGAGATCTCGCCGGGGCCCTGGGCGGGGCCCTCGGCGGCGGCCTCAAAAGCATGGCACGCTCGCTGGGCACGCAGATCGGCCGGGAACTGCTCCGCGGAGTCTTCGGAACCGCATCCCGGCGCCGCCGCCGCTAGACGCGTCACCGCCGGATCGTCCGGCGGTAATGGTGCACGTCACACGTGACTCCTGTGACACGTGTATTCAGTGGGCGTGCAGGTAACGTAAGAGACGTGCAGATGAGTCAGGCGTTGGTCAGGATTGCAGCCGGGTGGCTGATGGGCCTGATGCTCGCCGTGGCCGGCGCCGTCGTCGCCATCAATCTCGTGAACAACTCCCTTGCCAGCCCGCAGCAGCCGGTCCGCGAGTATCTGGACGCCCTGCAAAAGGGTGAAGGCGGGAAAGCGCTGGGCCTGCTGCACGCCACCGTGCCGCAAAGCAACCCCGCCATGTTGGACGGAGCCGCGTTGAAGACCGCTGCCGCGCGGATCTCCGGGGTCAAATTCGGCGACGCCGAGGACCGCGGCGGGAACCAGGTTATGGTCCCGATCGACTACTCCATCAACGGCACCCAGCTGCACACCGAGTTCCTGCTGCAACGTTCCGGTACCCAGTGGCTGTTCTTCCACGACTGGTCCTTTGTCCCGGCGGAACTGCCGACCCTGAACGTCACCGTGGTGAACTCGAACCAGGCCACGCTTAACGGGGTTCCCGTGAACATGCCCAACGGCCGCAACACCTTCGCAGTGTTCTACCCGGGCGAGTACGAGGCGTCCCTGAACGGACAGTTCTTCGCGGCTCCCGCGACCCGGGCAACCCTCGCCGGCCGGGACAATCCCCCGGCACCGCTGAACCTGCTGACCCAGGCCACCGACGGCCTTAAGGACGCGGTCGGCGCCAAGGTCAAGCAGTTTCTCGACGACTGTGCCGACCAGGCGGACAAGAAGCAGCAGCTGCAGCCGGACTGCCCGTTCTACCACACCACCAATAACCGGGTGGCGGACGGAACCATCGACTGGAGCATCACCGACTATCCCGTCGTCAAGATCGAGCCCTTCGGCGGCCGCTGGGTAGTGGCGCCGCTGGACGGCAAGGCCCGGATCAAGGCGCGGCAGACGGACCTCTTCACCGGCGCCGTCACCGAGCTCAACGCGGTCCACGACTTCAGCTTCACCACCCGCCTGGACATCGACGGCGACACAGTGAAGCTCACGCCGCAGCTAAGCAACTAGGCGTCGGTTGGCTCAGCCTCAGTCCATGCCGCGCAGGTCCAGGACCAGCTCGGTGTCCCCGTCGGGCTGCAGCACCACCGGGATGCCCCAGTCCTGCTGGTAGAGGTGGCAGGCCGCGTGGTCCGGGATTTCGCCGTCGTCGGTTTCCGGTCCGTCGCAGGCTGCGGCGCGGGCGGTAATGTGCAGCACGCCTTCGGGGACGTCGGAGGAGAGCTCCAGGGTGCGGAGCAGCCCCACCGAGGTTCCGCCCCCGGCCACCAGCAGTTCCGGCGGCGTGGATGAAATCTTCAGCTGCGTCGGGTCGCCCCAGCGGTCGTCGAGTTTCTGCCCGGTCGGGGCCGTGAAGCGGACCGCCAGGGACAGCAGCCCGGGCGCCACCGGGCTCTTGGGGCGGTGCGTCTGCACGGCACCCTCGTCCACCTGCTGCGCTTCCTTGGGGATCGGCACATAGACGAGCTGGTGCTTGTTCGCCTCGACCACCACCAGCAGCGGTTCGGCGCCGGCCACGTGCGTGTGGTCCACAATGACATCCGAGGGTTCCGACAGCCCCCGAGCGAGCGTGGAAACCGTCCCCGTGGCGGGGTCGTAGCGGCGCACGGCACCGTTGTAGGTGTCGGCGATCGCCACGGAGCCGTCCGGCAACACCGTCACGCCCAGCGGGTGCTGAAGCCGGGCCTCCGCCGCCGGGCCGTCCCGGAAGCCGAAGTCGAACAATCCCTTGCCCACGGCGGATTCCACCGTGATGGCGCCATCATCGGCGATGACGAGCTTGCGCAGCGCCGAGGTCTCGGAGTCAGCGACCCAGATGTTCCCCTCCGCGTCGTCGGCCAGGCCGGAGGACTGGGCGAACCAAGCTTCGGCGCCCGGGCCGTCGAGCAGGCCCTCCAGTCCGTTGCCGGCGATGATGGACACCGCTCCCGTGACCGGGTCGAAGCTGAAGATCTGGTGCACCCCGGCCATGGCCACCACGACGGCGTTGAGCTTGCTGGACCACACGACGTCCCAGGGGGAGCTCAGCGAGACCTGCAGCGGATCGGCCTCGAGTCGGGCACCGTACGCGGCGCCTTCCTCGTCCACCCGGGCCGGGCCGGTCTCAAGGAGCCGCTGGATACCGTTGCCGGCAAGCGTGATGGTGGTGCCGTCCGCGAGGGAGAGCCCGCGGATCCGGTGGTTGACCGAGTCGGCAACCACGACGTCGTAGCCGGCCTTCGCTGCCACGTCCTCGGGCAGCAGCACCAGCCCCTGCGGCTCGTTGAAGCGGGCGTCCGCGGCGCCGCCGTCGGTGTGGCCCTTCTCGCCCGAACCGTAGGTGCCCAGCACCGTCTCGAAGTCGGTGGCCAGTTCAACCAGCCGGTGGTGGCCGGTGTCGGTGACCAGCCAGGTTCCGGCCGCGTCCTCCCGCCCAGCCTCGTCGGCGGCGGCGGAACGGCCGCGTCCGGCCGGCAGGTACAGGGCCTTGCCCGGGAACCGGAGTGTGCCCGACGTCGGCTCCGGCGCCACGTAGGGCCCGTCGCCGCGGTGCAGGGTGCCCTTGGCCTCGTGTTCTGCGATCAGTTCGGGGATAAGCACGGCCAGGCCGTCCGCGTGGCCCTCGCCGGAGAGGTGCGCCACGATGTAGCCCTCGGGGTCGATGACCACAAGGGTGGGCCAAGCGCGGGCGGTGTAGGCCTTCCAGGTCTCCAGTTCCGGGTCGTCCAGGACCGGGTGGCGGATCTCGTAGCGCTCGACGGCGGCGGCCAGCGCCACCGGGTCCGCTTCGTGCTCGAACTTGGGCGAGTGCACGCCGACGGTCACAAGGACGTCGGAGTACTGCTGCTCGAGCGGGCGGAGTTCATCCAGGACGTGCAGGCAGTTGATGCAGCAGAAGGTCCAGAAGTCGAGCAACACAATTTTGCCGCGGAGGGATTCGAGGTCCAGGGATTTGCCGCCGGTGTTCAGCCAGCCGCGGCCTACGAGTTCGGAGGCCCGGACCCGGAGGTGGGTGCGTACGGTTTCGCTCATCAGCGTCCTTCCAGCTTTGAATTGCGCTCTGCCAGCTTCGCGTCGCGTTCGGCGAGCTTGGCAAACATATCGTTGTAAGCGGTGAGATCGGCGTCGTTATTCCTGTCCGCCGCGCGGTCGGTGCGCTTGGACTCCCGCGCGTCGGAGCGGGACCACATAACGGCGACGCCGATCGCCACGAGCAGGGTGGGTACCTCGCCGATCCCCCACGCCACCGCACCGCCCATCTGCTGGTCCAGCAGGGCCGAGGGACCCCAGGTGCGGCCCAGGTTCCCGAAGTAGTCGGCGGCGAGCAGGCCTGTGCCTCCCATGATCGCGACGCCGAAGAACGCGTGGAAGCCCATGGTGGCCAGCAACAGCAGCAGCCGCATCGGGTACGGCGCCCGCCGGGGCAGGGGGTCCGTGCCGATCATGGTCAGCACAAAGATGTAGCCGGTCAGCGCGAAGTGCAGGTTCATCAATTCGTGGCCCACGTGGTCGCGCATCGCGTAACCGAACGCGTCCGAGTAGTAGAACAGCACAATCGACCCAGCGAAGTTGGCCGCGGCGAACAGCGGGTGTGTGACGAGTTGCGAGAACTTTGAGTGCACAAAGACCAGCAGCCATTCCCGCGGCCCACGGGAGCTGTCCCGCCGCGGAGTCAGAGCGCGCAGCGCGAGGGTGACCGGGGCGCCCAGGACCAGGAAGATCGGTGCCACCATGGTCAGCGCCATATGGTCGACCATGTGCGCCGAGAACAGCACCCGGCCGTAGACCGACGGCGGCCCCGACGTCACGTAGGTGAGGACCGCCAGGCCGATCACCCAGTTGACGGACCGGAACCAGGACCAGGAATCGCCGCGCTGGCGGACCCTGCGGATGCCCAGGACGTAGGTGATCAGGCCAAAGACGGCGACGGCGACCCACAGCCAGTCAAACCGCCATTCGGTGAGCCAGCGCTGCGGCGTCAGTTCCGGAGGCAGCTCGTAGCCGGAGAGGATGAAGGCCGGGGAGACGTTCTGGGCGGCCGTCTCGCCCTGCGGCGGGGCGGAGCGGCCAAGGGCGACGGCGATCCCCGACGTCGCGCCCATCACCAGCAGCTCAACGAGCACCAGTTGCCAGAGCACCCGGCGGGCGGACAGGCCCGAGCCCGGGGCGCCAAGCTGCGGAATGACCCAACGGCGGTGCATGAACCCGATGCCGCCCAGGACCAGGGTGGCCGACGCTTTCGCGACAATGAGCTGCCCGTAGGTCGACCCGAAGAGGTCGGCCCAGCTGCCCACGCGGATGCTCGCGTTGATCACGCCGGAGGCGAAGACCAGGGCGAAGGCGAATCCGGCCACGGCGGAGAAGCGGCGGAGGGTCGGCTCGGTGATGTCGGCCTTGCCGCCTGGAGCAGACAGGATGCCGGAGAGGAGCGTCAACACGATGATGCCGCCCAGCCAGGCCGAGACACCCACCAGGTGGAGGCCCAGGGAGTTGATGGCGCCCTCATGGTCGCTGGAGCTGGAGGAGTGCCCGATCAGCGCCGCCGGGGCCAGTCCCGCCAGCGACAGGATCAGGGTGAGCGCCAGGGCGCCGCGCGAGCGGACGCCGAACAGGGCGGTGGTGACCACGGCGGCGATAATAACGACGGTCAGCCACGCCCGCCCGGTCTCAATGTCGGTCATGAAGTAGACGAGGGACCTGGTGAATTCAGGATCCCCCGAAATCGCCTGGCCCGCGATGTCGGAGTAGCTCAGAACCAGTACCGCGACGGCGGAGAGGGTCCAGGCAACGCCGGCTGCGGCGGCGACGGCCAGGACGCGGGTGAACGCCGGATGTTCCGGGGCGTAGCTGTCCCTGGAACGCGCACCATTGAGATTTCTGGGCAGGATCCCGACGGCGAAAATCAGGCCGCCGATCACCGTGGCAAGGGCTGCGTTGTGGACGGCCTTGCTGACCGGGAGACCCCAGCGGACCAGGGCTCCGGGGTCCGAGACCGCGCGGGCACCCGCGGCGCCGGAGAAGAGCAGCGCAGCCGCCAGTCCCACGAATACAGCGGCCAGGCCGGCGAGCTGCCAGGGCCGGCTAATCCCGCGCGCTCCGGCACCGGAGCCGGACGCTCCCCCGGTCGGGGAAGGCGCTGCTGTAGTTCGGGGTTTTGCTGGGGAAGGCACAACTCCATTGTCCGCTACGGCCGCCCGGGCACCGAATCCTGGCGGCAGGAGTTAACGCAAAGGAGCGGCAACCCGTAGGTTGCCGCTCCTTTCAAGCGCTCGAAGAAGACTACTTCTTCTTGGCGACTGCAGCCTTCAGCTTGGAGCCGGCGGTCAGCTTGACGCTGTGGCCAGCGGCAATCTGGATGGTCTCACCGGTCTGCGGGTTGCGGCCGGTGCGGGCTGCACGGTCGGTGCGCTCGACGGCGAGCCAGCCGGGGATGGTGATCTTTTCGCCCGCGGCGACAGAGGTCTCGAAAACCTCGAACAGTGCATCGAGCACGGAGTTGACGGCTGCCTGGCTGGTGCCGGCCTTGCCAGCTACCTCTGCAACAAGTTCACTACGGTTCTTAGCCATTTATGTCCTCCTGGACGGTTCTAATTTCTGAAGCCTGCACGCGGCATGCGTGTAAGCCACTCTTCGAAAACTTACCAGCTTGCCGCCGCCAAGGTGGCAAATTCCGCGTGTTTTCGCCCTTTTTTGGGAAAATTTCCGGGTTTCGAGGGCCTTGGGCGCCGCTTTTCAGCCATCAGCGGAAGCTGCAACACCCCTGTGGGCGCCGGCCGGGGCGACAGGCCGACCGCCGCGCCGGCGCTGGGTGGTTTTGTGGTTAAAGGGGGAGAGCCTCCAACCT
>NZ_JBEEQE010000015.1:91965-103554 GCF_040137805.1 Pseudarthrobacter sp. B907 | reverse complement strand
TCCGGCGGGCTGCCCGCGACGGGAGGCTTCCGGCCCCAGGTCATGGTCACCATCGACTACCGCGACCTCCTCGAACGGCTCCACCGGCTGACCGACACCGGGGAAGCGGGCGGCGGGCAGGCCGCGGGCACCGACTCAGCCGTCGGGGACCCGCCACCACCAGCCGCAGAAGAGTTCCATGGCAACGCCACGACCGGCTTCACCGGCGACGCAGCCGGAAGTGTCAACGGCTCCGGCCCCTTCGGCTTCACCGGGGACGCGGCGGAAGGTGCCACCGGCGCCGGCCCGTTCGGTTTCACCGGCACCGGGACCATGGCGTTCACCGGGCCCGTCACCGCCGCGACCATCCGCAAAATCGCCTGCGACGCCGACATCATCCCCGTCCTCCTCGGATCCAAGGGCCGCGTTCTGGACATCGGCCGCACCACCCGGGTCTTCCCGCCCCACATCCGCAAAGCCATCACCGCCCGCGACCAGGGCTGCGCGTTCCCCGGCTGCACCATCCCCGCCCCCTGGTGCGAAGCTCACCACATCGACTATTGGTCCCGCGAAGGCTCCACCAGCACCGACAATGGAACACTGCTCTGTTCACACCATCACCACCTGATCCACAAAGAAGAATGGACCATCCAGCCCCGCAACGGCATCCCATGGTTCATCCCGCCACCCCACCTCGACCCCCACCAGCAACCGAGACTCAACCACTACTTTCGCTGCTGAGGCACGCGACCGGCCGCCGGAACCCGGACGGACATGAGCAGGGCAGGATTGCCGCTCTTCCCGGCCGCCCCGCCGGTTCCGGGTTGTAGGCAACCGGCCCACCGGATGCAATAGTGACGGGATGATCAACCAGCAGCAACTTTGGGATACCGAGGCGGCGAAGCACTACGACACCCCCGGAGAGGGAATGTTTTCCCCCGAAGTAATCGGCCCCACGGTGGACGTCCTCGCAGAACTCGCAGGCGACGGCCGGGCCGTAGAGTTTGCCATCGGCACGGGCCGGGTCGCCATCCCTCTGTCCGAAGCAGGAGTGCCGGTCTGCGGCGTCGAACTGTCCCATGCGATGATCTCCCGCCTTCGTGAGAAGGTGACCGAGGATCAGATTCCCGTCGTTCAGGGCGACATGACGGAGGCTGTTGCGGGAGAGGGATTCTCGCTGGCAATCCTGGTGTTCAACACCATCGCTAACCTGTTGACTCAGGACGAGCAGGTCCGCTGCTTCCAGAATGCTGCCCGTCATCTGGCTCCCGGCGGCAGTTTCGTGATTGAGCTTTGGGTGCCGCAGTTGCGATCGCTACCACCCGGACACACTGGAACGGTTGAAGTGAGCCGGCCCGGGTACCTGCTTGTCGATACGTACGACGTTCTGAATCAGCACGTTGTCTCGCACCATGTGCGGTTCGGCCCGGAACTATCCGACGGGCGGGAGGCGCGGATCGGACGGACGCCGCACCGGTACATCTGGCCGAGCGAACTGGACCTCATGGCCCGACTGGCTGGCTTCGAGCTGGAATCCAGGTGGGCGGATTGGGACCGCAGCGAATTCACCGCGGACTCCCGCAGCCACGTCTCGGTGTTCCGGCTCGCGCAGGATTAAACTCGCGCAGGGTCAAAGGCGAATGACTTGCCATCCGTCAGGCGGGCCATAGACTCTGCCACATGTCTGGTCTTGGGGGAACGAAAACCGTCCGCGGCGTTGTGGTGTTCATATTGGGCGTGACCTTGGCCGTCGGACTGGCCACCTGCGCGTACGAGGACGAAGGGGATCCGCTGCCGACGTCGGCGAACGCGAGCCCTGCGTCCGCACGAACTCTTCCCGCCAAGGACCCGGACGTGCTGGCCGCGGAAGCACGCAACTACGTAGAACTCGAACGACGCCTGGCCACGGCCCCCGGATCAGTCCTGCTGGCCGACGCCGGCCCCGCCGACGGGCCCGGCGTCGGCTTTCGGAAAGCCGCGACCGTCACGACTGCCGGACCCTACACCGTCACCGCGGCGTGCGTCGGCATCCCGCGCGCCCAGATCTACCTCTCCCAGGGGATCCCAGGCGGCACCGATCACCAGGTGTTCGAAGTCGATTGCTCAGGAACCCAGACGCAGGTCATCCAGCTCCAGAAGGGGTCCATCGGCGCGCAGCTGATGTGGCGCCACGACCCCACGGCAGCCTGGACCGGTGCGGTCGCCGGGATCAGGATCACTGTCGGCTGAGCTAAGGAAACGGTCCGACTCAGCCCGTCGTGAAGGGGAGCGGGGTACCCGCCGGGAATGGAACGGCGCCCTGGTCCGGCGTCATGGTGAACCATCCTTCGTTCTGCTGGGTGAGGAAGAAGAGTTGGCGGCCGCCGGCATCCAGCGGGTCGCCGTCGGGGTAGGACGCCCCGCACGTGACCGGCATTGACGCGATGCGGACAGGACCCTCGCCAAGACGGCCCTTAAGCACCTGCTCCACTTCCACCACATGCACGTTGGCCTGGTACCCGTAGGTCTGCACCTCGCCGTCCCGCTTCAGCGCTCTGCCAACCACAACCGCGCCGGCGTGGTCGAAGCGCTGCTGCATGGTTGAGAAGCGGACCCAATCAACGCAGGTGTCAGTGTGGGAGACGGGCAGCACCCAGCAACCGCTGAGCAGCGCAACCAACAGAACACCGATAGTCATCTTCCCCGCGAACCTGCGCATGCTCGAACCATAGCCGCCGCGGCGAACGGGGTCTATGGAAAGTACCCGCCGGTCTCCGGCGGAGCACCGGCGCTAACGGAACAGGGCGAACACCCGGAGCGGTTCCGGATTGAAATCTCCACCCTCGGTGAAACCCAGGGCCTGGTAGAAGGCGCGCTGGCCGGGTTCGTTGTCGGTCAGAAGAACCGTCTGACGGACGTGCCCGAAGCGCGTCTGGACCGCTTCCAACAACGCACGCCCCACGCCGCATCCCCGGAACGCCGGGTCAACAAGGATGTCCTGCAGGTAGCAGACGGTCGCATCGTCCGAGACGGCGCGTGCCAGCCCGACGAGTTCCCCGCCGGCATTGCGGGCGGTGACCACAAACGATGAGTTCCGGATGGCCCGCACCAGCAGCTCCGGGTCCCGGGTATAGGCGGCCCACCCGACGGATTGGTACAGTGCCAAAGCCTCGGCATCGGACACACCACGGCCGGCGGAGATTGAAAACTCAGGCATCGAACCAGTGTGGCATGCTGAATCCCGTGCCCCCACGGAACCCACCCACAGCCCCGTCACGCGTCCTCTTCTACGGCGTCACCGGAAGCGGCAAGTCCTCGGCCGCCCGTGCCTACGCCGCGCGGACTGGACTGCCCGAGTATTCCGCCGACGACGACATCGGCTGGCTTCCGGGCTGGCGGCAACCGAGCACCGAAGAACAGCGGGAGCTCGCGGCGGGAATCGCCGGCCAGGACCAGTGGGTGCTGGACAGTGCCTACGGCGTGTGGCGCGACCTCGTGGTCCCACGCGCGCAACTGATCGTGGGCCTGGACTATCCGCGCTGGCTCTCGCTGCTCAGGCTGATCCGCCGCTCCGTGCGGCGGGTCATTGTCCGCGAGCAGGTCTGCAACGGGAACCGGGAATCGTTCGGCCGCCTCGTCGCCCCCGACTCCATTGTCGGCTGGCACTTCCGCTCCTTCAGCCGCAAACGGCGGGTCATGCGCGAACTGAAGAGCACCCCCGGCGCCGCCGAGGTCATCATCTTCCGCCATCCCCGCGAACTCGACGCATGGCTTCAACGGCTCCCGCAGGCGGACCCGCAGGCGGACCATCAGGGGGACCCGCAAGCCGCCAGGTAGGTGGGGCGCCGGGCTCAAGTCTGCCTGTCAGCGGATCGGCTCGCCCCGCGCGTCGACGCGAAAATCGGCGATCACGCGGTTCGTGGCCGTGTCGATGATGACGACCGAATGGGCCGGCCAGCCGGGGTCGGGAACGACCGTGTAGGCCACGTCGGTGAGCCTGGTTGCCCGGCCTGCATCGTTGATCCTGCGGTTGAAGGTGTCCACCACCTGGTTCGTCGCGGTGTTGACGGCGACCGTCTCCTGCGGAAGCGACGTGGCGTTGCCGGAGGCCGGCGTAGCGTTCCACCAGCCGTCATAGCCCCCGATCGGACCGTCGGATCGAGACCCAGCGGACTGGCCCGACCCGCCGGACTGGCCGGCGCCCTGCGCGGCGGCGGACTGGGCCGCACCGATGCCCAGCGGCACAGCGGTCAACATGGCCAGCGCCGCCGCGGCGGTCAGCAGTTTGTTTTTCATAATGTCCCCCAACATCGAAGCGAATTCACCGCTGACTGTAGCAAGTCCTATTTCTTGCCGAAGATACCGCCCAGCAGTCCGCCGAGGCCGCCGTCGTCCTTCCGTGTGTCGTCCTGCCGGCCCTGCGTCGTGTCTTCCGGCTGCTGCCCGGGAAGGTCGACGTCGATCAGCTCACCCGGCCGCGGCGCGCCGTCGGCCGGCTGCCCTTGCGGGAGGGGCTGGGGCTCGGGCGAGGTGCCGGACTCAGGGGCGGGAGTGTCCGCGGCGTCGTCGGCGGTCCGCTGCTGGCCGCCGCCAAACATGCCGCCCAGGAGATCGCCCAGGCCGCCGCCGGCACCGCCCGCGCCACCAAGAATCCCGCCGAGGATGCCGCCCAGGTCGATGCCGCCGGCAGCGGCCTGGCCGCCACCGGTACCGCCGCCACCCTGACCACCCGCGCCGGCCTGGCCGCGGCCGCCCAGGACCTTGTTTGCGAGGTAGGACATCACGATCGGCGCCAGCAGAGGGAGGAGTTTGCGGACCAGATCCCCGCCGACCCCGCCAAGCTGCGCGGTGCCGGCCAGTTGCTGGGCCACCTGGTCCTGCCGGCCGCCAAAGACGTGGTTCACTATTTTCTCGCCGTCGGCGGTGTCCACCCGGGCGGCGTCGACGCCGCCGTCGACCAGGCCGTCCTGGTGCTGTACCAGCGCCGATTCCAGCGACGCCGCGCCTTCCGGAGCCTGCGCATTGTTGTGCAGCCCGGCCAGCAGGGTGGGCACGGCGGCCTCCACCGCGGCCTGGGCGCTCTGCCGGTCGGTTCCGAGCATGTCGGCGATCTGGTCCACAGGGATCTGCCCGAGGATGTCTTGGAGCTCAGTCATGGCCTTCTCCTTCACCCGCGGGCGTTCCCGCGGACAGTGGTGGCGGCACCGGCAGCATTGCCGTCGCCGAACTGCATGCCCTTGCATCGTAGCCCGGTGTCCCGCGGCGGGGGAGGGACGGACGGGAAGGCGCCCCCGGAGCCCCTGCCGTCGTCCGGGAACCGGGGCGATTGCGGGTAATCTTAGAGAGTTCCGGAGCCGGCCCGACCCCTCCGGAGGAGTTCATGGCAGGCAGCAAAAAGGCGAGGTAGATGGTCCACATCTGGAACGATCCGTCCGAAGTCCCGGCGGACTTCGGCCCGTCCGTGGTCACGTTCGGCAACTTCGACGGCGTGCACCGGGGCCACCAGCAGGTGCTCTCGCAGCTCATCCGCACCGCCCGCCTGAACCATGCCCGCGCCGTCGCCATCACCTTCGACCCGCACCCCGCGCAGGTGCACCGCCCCGAATCCGCCCCCGAGCTGATCATGGGGCTGGAGGACAAGCTCGTGGCCCTCGGCGAGGTGGGCCTGGACGCCGTCCTAGTGATGAAGTATTCACTGGAACTGGCCAGCCTCACTCCGGAGGAGTTCGTTTCCTCCGTGCTCGTCGATGCGCTCAAGGCCAGCCACGTTGTCATCGGCCACGACGCCCGCTTCGGCCGTGGCAATTCCGGGGACCTGGACACCATGAAGGCGCTGGGTGAGAAGCTGGGCTTCGACGTCCAGGTCATCAGCGAGTTCGGTTCCGAAGGCTACCCGCTCCACGGCCACCACGACGACGGCGCACACCACGACGGCGGGGCAGGGGACCGCCGCTGTTCCTCCACCTGGGTCCGGGAGGCCCTGCGGGAGGGCGACGTCGCCACCGCCGCCGCCGTCCTCGGCCGGCCGCACCGGATGCGCGGTGAGGTGGTCCACGGCGCCGCCCGCGGCCGCGACCTCGGGTTTCCCACCGCCAACCTTTCCGCCGAGGCCACCGGCTACATTCCGGCGGACGGCATCTACGCGGGCTGGCTCGTCGACCAGGGCGGCACGCGCTGGCCGGCCGCCATTTCGGTCGGCTCCAACCCGACCTTCGACGGCGTCAGCCGGCAGGTCGAGGCGCACGTGATCGACCGCCCGGAAGAGGCCGTCGAGGACTTCGATCTGTACGGCCAGACAGTTGTGGTCGAGTTTGTCGCCCGGCTGCGGGGCATGGTCGCGTACCGTGGCCCTGAAGCGCTCGTCGAGCAGATGCGGCTGGACGTTGTTCAGGCCCACGACATCCTGACCGCGCGCTGAGGCAAAGGAAAGGCACCCCACGTGACCATTGAGAAAAACACGCGCGAGCTGGACAAGGACATCGTCCGCGACTTCAGCTCCCGGATGAGCTACGCCTCATACCTTCAGCTGCCGACCCTGCTCAGCGCCCAACGGCCGGTCAGCGCACCCGAGCACCACGACGAGATGCTGTTCATCATCCAGCACCAGACCACGGAACTGTGGCTCAAACTGGTGCTGCACGAACTGCGCAGCGCGGCCGCCTGGCTCCGCGCCGACGACCTCGGCTCCGCGCTCAAGGCGATCGCCCGGGTCAAGCACATCCAGAAGACCCTCACCGAGCAGTGGTCCGTGCTCGCCACCCTGACGCCCACCGAGTACTCCCAGTTCCGCGGCTTCCTCGGCAACTCCTCCGGGTTCCAGTCCAGCCAGTACCGGGCGGTGGAATTCCTGCTCGGCAACAAGAACCGCAAGATGCTCCCGGTGTTCGAGTCGGACCCCGAAGCCCACGGGATGCTGCTGGAACTGCTGGAAGCCCCGAGCATCTACGACGATTTCCTCGCCTACCTCAAGCGCCAGGGCTTCGACGTGCCGGCCTCGGTACTGAACCGCGATGTCAGCCAGGCCCACGAGTTCTGCCCCGAACTGGTCCCGGTGTTCAAATACATCTACGAAAACGCGGCCAGCAACTGGGGCGCCTACGAGGCCTGCGAGGAACTCGTCGACCTGGAGGACAACTTCCAGCTCTGGCGGTTCCGGCACCTGCGCACCGTTCAGCGCACCATCGGCATGAAGGCCGGCACCGGCGGCTCCAGCGGCGCCGCGTTCCTGCAGAAGGCCCTCGAGCTGACCTTCTTTCCGGAGCTGTTCGCGGTGCGCACGGAGATCGGCCAGTGAGCGCGGACGGCACCGACACCACAGCCCTCTGGCAGCGCGCCCGGGACCTCGACGCCGCTGACCCCCTCGCCGCCTACCGGGAACACTTCATCGGCACGGACACGAAGCTGTCCTACCTCGACGGCAACTCCCTGGGCCGCCCGCTCAAGCGCACCGTCACGGACATCAGCACCTTCATCCAGGACAGCTGGGGCGGCCGCCTGATCCGCGGCTGGGACGAGGAATGGCTGGAACTGCCGCAGGCCATCGGCGACCAGTTGGGCCGCGCCGTGCTCGGCGCCGCCCCGGGGCAGACGATCATCGCCGACTCCACCACCGTGGTGCTCTACAAACTGATCCGCGCCGCGCTGGCCGCCGTCGCCGGCCCGGCCCGCACCGAGATCGTGCTGGACACGGACAACTTCCCGACCGACCGCTACCTCGTCGAGGGCATCGCCCGCGAAGAGGGGCTCACGCTGCGCTGGATCGACGCCGACCCCGCTTCGGGCGTCACCGTCGAGCAGGTCCGCGCCGCCACCGGCCCGGCCACCGCCGTCGTGGTCCTGAGCCAGATCGCCTACCGTTCCGGCTTCCTCGCGGACCTGCCCGGCATCACCGCCGCCGTGCACGACGCCGGAGCCCTGGTGGTCTGGGACCTGTGCCACTCCGCCGGCTCGGTGGAGATCGGGCTGGACGCCGCCGGCGTCGACTTCGCCGCGGGCTGCACCTATAAGTACCTGAACGGGGGACCGGGCTCGCCCGCGTTCGCCTACGTCAACGCCCGGCACCTGCCCGGGCTCCAGCAGCCCATCTGGGGCTGGATGGGACGCAAGGACGCGTTCGAAATGGGGCCCGGCTATGAGCCCGCCCCCGGCATCCGCGGTTTCCTCAGCGGTACCCCGGCCGTCTTCGGGATGCTGGCCATGCGCGGCACCCTGGACCTGCTCGAGGAAGCCGGCATGGCCGCCGTCCGGGAGAAATCGAAGCTGCTGACCGCGTTCGCCGTCGAACTTTATGACGCCTGGCTTGAACCGGCCGGGGTGCGGCTCGGCACCCCGCGGGACCCGGAGTTGCGCGGCAGCCACATCACCGTGGACCACCCGGCCTTCCGCGAAATGACGGCGGCGCTGTGGGAACAGGACGTGATTCCGGACTTCCGCGCACCTCAGGGCATCAGGATCGGGCTCTCACCGTTGAGCACCTCCTTCACCGAGCTGTACCAGGGCGTCGCGGCGATCCGCTCGCTGCTGGACGGCTCCGAGTAAGCGGCCGGCGCCGCATGGTTTAGACAACTTCGGCGCCGTGCCAGTAAACTAAACGTTGGATCCGGCTGCAGTCCGTGGCGGCTGGCTCTTGTTGTGTAGGGAAGACTTATCCCCTGGGGATGGGAATTCCGGCGCGGCACCCCCGGCAGTGAATTACTGATTCGGGCCTCACGGCACATCTCTAGGAGTTATCGTGGCACTTGAAGCCGCTGTAAAGCAGTCCATCATGAAGGATTTCGCAACGTCCGAGGGCGACACCGGTTCGCCGGAGGTCCAGGTTGCAGTCCTGACCCAGCGGATCAAGGATCTGACGGAGCACATGAAGGAGCACAAGCACGATTACCACACCCAGCGCGGTCTGCTGGCCATGGTTGGTCGTCGCAAGCGCATGCTCACCTACCTCAAGAACACTGACATCAACCGCTACCGTGCGCTCATCGAGCGCCTCGGCCTGCGCCGCTAGTCAGCTCTAAGGGGCGGCCCTTTCCAGACGGAAGGGGCCGCCTTCTTCAAACAAAACTCAACAGGAGGATCAACCGCATCACGCATTCGCGGTCCTCGGTAGTGACCTCCGGGAACGGCTTCAAGGATTGAAGCCACGGCCCGTGGGTCTCGATCGATGACCGGGTGCAGTGCAGGCCAGTAGACAGATGCTGGGCTGGGTTGATGCGGCTGGGCTCCGTGAAACAAGAAACGGAGGTGACTCTCTTGGAGGGTCCCGAAATCCAGTTCTCAGAAGCCGTCATTGACAATGGCCGCTTCGGCAAGCGGGTTATCCGCTTTGAAACCGGCCGTCTTGCCAAGCAGGCAGCCGGCGCAGCCATGGTCTACATCGACGAAGAGACCGCGCTGCTGTCCGCCACCACCGCCGGCAAGCACCCGCGTGAAGGGTTTGACTTCTTCCCGCTGACCGTCGACGTCGAAGAGCGTATGTACGCCGCCGGCCGCATCCCGGGCTCGTTCTTCCGCCGCGAAGGCCGCCCCTCCACGGAAGCCATCCTGGCCTGCCGCCTGATGGACCGCCCGCTGCGCCCCGCCTTCGTGAAGGGCCTGCGCAACGAGGTCCAGATCGTCGTCACCGTGCTCTCCATCAACCCGGACGAGCTCTACGACGTCGTCGCGATCAACGCGTCCTCGATGTCCACCCAGCTCTCCGGCCTGCCCTTCTCCGGCCCGATCGGCGGCGTCCGCGTTGCCCTCGTCGCCGACGAGCACGGCTCGCAGTGGGTTGCGTTCCCGAAGCACTCCCAGCTTGAGAACGCTGTCTTCAACATGGTCGTTGCCGGCCGCATCGCGGGTGACGACGTCGCCATCATGATGGTTGAAGCCGAAGCCACCGACAACTCCTGGAACCTCATCAAGGAACAGGGCGCCGCCGCCCCGACCGAAGAGGTCGTTTCCGAGGGCCTCGAGGCTGCCAAGCCGTTCATCAAGGCACTCTGCGAAGCGCAGTCCGACCTGGCAGCCCGCGCCGCCAAGCCGACCGTCGAATTCCCGGTCTTCCTGGACTACCAGGACGACGTCTACGCCGCTGTGGAATCCGCTGCCGCCGAGAAGCTGGCCGCCGTCTTCCAGATCGCGGACAAGCAGGAGCGCGACACCGCCTCCGACGAGCTCAAGGACGAGGTCACCTCTTCCCTGGCCGGCCAGTTCGAAGGCCGCGAGAAGGAGCTGTCCGCAGCTTTCCGCTCCGTCACCAAGCAGGTTGTGCGCCAGCGCATCCTCAAGGACCAGATCCGCATCGACGGCCGCGGCCTGACGGACATCCGCCAGCTCACCGCCGAGGTTGAGGTTCTGCCCCGCGTCCACGGCTCGGCCATCTTCGAACGCGGCGAGACCCAGATCATGGGTGTCACCACGCTGAACATGCTCAAGATGGAACAGCAGATCGACTCGCTGTCTCCGGTGACGCGCAAGCGCTACATGCACAACTACAACTTCCCGCCGTACTCCACCGGCGAGACCGGCCGCGTCGGTTCCCCGAAGCGCCGCGAAATCGGCCACGGTGCCCTCGCGGAGCGCGCCATCATGCCGGTGCTGCCGTCCCGCGAGGAATTCCCCTACGCGATCCGCCAGGTGTCTGAGGCTCTCAGCTCCAACGGTTCGACGTCGATGGGTTCCGTCTGCGCCTCCACGCTGTCCCTGCTCAACGCAGGTGTGCCGCTGAAGGCTGCCGTTGCCGGTATCGCCATGGGCCTGGTCTCCGACCAGGTTGACGGCCAGACCCGCTACGCCGCGCTGACCGACATCCTCGGCGCCGAAGATGCCTTCGGCGACATGGACTTCAAGGTTGCCGGTACCTCCGAGTTCGTCACGGCCATCCAGTTGGACACCAAGCTCGACGGCATCCCGGCGTCGGTCCTGGCCGCCGCCCTGAAGCAGGCCCGCGAAGCCCGCCTGCATATCCTGGACGTCCTGAACTCCGCGATCGACACCCCGGACGAGCTCTCCGAGTTCGCGCCGCGCGTCATCGCGGTCAAGATTCCGGTAGACAAGATCGGCGAGGTCATCGGCCCGAAGGGCAAGATGATCAACCAGATCCAGGAAGACACCGGAGCCGACATCTCGATCGAGGACGACGGAACCGTCTACATTGGCGCTACCAACGGCCCGTCTGCCGACGCAGCACGGTCCGCGATCAACGCCATCGCCAACCCGCAGGTCCCGGAAATCGGTGAGCGCTACCTGGGCACGGTCGTCAAGACCACCACCTTCGGCGCCTTCGTTTCCCTGACCCCGGGCAAGGACGGTCTGCTGCACATCTCCGAGCTGCGCAAGATCGCCGGCGGCAAGCGCGTGGACAACGTCGAGGACGTTGTCTCCGTCGGCCAGAAGATCCAGGTGGAAATCACCAAGATCGACGACCGCGGCAAGCTCTCCCTCTCGCCCGTCGTGGCGAACGAGGAAGGCGCGGCCGACGCCGACAACGCTGAGGTCTCCGTGGAGTCCGCAGAGTAGTCTTTCCTGACCCAAGGAGCGGGGCCGGTGGATTCGTCCACCGGCCCCGCTGCCGTTAAAGGCAGGTAGGATTGCAGGCAGATTTGGCACACTTCCCGTGCCGGTTTTATTGAAAGGCCTTAATGACTGTCGTCC
>NZ_JBEEQE010000015.1:0-91948 GCF_040137805.1 Pseudarthrobacter sp. B907 | reverse complement strand
TGGCTACCCCCCCCCCCCCCCCCCGCTGCCGTTAAAGGCAGGTAGGATTGCAGGCAGATTTGGCACACTTCCCGTGCCGGTTTTATTGAAAGGCCTTAATGACTGTCGTCCCCCTGCCGCTTGAGCAGAACCAGCACTCCGACACCCTCATCCACGGAGCCGACGGCGGCTCGGAGGTGCGGCGCTCGGTGCTGCCCGGCGGCGTCCGGGTGCTGACCGAGGCCATGCCCGGGCAGCGGTCGGCGACCATCGGCTTCTGGGTCGGCGTCGGCTCGCGCGACGAGGCCCCCGGCCAGCACGGCTCCACCCACTTCCTCGAGCACTTGCTGTTCAAAGGCACCCAGCGGCGCACCGCCCTGGAAATCGCCTCGGCCTTCGACGAGGTGGGCGGGGAGTCGAACGCCGCCACCGCCAAGGAAAGCACCTGCTACTTCGCGCGGGTGCTGGACACCGACCTCCCGATGGCGATCGACGTCATCGCGGACATGATCACCGGCGCAGTGCTGGACCCGCAGGAGATGGAGCAGGAACGCGACGTCATCCTCGAGGAAATCGCGATGGACAGCGACGACCCCACCGATGTCGCCCATGAACACTTCGTCGCCGCCGTCCTCGGCACGCACCCCCTCGGCCGGCCGATCGGCGGCACCCCTGAGGCAATCCGCGCCGTCGCCCGCGACTCGGTCTGGGACCACTACCGCCGCTACTACCGCCCGGACGAGCTCGTCATCACCGCCGCCGGGGGACTGGACCACGACGTCGTCTGCGAGCTGGTGGTGGGCGCCCTGCATTCCGCGGGCTGGGAACTCGAACACGACGCCGCCCCGGTGCAGCGCCGCCCCACCGAGCGGGCCTCGATCACCGGCACCGCGGGCCTGCATGTAGTCAAGCGCCCGGTGGAACAGGCCAACATCATCATGGGCTGCCCGTCCCTGGTGGCCACCGACGACCGCCGCTTCGTGATGAGCGTGCTCAACGCGGTACTCGGCGGCGGCATGTCGTCCCGGCTGTTCCAGGAGGTGCGCGAGAAGCGCGGCCTGGTGTACTCGACGTACTCCTTCGCCTCGTCCTACGCCGACGCGGGCTACTTCGGCATGTATGCCGGCTGCACGCCCTCGAAGGTCCGGCAGGTCCTGGATCTGCTCGGCGCCGAACTGGACAAGCTGGCCGAGGACGGCATCACCGAGGAGGAACTGCGCAAGGCCGTGGGCCAGCTCAGCGGCGGGATCGTCCTGGCCCTGGAGGACACCGGGTCGCGGATGTCGCGCCTGGGCCGGGCCGAACTGGTCTCCGGCGAATACCAGGACATCGATGAGACGCTGCGGCAGATCAAAGCCGTCACCGTTGCCGAGGTGCAGGAGCTGGCGCGCGAACTCGCCGCCGCGCCGCGCACCGTCACCGTGGTGGGTCCGTTCGAGGAAACCGAGACATTCGGCCTCTAGTCCGGCGACGCTCCCTCACCTCCGGCGCGGAAACCGCTGACCCTCCCGCAGGCCTGGCGCGGAAACCGCTGACCCTCCCGCAGATCAGGCGGGGATGGGCGCGGGCTCCGGGACGCGTCGGCACACCGTGGTCATAAAGGGGCTGAACTCGCTCGCGCTCCCAAGCCGCAGCCCGGCCGCATGGGTCAACTGGCCGTCGTCGATGCGCAAGGTGTGGCGGGCGGACCCGCGGCCGCTGCGCCGTTCGATGGTCAGGGTGCCGTCCTGCCAGCTGGCCCGGGCCGGTGCCTCCGGGGGCAGGCCCAGGCTGTTGACGTGGTACCACAGCAGGTCGGGATGGGCCGGGTCCATCGTGAAGACGCCGACCCCCTCGGTGACGGCGCCGTCGGCGTCGGTGTGGCGGTAGCTCATGGTGACAGCGAGGCCGGCAGCGGCGCGGGCGAAAACGACCTCTGCCGCGGCGGTCCGGGCCGGGCCCCAAGCGGTGGCCTCCCATTGGGTCGTGCCGCTCCATCGCCCCAGAAATGACTCAAGGGCCTCGTGTGCGCTGCCTGGCAACGGTCGATCCATGCTTCCTCCGGGTGGGATTGCCTCCGTCTGGCCCCGCCACCATCATCACGCCGTGTCCCGCGGCTGTAAAGGATCGCAGCGGCGCCGGATCTGAGGGAGGGTCTGATCCGCGGACGCCGGATCTGAGGGAGGGTCGGTTGGGGAGTACCGGGAAACGTTGCCGATTCGTTGCAAAGCACCCCCGGAAGTCCGTTGACACGCTGTGACCCGCGCCATAGATTTGCCGTAATCTGAATCACCTTTCAGGTTCTACCCAGATCTCCTGCCAGATTCCGCGGATTCTCAACGAAAGGCATCCCGTGAAGGATACAAAGAAGTTCCTGATGGCCGCCGTGATGGCCACCGGGCTCGCCCTCAGCGCCTGCGCGCCCACGGCCGGTTCCGCCGCCCCGGCCGGCTCCGGCGGCGCCGGCAAGGCAGCCGAACCGGTCAACGTCGGCATCATCTACTCCAAGACCGGCCCGCTGGCGGCCTACGGCGCCACCTACTATGAGGGCCTCCAGGCCGGCATTGACTACGCCACCGGCGGCACCGGCGAAGTCAACGGCGCCAAGATCAACCTCACCTACGCCGACGACGGCGGCGATCCGGACAAGGCCGTCACCGCGGCCAAGGACTTGATCGGCAAGGGCTACAAGGTCATCGGCGGCACCGCCTCCTCCGGCATCGCTTTGAAGCTCGCCGAGCAGGCCGCCCAGAACAAGGTGCTGTACATCTCCGGCCCCGCCGCGACCGACGCCATCCAGGGCATCAACAAGTACACCTTCCGCTCGGGCCGCCAGAGCCTGCAGGATGTTGCCACCGCCGGCAGCTTCATCGACATCAAAGGCAAGAAGGTCCTGGTGTTCGCGCAGGACAACGCCTTCGGCCAGGGCAACGTCGCCGCGGTCAAGGCCGTCCTCGGCGCGAAGGGCGCCACGGTGGAATCCATCCTCGTCGCCGACGGCCAGGAGCTCACCCCGTTCGCCCGCCAGCTCATCGACGCCAAGCCGGACATGGTCTTCGTGGCCTGGGCCGGGGCCACGACCGGCAGCATGTGGCAGGCCCTGAGCCAGCAGGGTGTCTTCGACAAGGCCCCGGTGGTGACCGGTCTCGGTGACGCCTCCAGCTTCGGCGCCTACGGTGCGGCAAGCTCCAAGATCAGCTTCCTCAACCACTACTTCCCAGGCGCCTCGGGCACCGAGGTGGAGAAGAAAATGATCGCCGCCGTCGAGAAGGCCGGCAAGAAGGCCGACCTGTTCACCCCGGACGGCTTTGTCGCCGGCCAGATGATCGTCCAGGCCATCAAGGGCGGCGGCGCTGACGCCGACGCGATGGTCAAGGCGCTCGAGGGCTTCAGCTTTGACGGCCCCAAGGGCAAGGAAACCGTCCGGGCTTCGGACCACGCCCTGATCCAGGACATGTACCAGGCCAAGCTGGTCCAGAAGGGCGACACCTGGGCTCCCGAGCTCATCAAGGTGGTTCCCGGCGACACCGTCGCGCCGCCGGAGAAGAAGTAGCCGCCCGGAGCGTCAGCTCCAGGCCTGCTTCCTGAACCCGCCCGCGAGAAACGAAGGACCCGTATGAATACCCCAGCCCTGCCCGCCCTCGCGGTGGATGGCCTTGGTCTGCAGATCGGCGGTGCCCGCATCCTCCAGGACGTGGGCTTCGAGGTCGCCGCCGGTGAAATGGTCGGCGTGATCGGCCCCAACGGAGCCGGCAAGACCACCTTGTTCAACCTGATTTCCGGCGTGATGCGCCCCACCGCGGGCAGCATCATGCTGAACGGCAGGGAGATCACGGCCGTGCCCATCCACCGCCGGTCCCGGGCAGGGCTGGGACGGACCTTCCAGACGTCCAACCTGTTCCCCAGGCTCAGCGTGCTGGAGAACGTCCGGCTCGCCGCCCAGGCGAAGCTCGGCGGCAGTTTCAGCATCCTGCGTTTCCCCTCCGCCTCGGATGAGGCCACCCGCATTGCCCGCGGCACCATCGCCGAGGTGGGGCTCACCGGCCAGCTCACGACGGCGGCCGGTGACCTTTCGCACGGCGAGAAGCGCAAGGTGGAGATCGCCGTGCTGCTGGCGACGGATCCCGCCGTCGTGCTGCTGGACGAGCCGATGGCCGGGGTGGCGTCGGGGGACGTCCCGTCCCTCACCGCCATCATCAGGGGAATGCACCGGGACCGCGGCTGCACCGTCATGATGGTGGAGCACCACATGGACGTGGTCCTGGGCCTGGTGGACCGGGTGGCCGTCATGCACCACGGCAGCCTGCTGGCCCTGGACAGCCCCGACGCCGTGATGGCCAACCCCACCGTGCAAAGCGCCTACCTCGGAGACCCCGTATGAGCACCGCAGCCGAAAGCCGCGCCCCAGGAACCCCGCCCATCCTCAAGGTCGAGTCGCTGTACGCCTCGATTGCCGGCCAGCAGGTCGTGGAGGACGTGTCCTTCACCGTCCCCGCCACGGGGATCACCGCCCTGCTGGGCCGCAACGGCGTCGGCAAAACCAGCACCATCAAGGCCATCATCGGCCTGATCGACCGCACCGGCGCCGTGGAACTGGACGGTGTGCGGATCGAAAAGGAAGCCACCTTCAAGATCATCCGCAGCGGCGTGGGCTACGTCCCGGAGGACCGCGAGGTCTTCGCCAAACTCACCGTCGCGGAAAACCTCAGGCTCGCCGAGCGCGACGCCGCGCCGCGCCGGCAGCTCGTCGAGGAGCTCTTCCCCGACCTGCTGGCCCGGTCCGCGCAGATGGCCGGAACACTCTCCGGCGGGCAGCAGCAGATGGTCTCGCTGGCCCGCGCCCTGCTGAACACCAACAAGATCCTGCTGGTCGACGAACCCACCAAGGGCCTTGCCCCCAAGATCGTCGCCGAGGTGGCCGAAACTCTCGCCGAGGCGGCCAAAACCGTCCCGATCCTGCTCGTCGAGCAGAACCTGCACGTCGTCCGCCAACTGGCCGAGGGCGCCGTGGTGCTCTCCGGCGGGCGGGTGGTCCACACCGGGCCGGCCTTGGAGTTCCTCGACGACGCCGGGCTGATCCAGAGGCACCTGGGTGTCTCCACCGAGGGCGCCCACGGTTCGGACACCAGCGTGGAACCTGCCGGGAGCCCGGCGGAGAAAGGGGCGGCCCTGTGAGCACCCTTGTCCTGCTCCTGTTCACCGGCCTCGGCCTCGGAGCCCTGTACTTCCTGGTGGCCGCCGGCCTGTCGCTGATCTACGGCCTGATGGGGGTGCTGAACTTCGCGCACGGCGCGTTCCTGACCCTCGGCGCCTTCACCGGCTGGGAGATCGCCCGGCGCACCGGTGCCGATAACTGGGGGACGTTCCTGCTGTCCCTCCTGATCGGCGCTGCCGCCGGCGCCGCCTTCGCCGCGTTCACCGAGTTCGTCCTGATCCGCCGGCTCTACCAGCGGCACATCGAGCAGGTCCTCGTCACCGTGGGCCTCTCGCTCGCCGCCGTGGCCCTGTTCGACGGCGTCTGGGGCACCGACCCGGTGTACATCCAGGGCCCGGCCTGGTTCAAGGACACCACCGAAATCCTCGGCGCCCGGATCCCCAACGACCGCTTCGTCTGCATCATTGCCGCCGTGATGGTGCTGCTGGCCCTGGTGTTCTTCCTGCAGAAGACCCGCTACGGCATGATCATCCGCGCCGGCGTGGAAAACCGCTCCATGGTCACCGCCCTGGGGATCGACGTCCGCAAGGCCTTCACCCTCGTCTTCACCATCGGCGGGGCGGCGGCCGGCCTCGGCGGGGTCCTGGCCTCGCACTACTTCGGCTACGTCTCGCCGATGCTCGGCGGCTCGCTGCTGATCTTCGCCTTCATCGTCACGGTCATCGGCGGCCTCGGCTCGCTGACCGGCGCGGCCATCGCCGCCGTCGCCGTCGCCGTCCTGCAGCAGTTCGCGAACTTCTACCTCGGCGGCACCGGCGACTTCGTCGTGGTGCTGGCGCTGGCGCTCGTGCTGCTGTTCCGCCCCACCGGCCTGCTCGGGAGAACCGCATGACCACCGATACTGACACCTCCAGCACCGACGACACCGCCCGCCAGGACCGGCCCGCGCCCGACGGCGGCGCGGCCCGCCGGACGGGGAGGAACCGGAGCCGCAAGCACGACGCGCGGGGAGCAGCCGGCAGCGCACCTCGCACCGCCGTCACCGGCCGCCGGCTCGCGGGCTGGGCGGCGGGCGCGGCCGGTGTGCTGCTCCTGGTCCTGCTGCCGTTGCTGAACATCTCGCTGCCCGGTGTGCTGCCGGGCCCCAGCTACACGCCCGGTTCCCTGCAACTGCTGGCGATGTGCATGCTGATGGCGGCCGCGGCACTGACCTACCACCTGCTCCTCGGCGTCGCGGGACTGCTGTCCTTCGGCCACGCCCTCTACTTCGGCGCCGGGGTGTACGGGCTCGCGATCATCCTGCAGAACCTGGACATCCCGCTGCTGCCGGCCATGGGCCTGACCCTGCTGATCGTGATTGTGCTGGCCCACGTGGTGGGCAGCATCAGCCTGCGGGTCAGCGGCATCCCGTTCGCCATGGTCACCCTCGCCTTCGCCCAGGCCGGCTCGGTGATCGTGGGCCGCAACCCCGACGGCAGGACCGGCGGGGACGAAGGGCTGACGCTGCGCACCGACAACCTGCCCGACGTCCTGGTGGGCGTGGTCAACACCCGCAACCTGTACTGGCTGGCCTTGGCCGTGCTGGTGGCCGTCTTTGTCGTCGTCACCTGGGTGCAGTCCTCCCGGGCCGGCCACGCCGCGGCCGCCGTGCGGGAGAACGAGCTGCGGGTCCGCGTCCTGGGCCTGCAGCCGTATCTGGTGAAACTGCTGATCTTTGTGGTCTCCGCCGTCCTGGTCTGCGTCATCGGGATGGTCTTCCTGCTGCTGCAGAGCGGTGCGGTGCCCCGGGCCGTATCCTCGGACCTCACCGTGACCCTGCTGGTGATGGTGGTCCTGGGCGGGGTCGGCTCGCGCTGGGGTGCCGTCATCGGCGGCGTGTTCTACACGATCCTGGACCAGCGCCTCACCACGCTGGCCAACTCGGAAGCCGTCAAGTCGCTCCCGGACATCCTGCGCGTGCCGCTGTCCGAACCGCTGTTCATCCTCGGCACCCTCTTCATCCTCGTGGTGATCTTCCTGCCCGGGGGCATCACGGGAACCGCCGAGCGGCTGGCGCAGCGCCGCCGGGGCCGGCGCGCCGGCAGCCACGGCATCGAAACCCCGCGCGACATCCTCGAGGACGCAGCATGAGCACCCGCACCAGCCCCACCGGCCCCGCCGACGGCCTGCATACCCTGGGCCGCTGGACCACCGACCGCAGCCTCGCTACCGGGCACCGTGTCGCCATCGACGACCGCGGCTGCACCCTGAGCTACAGCGAGCTGGAACGCCGCGCCGCCGCCCTGGCCGAGGGCTTCCGGGCCGCCGGCTACGGGGTCGGGGACCGGATCGCGAGCCTGACCGGTAACAGCTCGGACCATGTGGTGGCCTTCTTCGCCTGCGCCAAGGCCGGGCTGGTCCTGGTCCCGCTGTCCTGGCGGCTCTCACCCCGGGAACTCGCGGCCCAGCTGGAACTCGCGGACCCGCAGCTGCTGCTGGTCGAAGGCGAACTCGACGGACTCGCCGCGGCGGCCTGCGCGCTGCTGCCGCACCGGCCGCGCACCGCAGCCCTGGGTCCCGGCGGCGTCGAAAAGTCCGTCCCGCCGCCCACCCGGGTCCGGCCCGCGGCGTCCGGAGGTTCGGGCGCGCCCCGCCGCGAAGTGCGCGACGACGACGCCCTGCTGATGATCTTCACCTCGGGCACCGAGGGCGCCAGCAAAGCCGCCGTCCTGACCCATGCCAATTGCTTCTGGAACAACCTCGCGCTCTCCCGCACCCTGGACATGGGCAGCAGCGACGTGGTGCTGGCCGTCCTGCCGCAGTTCCATGTGGGCGGCTGGAACATCCAGCCGCTGCTGGCCTGGTGGACCGGGGCCACCGTGGTGCTGGAACGCGGCTTCGAACCGGGCCGGGTCCTGCAGCTGATCGCCGAGCGCGGCGTGACCATGCTGATGGGCGTCCCCACCCAGTACCTGATGCTCGCCGAGCACCCTGATTTTGCCCACGCCGAACTGGGCAGCCTGCGCCACGCGGTGGTTGGCGGCGCGCCCATGCCGGCGCCGCTGCTGCGGATCTGGCACCGCAGGGGAGTGGCGCTGAGCCAGGGATACGGCCTCACCGAGGCCTCGCCGAACGTGCTGTGCCTGCCGAACGAGGACGCCGAACGGATGGTGGGCTACTCCGGCAAACCGTACCCGCACGTCGCCGTCGCCGTGGCTGACCCCGTCACCGGAGAAATCCTCGAGGGTGCCGCCAGCGGCGAGCTGCTGGTGGGCGGACCGGGCGTTTTTGCCGGCTACTTCCGTGACCCTGCCGCGACGGCGGCCGTCCTCGTCGACGGCTGGCTGCGCACCGGCGACCTTGTGGAGCGCGACGCCGAGGGGTACATCAAGGTGGTGGACCGGCTCAAGGACATCTACATCTCCGGCGGTGAGAACGTCGCCCCGGCCGAGGTCGAGGCCGCGCTGCTGACCCATCCCGCGGTGGCGCAGGCCGCCGTCGTCGGGGTGGCGGACGAACGCTGGGGCGAAAGCGGAATGGCCTTTGTGGTGATCCGTCCCGGCATGGCCACCGACGAACAGGAACTGCTGGAGCACTGCGCCTCCCAGCTGGCCCGCTTCAAGGTCCCGGCCCGGATCGAGACGGTGGCGGCGCTGCCCCGCACGGCCCTGAACAAGGTGCTCCGCGCCCGGCTCCGGCAGGACCTCGCCGAACGCGCCCCGGCCGGCCCCCTGCCGGCAGAACGGAGCCGGTCATGAGCGCCGCACCCCGCACGGCCCGCGGCACCCGCACCCGGGCCAAGCTCCTCGAGGCCGCGGAGTCCGTCTTCGCCTCGGTGGGGTACCACGAGGCCTCGATCGTCAAGATCACCGAAGCGGCCGGCGTCGGCCTCGGCACCTTCTACCTGTACTTCGACGGGAAACAGGCCATTTTCGACGAGGTGGTCGAGGACCTGAACCGGCGGGTCCGGCATGCCATGACTGACGCCGCCAGGAGCGCCGGGACCCGGCTCGAGGCGGAACGGGCCGGCTTCCGGGCCTTCTTCCGCTTCACCGCCGAGCACCCCGCGCTGTACCGGATCATCCGCCAGGCCGAGTTCGTCTCACCCGGGGCCCTGCGCCTGCACTACACCCGGATCGTCAACGGCTACATCGAAGGGCTCAAGGCGGCCCAGCTCAGCGGCGAGGTCCGCGAGATGGACCCCACCGTAGCGGCGTGGGCCCTGATGGGCATCGGCGAGCTGATCGGCATGCGCTGGGTGCTCTGGGATGAGGAGGGCGCCGTACCCGCCACCGGTCCCCGGCCCGACGTGCCCGAGGAAGTCTTCGAGGAAATGATGCAGTTCATCGAACGGGCGCTTGCGCCCACGTCCGGTTCCGCCCCAGGACCGGCCGCGAACCCCACCCCGCCCCAGGAAGGGACAGCCCCATGACCCAGACAGCCAGCAAGGACACCTACCGCACCGCCGACGTGGCGGTCCGCGGCGGCTCATTGCACACCGCCATCTGGGGCCCGGAGGATCCGGGCGCGCCCACCATCCTCGCCGTCCACGGCGTCACCGCCTCGCACAAGGCCTGGCCGTACCTGGCCGAGGCGCTGCCGGAGGTGCGGATCATCGCCCCCGACCTGCGCGGTCGCGGCCGCAGCAACGGGCTGCCCGCGCCGTACGGCATGCCCTCGCACGCGGAGGACCTCGCGGCCGTGCTGACGGAGCTGGCGCCGGGCCCGGTTGTCGTGGTGGGGCATTCGATGGGCGCGTTCGCCTCGCTGGTGCTCGCGAACCTGTTCCCGGAGCGCGTCCGCTCGCTCGTGCTGGTGGACGGCGGCCTGCCGCTCCAGGTCCCGGAAGGCATTTCCGACGCCGAGGTCATTTCCTCGGTGCTGGGCCCGGCGGCGGAGCGCCTGAACGCCACGTTCCCGAGCCGCGAGGTGTACCGCTCGTTCTGGCGCCAGCACCCGGCCTTCAGCGGCGACTGGGGCCCGCTCATCGAAGCCTACGTGGACTACGACCTCACGGGCGAGGAGCCCGAGCTGCGGCCGGCAACGCGCTACCAGGCGATGGCCGAGGACACCGCGGAACTGCACCGGGGCGCCTCACTGCTGAAGGCCCTGGACGAACTCGCCGTGGACACCGTGGTCCTGCGTGCCCCGCGCGGCCTGCTCAACGAGCCGGCCGCGCTCTACACACCGGGCTACCTGGATGACTGGGCGGAGAAGCTGCCGTCCCTGCGGGTTCGCGAGGTGCCCGACGTCAACCACTACACCATCGTGATGGGCGACGCCGGGGCCGGCGCCGTCGCGGACGCCGTCCGGCAGGCGCTTGCCGTCGCGTAGTGGCCGTGCGCTGAAGCTGGACCCCTGGTGGGTCAGAGGGCGGACTCGAGGATCCGGGTCTTCGGGGCACCTTTGAGCGCAGGGGCCATATCGGAGGAGTTCCAGACCTTTGTCTGCAGGTTCGCGAGCAGCGACTCAGCCTGGGCGCGCTGCTCAAAATCAAGTTCGACCACCACCGAGTGCGGATCGTCCACCGGGCGGCTGACCCGGTGTGCGGTGACTCCAGACGCGGCACGGTTCACCGGGTCGCGGTCGAACGCGGCCTTCCACACGTCGAAGTCCGTAATTGCGTGTTCTATCTGCAAGGTGTACATCGCTATCTATCCTTCCGGCTGCAGGTCCCTGGGGTGACGGGATGCTTCCAAGCTACGCGCGGAAGGGGACGTGCGGTATCCCCAAACTCCGTTCGGCCCGGGGGGCGGCTACCCGCCTGCGAACGGCGGCAGCACGTCGACGACGTCGTCCGCGGACAGGACCGCCGCGCCGTTCCGGACCGCCACCTCGTTGAGCAGGAAGCTGGACCGGGCCAGGATGCGGGCCAGCGGCGGGGTGCCGGCCGGCGGCTCGGGCCGTTCGACGGCGAGGATCGCCTCCAGCAGGCCGGCCAGCGTGGCGCCGTCGGCGAGGTCGAACTTCTCCTCGTCCAGGCCTGCGGCGGCGCGCGCGGCAGCGAAGTAACGTACGTTCACGGGTGGTTCAGCCTCCGATGGCGCTCATGCTGCGGTCCGGCTGGACGAAGTCCGGAGCGTCCAGTCCGACGTGGTCCATGCCGTGGGCCTTGGGCTTGAGCCACATGGCATCCTGCCAGCGCTCGGCAAGCTGATCGTCGCTGGCGCCCCCGCGGAGCAGCCCCAGCAGGTCGATTTCCTCGCGGGAGAACAGGCAGCTCATGATCTTGCCTTCCGCGGTGATGCGGGTGCGGCGGCAGTCCGAGCAGAACGGCTCGGTGACCGAGGCGATGATCCCGACGGTGCCCAGCACGGGTCCGGTGGCCTGGTCCGTGCCCGGCACGCGGGCGCGGACCTCGAAACGCTCGGCCGGGGCGCCGTCGCGCTCCCGCGGATCCGTGCCGAGCACATAGTCGACGGAGAGCAGGTCCCTGATCTCCGCGGCGGTAATCATGTTCCGGCGGGTCCAGCCGTGGTCCGCGTCCAGCGGCATCTGTTCGATGAAGCGCAGTTCGTAGCCGCGGTCCAGCGCCCAGGCCAGCAACGAGGGGGACTCGGCGTCGTTGATGCCACGCATCAGGACGGCGTTGAGCTTCACCGGGCCCAGCCCGGCCGCCCAGGCGGCGTCCACGCCGGCGAGGACCCGGTCCAGGAAAGGGCGCCGGGTCAACTTGGTGAAGGTTTCCTCATGGAGTGAATCCAAGGACACGTTGATCCGGGTGAGGCCTGCGGCCTTCAGCCCGGCCGCCTTCTTGTCCAGCCCGACGGCGTTGGTGGTCATGGAGATCGGAAGCTCCGGGTGCCCCTGGCGCAGGGCGGAAATGATGTCCAGGAGGTCGGCCCGGACCAGCGGTTCGCCGCCGGTCAGCCGGAGTTCCCGCACGCCCAGCATGTCGACCCCGATCCGGACGATCCGCACGATTTCCTCCGCGGTCATCACGGCCTGCTTGGACAGCCATTCGAGGCCTTCGGCCGGCATGCAGTAGCTGCAGCGCAGGTTGCATTTGTCCGTCAGCGAGAGCCGCATGTCGGTGGCCCGGCGGCCGTAGCGGTCCAGCAGCCCGGCAGGCATGCCGGCGGGGCGTCCGGCCGGCTGCGGCGCGGGCGCGCCGGAGCCGCCCTCCGCCCGGGGCTGGGGCATGCCAAGCTGAACACTCATACCGTCAGGCTACGCCACTGCGGGCCAGGCATCACGCCCCAGAGCCAACGAACTGGCGCCAGCGAACTTATGCTGGAAGGGTGAACACGTCCCGGGCCGCTTCGGCAGCGGCCCCCAGCGGAACCCTGCAGCCGGTCAAGCGGCGCCCTCAACTGTGGGCCGCCGCGTCCGGGGTGGCCGCCGTCGGCGCCGGCGTTGTGCTGGGAGAACTGGCGGCCGCGCTGGTCAGCCCCTCGGTGTCACCGGTGACGGCTGTGGGCGGGGCTGTGATCGACGCCGCCCCGCCGGGCGTCAAGGACTGGGCGGTCTCGCTCTTCGGCACGGCGGACAAACTCGCGCTGCTCGCCGGTATGTCCCTGGTGATCGCGGCGCTGGCGGCGCTCGCCGGAGTCCTGGAGCGGCGCCGCCGTTTCGCCGGCCTGGCCGTGGTCGCAGTCTTCGGGCTCGCAGGTGCCGCCGCCGTGCTGGGCCGGGCGGAGGTCACTGCCATCGCCGTACCCGTTCCGCTGCTCGACGCCGCGGCGGGCATGATGCTGCTGCGCTGGCTGGTCCGGAAGCTCAGGCAGTGGCAGGAGGCCGGTGTGACGGACGGCCCCGCCCGGCGCCGGTTCCTGCAGTCCCTGGGGGTAGCCGGCGCCGTCGTCGCCGTCGGGGGAGCGCTGGCGTCCACGGTGCGCGGAGCGGCGGCAGCCGTCGCGGAGCTTCGCGGCAAACTCGTGCTTCCGGCCCCCGCCTCGGCCGCGCCGCCGCTCCCGGCCGGGACCGAGCTGTCCGTGGCCGGGCTGGGCCCCCTGGTGACCCCGAACAAGGACTTCTACCGGATCGACACCGCGCTGCGCGTCCCGCTGGTGGACCCGCGCGACTGGAAGCTGAAAGTCACCGGGCTGGTGGAGCGCGACGTCGAACTGGACTTCGCCGCCCTGCTCGCCAAACCCCTGACCGAGCGGCACATCACCATCGCCTGCGTCTCCAACGAGGTCGGCGGGGACCTGATCGGCAACGCGCGCTGGCTCGGCTGGCCGGTCCGGGAGCTGCTGGCGCTGGCCGGGCCGAAACCGGGCGCGGACATGGTGCTCTCCCGCAGCGTGGACGGCTGGACGGCGGGAACCCCGCTGGAGGTGCTCACGGATACCCGGGATGCGTTGCTGGCGGTGGGGATGAACGGCGAACCGCTGCCGCTGGAGCACGGGTTCCCGGTCCGTCTCGTGGTGCCCGGGCTCTACGGCTACGTCTCGGCGACCAAATGGGTGACCGAACTGAAAGTCACCCGGTTCGCGGACGACGTTGCCTACTGGACCCCGCGGGGCTGGAGTGAGCGCGGACCGATCAAGACCTCGTCACGGATCGACGTGCCGCGTCCCGGGCGCAGCGTGCCCGCCGGGGCGGTGGACTTAGGCGGCGTGGCCTGGGCCCAGCACCGCGGCATCGCAAGGGTGGAGGTGCGCGTGAACCGCAGCGAGTGGCAGCAGGCCGAACTGGCGCCCGCGATCTCCACGGACACCTGGCGGCAGTGGAAACTGAGCCTGCCGCTGGGTCCGGGCCGGTACGAGGTGCAGGTCCGCGCCACCGACCTGGACGGCGCCGTGCAGGTGGAGGAGCGCGCCCCGGTGGCGCCCAGCGGGGCCACCGGGTACCACACGGTTACAGTGGACGTGAAGTCCTAGCCCGCCGAGCCGAAGGTCACGAACCCTATGCACCGCACCGCGAACAGGCCCGCCACCGTCGAAGCTCACCGGGACAAGGTCCGAGCGTTGCTGGCGCCGCTCGCCGCCCGCGTGGACACGGTCCCGCTCCGGGAGGCGCTGGGCCGCGGGCTGGCCGCCGACGTCGCGGCGCCGCTGGACCTCCCGCCCTTCGCCAACTCCCAGATGGACGGCTTCGCCATCCGCAGCGCTGACGTGCCCGACGGCGGCGCCGAGCTGCGCGTTGTGGCCCCCGTCCCGGCCGGCGCCGAACCCGCCGCGCTGCGCCCCGGCACCGCCGCGCCCATCATGACCGGCGCCATGATCCCGTCCGGGGCCGACGCCGTTGTCCCCATTGAGCAGGCCGTGCCCGATTCGTTCCCGGAGCCCGGGGCGGCCGTCACGGTCCGCCTGCCCGCGGCCCCGGCGGGCACCTTCGTCCGCGCTGCCGGCAGCGACATCGCCGCCGGCGAGCCGGCCCTGGCCGCCGGGACCTTCCTGGGACCAGGGCAGCTGGGCCTGCTCGCCGCGCTCGGCCAGACCGAGGTGCCCGTGCACGCCGTGCCGAGGGTCCTGCTGGTCACCACCGGCGACGAGGTTGTGGAACCGGGCAGCCCGCTGGGGCCCGGCAAGATCTACGACGCCAATGGCACCCTGCTCGAATCCGCGCTGCGCCAGGCCGGGGTGCAGGTGGCGCGGACCGGCATCTCCGCCGACAACCCCGCGGAACTCGCGGCCCTGCTGCACCGGCACGCGCCCGAGGCGGACCTGATCATCACCACCGGGGGAGTCAGCAAGGGCGCCTACGAGGTGGTACGGCAGGCGCTGGCGGGCCACGACGTCGAATTCGGCCCGGTGGCGATGCAGCCGGGCGGCCCGCAGGGCATCGGCAGCTTTGACGGCGTACCCGTCCTCGGCTTCCCGGGGAACCCGGTGAGCTGCCTCGTTTCCTTCGAAATGTTCCTCCGGCCCGTACTGGCGGAACTGTTCGGCTCGCCAGCGCCCCGCACGGTGGTCCGGGCCCGGCTGGCCGAGGCGCTGACCTCCCCGGAGGGCAAACACCAGGTCCGGCGCGGCACCCTCGGCCCGGACGGCGCCGTCCGGCTGGAAGGCGGCCCCGGATCACACCTGGTCCACGCCCTGGCCCGGTCCAACGCCTTGGTGCAGGTGCCGGTGGGAACCGCGGCGCTCGCCGAGGGCGACGAGGTGGAAGTATGGATCCTGTGAACGAAGCAGAAACCCCCGACAAGCCCGTCCTGACCCATCTGCGGCAGGACGGCACCGCCCAAATGGTCGACGTGTCCAACAAGGCCGAGACCACGCGGGAGGCCACGGCCACCGCCACAGTCAACAGCACCGCCGAGGTCCTGTCCCTGCTCGGCGCCGGTGAGCTCCCCAAGGGCGATGCGCTGGCCGTCGCGCGGGTTGCCGGGATCCTGGCCGCCAAGAAGACTCCGGACCTTATTCCGCTCTGCCACCCGCTGCCGATCACCAAGGTCACCGTGGACTTCGAGCTCGACGCCGCCTCGGTCACCGTGTTCGCCACGGTCAAGACCCGCGGCGTGACCGGGGTGGAGATGGAAGCGCTCACCGCCGCGTCCGTCGCGGCCCTGAGCGTGTACGACATGATCAAGGCCGTGGACAAGCACGCGGTCCTGACCGACATCAAGGTGCTGGCCAAAAGCGGCGGCAAGAGCGGGGACTGGACACTGTGAGCAGCACCGAACCGCACCGCCACGGCGAAGCGACCGGCCGGAAGGCCGGCATCGTGATCGCCTCCACCCGCGCCGCCGCCGGGGTCTACGAGGACCTCACCGGCCCGGTCATCCTCGACTGGCTGACCGAGCACGGCTTCGAGGTCTTTCCCGCGCTGGTGGTGCCCGACGGCGAGCCCGTCGGCGCCGCCCTGCGCGCCCTGCTGACCCAGGCCCCGGCCGTCATCATCACCAGCGGAGGCACCGGCCTGAGCCCCACCGACGCCACCCCGGAACAGACGCTGCCGCTGCTGGACCGCGAGATTCCCGGCATCATGGAGGGACTGCGCGGCGCGGGCACGGCCAAGACGCCGATGGCCATGCTGAGCCGCGGCCACGCCGGAGCCGCCGGCAGCACCTTCATCGTCAACCTCCCCGGCTCCCCGAAGGGCGTCATGGACGGCCTGGGTGTGCTGGATCCGATCATCGGTCACCTCTGCGACCAGCTGGAAGGCAGCCATGGGCACTGAATCCGCATTTGAAGTCGTGCACGCCGTCCTGGCCGCCGAGCCCATCTCGGTGGACCAGGCGATCGCCGCGGTCGAGTCGGACACGGCCGGCGCCGTGGTGAGCTTCAGCGGCGTCGTCCGCAACCACGACGGCGGCAAGCCGGTGGCCAGGCTCAGCTACAGCGCCCATCCCACGGCGCACCAGGTGATGGCCGACGTCGTCGCGCAACTCGCCGCCGAGCACTCGCCCGCCGACGGCCCCGGCCAGCCGGTCCGGATCTGGGCCGCGCACCGGACGGGCATGCTGGAGATCGGCGACCCCGCCCTGGTCTGCGCCGTCTCGGCCGCGCACCGCGGGCAGGCCTTCGCAGTGTGCGCCGAGCTCGTGGACCGGATCAAGGAACAGGTGCCGATCTGGAAGGAACAGTTCTTCGCCGACGGCACCGTCGAGTGGGTCGGCGCGGGCGGGTAAGACCAGTCGGCGCGGGCGGTAGCTCCCGCCCTGGGCAGGCCGGTAACGCAGCCGTCCCGGTTCCGGTGCGGGCCGGCACCGGCGGTAGGGTTGATGCCATGACCGAACAACTCGCCGTCGCCGTCCTGGGCGCGAACGGGCGCATGGGCGCCGAGGCCGTCAAAGCCGTGGAAGCCGCCGAAGACCTGAAGCTCGTCGCGGCCCTGGGCCGCAATGACTCCCTCGACACCCTGGTGGACTCCGGCGCCCGCATCGTGGTGGACCTGACCGTGCCGGAAAGCACCGAGGCGAACGTCCGCTTCGCCGTCGAACACGGCCTGCACGCCGTCGTCGGCACCACCGGCTGGGACGACGAGCGGCTGGCCCGGCTCGAGGCGCTCCTGGCCGCCAATGCCGGCGTCGGCGTCCTCATCGCCCCGAACTTCGCCCTCGGCTCGGTCCTGGCCTCCGCCTTTGCCGCGAAAGCCTCCTGCTACTTCGAGTCGGTCGAAATCATTGAGCTGCACCACCCGGACAAGGTGGACGCGCCCTCCGGGACCGCGGTGCGGACCGCCGCGCTGATCGCCGCGGAACGCGCCGGCGCCGGCGTCGCCGCCAGCCCGGACGCCACCACCAGCGAGCGCCCAGGGGCGCGCGGCTGCGACGTCGACGGCGTCCGCGTCCACAGCGTCCGGCTGCGCGGCCTCGTCGCGCACCAGGAAGTGCTCCTCGGCGGGCCGGGGGAGCAGCTGACGTTCCGCCACGACTCCTTCGACCGGGCCTCCTTTATGCCCGGCGTGCTGCTGGGAGTGCGCAACGTCGCGGCGCACCCGGGGCTCACCGTGGGCCTGGACGGTTACCTGGACCTGGGCCTCTAATGGCCAACGTCCTCTCGGCATTCAAGGCCAACCGCACTAAAATCTGGGTGGGCGCGGTGACGCTCCTGCTGGTGTTCTACCTGGTGGTGTCCCTGCAGCGGTCCCTGCTGTTGCTCTCCGATCCCAACTTGGTGGCGAAGGCCCTCGGACTGGCCTACCTGGTCCTGCCGATAATCGGAGCCTGGGCCCTGGTGCGGGAACTGCTGTTCGGCTCCCGGACCGAGCGGCTGGCCAGGATCCTCGAGGCCGAAGGCGGACTGCCGGAGGACACCCTGCCGCGCACCCCGGCCGGCCGGATTGTCCGTGAGGCCGCCGACCTGGAGTTTGAGAAGTACCGGGCGGAAGCCGAGGCGGCGCCCGGGGACTGGCGCTCCTGGTTCAGGCTCAGCTGTGCCTACGACGCCGCCGGGGACCGCAAACGCGCCCGCGCGACCATGCGCGACGCCGTCCGCCTCTTCCGTGACGGTTCCCCGGCGGCCGGCGCCTAGCGGAGTTGGGTACCCCGGCCACGGCCGACTCGGTTAAGGCCCAGCTGGCCGCGGCCGAGCTGGTTGGCGGTATGCCCCAGCCATTCCAACGGCCCGCGCCAGGACAGCGCCGCGAAGGCGGAGCCCAGTACCAGCACCGCCAGGGCCTGCGCCCAGTACACCCCCTCGACGGTCCAGCCGGCGGGCAGGGGATTGTTGTACAGGGAGGCCATTACGCACAGGTGCGCCGTGTAGAGGCTCAGCGTCAGCGCGCCCGCACCGCGCAGGGGCAGCAGTAGGTCCAGCTGGATCCAGTCGGCGAGCCGTCCCAGCAGCAGGAACACGCCCACGGCCGCCGCGGCCACCCCGGAAGTGTGCAGCAGGTCCAGCGTGGTGCCCGAATGCGGGGCGCTGGACGCCAGCCACCAGGCGGACCCGGACTGCTCTATGCCCGCGAGGTTGACCTGCAGCAGGCTCGCCAGCGGATACGCCGGATCACCCAGCGACTCCTGCAGTGCCGCCCGGCCGCCCCAGTCCTCCATTAGCACCACACTCAGCCACTTGGCCAGAACCGCGGTGATGGTCCCCGCGGCCAGCAGGAGCGCCGGGACCGCCGCCGTCGAGAGGGCCAGCCGGCCGATCGCGAGGCCGATCAGGAGGTAGGCGAGCCACTGCAGGACGGGGTAGTAGCCGGTCAGGAACAGGTCCCCTAGCAGCCGCGCCGGGGTGGCCAGGTCGTCCCAGCCGGGATTGTGGCCCAGCTGCAGGGGCGGCTCGGCGGCCAGCAGCCACGGCCGCAGCAGGTAGGCCAGGACCGGGCTGGCCAGCTCCCACGCCGCGGCCAGGGCCCAGAGCCGCCGCGGACGCAGCCCGACAAAGGGCAGCACACAAAGAAACAGCAGCGCATAGTGGACCAGGATGACCGCGATGTTGATGTCCAGCCCGCCGAGCGAGAGCCCGACCGCGCCCACCACCAGCGCCCGCAGGGCAATGCCGCGGCGGGCCGCCCACAACTCACTCCCCTCCGGTGGACGTTCCTTTCCGGTAGACAGCGCCAGCCCAATCCCCGCGAGTACGGCAAACAGCGCCGCCGCACGCCCGGAGAAGGTCAAGCCGATCCAGGTGGGGGTGAGCTGCGCGTCGGATTCGAACGTGGGCAGCACATGGGTTGCCATCATGCCCAGCAGCGCGAGGCCCCGGGCGGCGTCGATGCCCGCCAGCCGGGCTGCGGCGGCCTTGCCCCGGGCCGTCCCGGAGCGTGGAGCCGTTCCGCGCGAGGTCATCTGTCGATCGTCTCATGCCCGGCCCGCCGGCGGCGCCGGGCCCGCGGACGCCGACGACGGCGGCGCCACGGGCGGCGGCTGGCGCACGCTACCTGGCGCGCGCTACCGCCGCTGCGCGGCGGCTCCGAACCAGGCCGGCAGGTGCCGGAGCAGCTCGTCCTGGTCCTCGCCGATCCAGGCGACGTGGCCGTCCGGCCGGAGCAGGACCGCGGGCGCGTCCAGTTCCGCGCTGACGTCCGCGACGTAGTCGATCCGGTCCGCCCATCCCGCCACCGAGAGTCCACCGGTCTGATCCAGGAGCAGCCCCCGGCCTTCGCGGGTGAGTTCGTAGAGCCGGCCGCGCCGCAGCGGGATGTCGCGCAGCCGCCTGCCGAGCAGGCCCGGCCCGGCCCCGAAGTCGTAGCGGACCCCGATCCCGGTGATCTTCTCGGCCACCAGGCGCCGGACGTCCTCGAAATCCATCAGCTCGGTCAGCAGCCGGCGCACTGCCCGCGGGCCCGGCTCCGGGGAGAGCAGTTCGCTCTGGACGCGGGTGAGGGACAGTACATCGTCAGCGACCGGGCGGCGCTCGGCGCCGTAGCTCTCCAGCAGCCCGTCGGGTGCCCACCCGTTGACCTCGGCGGCGAGTTTCCAGCCGAGGTTAAAGGCGTCCTGGATGCCAAGGTTCAATCCTTGGCCGCCGAGCGGCGGATGGACGTGCGCGGCGTCGCCCGCAATCAGCACCCGGCCCCGCCGGTAGTCGTCGGCAAGCCGGGTGGCGTCGCTGAAGCGGGAGAGCCAGCGCGGGGAGTGGGCGCCGAAGTCCGTGCCCGCATACGCGCGCAGCTGGGTGCGCAACTCCGCCAGGGTCGGCGGGACTGAGCGGTCCTCGGCCACGGTCGCCGCGGGGACGACGGCACGCTGCAGGCCGTTCCCGGCCGGGCCGACGCCGAACCCCTTGTGGGTCTTGCGCACCTCCTCGACGACCTTTGCTATTTCCTCCGGCGGCGCGGTCACCTCGACCTCGCCGAGGATCCACTCGGTCCTGGCTGGTTCGCCGGGGAAACCGATGCCGAGCAGCCGGCGCACCAGGCTGCGTCCGCCGTCGCAGCCGACCAGCCAGCGCGTCCGCAGCCGGGTGCCGTCGGCGAGGTCGACGTCCACCCCGTCCGCGTCCTGCGCGAAGCCCGCCAGCTCGCAGCCCCGGCGGACCTGGGCGCCGAGTTCGACGGCGCGCTCGGCGAGCAGGCGGTCGGTGACCGGCTGGGGCAGACCGAGGACGTAGCCGTGTGCAGTGTCCAGGTCCGCCGGCGGGGGTGTGTCGATGCCCGCGAGGCGGCCGCCGGCGCCGGGATACTGCTTCCCGTGGGCGAGGAACCTCTCCAGCAGCCCGCGCTGGTCCATGATTTCGATGCTCCGCGGGTGCAGGCCGAGCGAGCGGACCTGTTTGCCGGGCTCCGCGTCCCGCTCCAGCACGAGCACCTCCACATTGTGCAGCCGCAGCTCGCTGGCCAGCATCATCCCCGTCGGACCGCCGCCGCTGATGATCACGTCGTACATACGCCCATCCCTCATCCCTGACAACACTCCTGTTCCTGCGGCTCCGAATCGCTGGCCGCCCCAGGGGGCCCCGTCCGGTGTCAGCCGTCACGGCGCTCTGGCCCGGCCAACCATTGTCGCCGCCGGCAGGGGCCTTGCGGCAAGCCCCCTGCCGGGCCGTATCCTGAAAGTGGCAGGAGCACCCCACGCCCGGCCAAGCCCCCACACACACAGGAGCCGGCAAGCTCACCGGGCACTGTCGAAGAATCCTTGTATTCGAATATATGTTCGAATACCATGACGGTATGAACCACACACCAGAGCCTTCACCCCGCTCCGCCAAGGAACACGGCTCCGCCAAGGCACAGAGCTCCGCCGAGGCACACATTCCCGCGAAGGCGGACGGCGTGCTCAAGGCGATGAGCCCCGGCGTCGTTGATTTCCTGTTCCGACGGCTGGTCGCGGGGGAGTCGGCGGAAGACGTCCAATGGCACCGGGAAGGCACGGTCCTGTCCGCCCAGGTGCCCGGCGCTGAACTGGCCCGCCGGCTCGCGGAGACGGACCTCGAGGCGCTCACCCCCACCGAACTGTTCCACTACGTGCGCGCCGCGCAGCGGCTCTCGGCCTGGGCAGAAGGCCTGCGCGAGGAGGCCGTCAGCCGCTACTGCGCCGTTCCGCCGTCGCATCCCGGTCCGCCGGCAGCCACAGCGCGGGAGGGCCGAATTTGACGCGCATCACGCCGCCGCCATTGTCCTAACAAGCCGGGGACAGGGTAACGTTTTTCCTATGGCCGACTCTGACATTCGCTCTTACACGTTTGGAACCCTCGTGACCGCCATGGTCACCCCGTTCACCAACGACGGTGAGGTCGACTATCAGCAGTCCGCGGAACTGGCCAACAAGCTCGTCGACGACGGCAACGACGCCCTCGTAATCTCCGGCACCACCGGCGAGACCTCCACGCTGGAAGACGACGAAAAAGAGAAGCTTTTCCGGGTCATCGTCGACGCCGTCGGGGACCGGGCCAAGGTCATCGCCGGCACCGGTACCAACCACACCTCGCACTCGATCGAGATGGCCAAGCGCGCCGCCAAGGCAGGCGCCCACGGCCAGCTGATTGTCACCCCGTACTACAACAAGCCGAGCCAGGCCGGGATCCAGGCCCACATCGAGGCCGTCGCCGACGCCGCGGACCTCCCCGTGATGGTCTATGACATCCCGGGCCGCGCCGGCGTGCCGATCCTCCCGGAAACCATGATCCGGCTCGCGGACCACCCCCGCGTCGTCGCCCTCAAGGATGCCAAGGCCGACTTTGCCGCCGTCACCCGCGTGATGGCGAACACCGATCTGGACGTCTACTCCGGCGACGACGGCCTGACCCTGCCGTGGATGGCCGCCGGCGCCGTCGGGCTCGTCAGCGTCTCGGCGCACGTGGCCACCAAGCAGTACCGTGCGATGATCGACGCCGCACTTGCAGGCGATTTTGCCACCGCCCGCACCATACATTTCGAACTGGACCCCGTGGTCCGTGCAGTGATGACCCACATCCAGGGTGCTGTTGCTGCGAAGCAAGTTCTTAAGTGGCAGGGAGTCCTGCCCAACTCGGTTGTCCGTTTGCCCCTCGTGGAGCCGGGCGAAGCCGAGATCGAAACGATCCGCGAGGACTTGGCGGAAGCGGGACTCGTCTACTCCTGACCCGGCAGCCATGCCTGGTCAGGAACGGACACCTCCTGCTCCGCCTGGAAAGTAGTGCACTATGACCCAAACCGCCCTTCCCGGCCTTGTCACGCCGCCGAAACTGCCCAAGAACACCCTGCGGATCGTGCCGCTCGGCGGCCTCGGGGAGATCGGCCGCAACATGACCGTCTTCGAAATCGACGGCAAGCTGCTCATCGTTGACTGCGGCGTCCTCTTCCCCGAGGAGACCCAGCCCGGCGTGGACCTGATCCTGCCCGATTTCTCCTACATCGAGAACCGCGTGGACGACATCCTCGCCGTCATCCTCACACACGGCCACGAGGACCACATCGGCGCCGTCCCGTACCTGCTGCGCCTGCGCAACGACATCCCCATCGTCGGCTCCCAGCTGACCCTGGCCCTGATCGAGGCGAAGCTCCAGGAGCACCGGATCAAGCCGAACACCACGATCGTGAGTGAAGGCCAGGTCCAGAAGTTCGGCCCCTTCGAATGCGAATTCGTGGCCGTCAACCACTCCATCCCGGACGCCCTCGCCGTGTTCCTGCGCACCGCAGGCGGCACCGTGCTGCACACCGGTGACTTCAAGATGGACCAGCTCCCGCTCGACGGCCGGATCACCGACCTGCGCCACTTCGCCAAGCTCGGCGAAGAAGGCGTGGACCTGTTTATGTCCGACTCCACGAACGCCGACGTCCCCGGCTTCACCACCGCGGAAAAGGAGATCGGCCCCACCCTGGACCGGCTCTTCGGCCAGGCCTCCAAGCGCATCATCGTGGCCTCGTTCTCCTCGCACGTGCACCGCGTCCAGCAGGTCCTCGACGCCGCCGCGAACCACAACCGCAAGGTCGCCTTCGTGGGCCGCTCCATGGTCCGCAACATGGCCATCGCCGCGAAGCTTGGCTACCTCGAGGTGCCGGCCGGCATCCTGGTCGACATCAAGAACATCGACAACCTGCCGGACAACCGCGTGGTCCTGATGTCCACCGGCTCCCAGGGCGAACCCATGGCCGCGCTGTCCCGCATGGCGAACGGCGACCACCGCGTCGTCGTCGGCCAGGGTGACACCGTGATCCTGGCCTCCAGCCTGATCCCGGGCAACGAGAACGCCGTCTTCCGCATCATCAACGGCCTGCTCAAGCTCGGCGCCGACGTCATCCATAAGGGCAACGCGAAGGTGCACGTCTCCGGCCACGCCGCCGCGGGCGAGCTCCTCTACTGCTACAACATCCTCGAGCCGCTCAACGCGATGCCGGTGCACGGCGAGACCCGCCACCTGATCGCCAACGGCAAGATCGCCCTCGAATCGGGCGTCCCCGAGGAGAGCATCCTGCTGGCCGACAACGGCACCGTCATCGACCTCCGCGACCACCAGGCCGACGTCGTCGGCCAGGTCGAGGTCGGCTTCGTCTACGTGGACGGCTCCAGCGTCGGCGAGGTCACCGAAGCGGACCTCAAGGACCGCCAGACCCTCGGCGATGAAGGGTTCATCTCCATCATCACCGTCATCCACCGCGCCACCGGCAAGGTTGTCTCCGGACCGGAAATCCACGCCCGCGGCGTGGCCGAGGACGACTCGGTCTTCGACGAGATCATCCCCAAGATCAACGCCGCGCTCGAGGAAGCCGTCCAGAACCGCGACCACACCTCGCACCAGCTCCAGCAGGTTGTCCGCCGCGTCGTCGGCACCTGGGTCAACCGCAAGCTGCGCCGCAAGCCCATGATCATCCCGGTGGTCCTGGAAGCGTAGGCGCCGCACCCGGGCGCCAGACCCGGGCAGGGACACTGCACCGAAACGGCCCTCCCCGCCGGCCCCGCCTTCCGCGGAGCCGGCGGGGAGGGCCGTTTCCGTTTCCGGCCGGCCGCCCGCGGTCCCGGACCGGCGCCTCCCCGGAGGTCCAACATGATCCCGCCCGCCCCGGAAATCCGCGGGTTCCCGCCCGGCGTCCGGTACCGTTGCGGGTATGGCGACACGCACCTCCTCCGCGCCTAGAGGCAACTCAAGCGGCAGCTCCAGCGGCAATTCCAAGGGCAACACCGGCGGCTCTTCCGGCCGGGGCTCGGGCGCAGCCGCGTCCAGGACCAGCCGCACGCAGGGGACCGCGCGCACCCGGCAACTGGCCGCCGTCGAACCGCGGCAGCCCTGGCTGGTGCGGGTGGTGGCCGGAGCCTGGCTGGGGATCGGCCACGTGGTGGGTGCCGGCGTCCGCCGGATCGGCCACGACGTCAGCGACCTCGACCCGGCGGAGCGCCGCGACGGCGCCGCCCTGTTCAACCTCGCCCTCGGCGCGTTCATCGCCACCTTCGCTTGGTGGGGCTTCAAGGGCTGGTTCCCCGACGCGGTCTTCGGCATCGTCAACGGCACCTTCGGCTGGATGTCCCTGCTGCTGCCGCTGATGCTATTCGTCTGCGCCTTCCGGCTCTTCCGCCAGCCGGTGGACGGCCGCGGCAACAACCGGATCGGCATCGGCTTCCTCATCATGACCTTCGCCGGCTGCGGCCTGGCGCACGTCATCGGCGGCCAGCCGACCGTCGCCGACGGCTTCGACGGCCTGCGCCGGGCCGGCGGCATGCTCGGCTACCTCGCCGCCGCGCCGCTGGCCACCATCCACGCCGCGGTGCCGCTGGCCCTCTACGGCCTGCTCGCCTTCACCTCGCTGCTGATCGTCACGGCGACCCCCTTCGGGGCCATCCCCTCCCGCATCCGGGGCGCCTACGAGCACCTGATGGGCATCGACCTGCAGGACCACGACGAGGACCACGACGCCCACGACCGCAGCTACCTGTACGAAAACGACGCCCCGGCGCCCAAAAAGAAGCGCAAGCGCCTCTTCGGCAAGGACCACGACGACGACGCCCGGCTGGAAGGCTACGTCGGAGACGAAGCGTTCGAACACGCCGTCGTCGACGGCGACGACGAAACAGCAGCCGGTGCCGGGAGCGCCAAGGGTAAGGGCGCCAAGGCCGTGGCACCCGGCGTGCGGCGGCCCACCCAGGCCGAGATCGCCGTTGAGAAGATCAAGGCAGCCCAGGGCCTCGGGACAGCCGCCACCGCGGCCGGTGCCGTGGGGGAGAACGCCACCGAGGCGATCCCGCTCGTCACCCCGGGCATGGTTGCCGCCGGCTCCCTGAACCCCGGCGCCGCCGCCCCCAAGGTCCCCGCCAACCCCGTCGCACCCGCGCCGCTGCCCACCCCGATCCCGCAGCGCACCGAACAGCTCTCGCTCGCCGGCGACGTCACCTACACGCTGCCGGCCTCGGACATGCTGACCCCCGGCTCCATCCCCAAGGAACGCACCGAGGCCAACGACGCGATCGTTGCCTCGCTGACCGAGACGCTGACCCAGTTCAACGTGGACGCCCAGGTCACCGGCTTCAGCCGCGGCCCCACCGTCACCCGGTACGAGATCGAACTCTCCCCGGGCACCAAGGTGGAACGCGTCACCGCGCTGTCCAAGAACATCTCCTACGCCGTCGCCAGCTCCGACGTCCGGATCCTCAGCCCCATCCCGGGCAAGTCCGCCATCGGCATCGAAATCCCGAACACGGACCGCGAGACCGTCTCCCTCGGCGACGTGCTCCGCAGCCAGAACGCCCGCCGCACCGACCACCCCATGGTCATGGGCGTCGGCAAGGACGTCGAGGGCGGCTACGTCGTGGCCAACCTCGCCAAGATGCCGCACCTGCTCGTGGCCGGCGCCACCGGCGCGGGCAAGTCCTCGTTCGTGAACTCGATGATCACCTCCATCCTGATGCGCGCCACCCCCGACGAGGTCCGCATGGTGATGGTGGACCCCAAACGGGTGGAGCTGACCGCCTACGAGGGCGTCCCGCACCTGATTACCCCGATCATCACCAACCCCAAGAAAGCCGCCGAGGCCCTCCAATGGGTGGTCCGCGAAATGGACGCCCGCTACGACGACCTCGCGAACTACGGGTTCAAGCACATCGACGACTTCAACAAGGCGGTCCGGGCCGGCAAGGTCCACCCGCCGGAGGGGTCCAAGCGCGTCATCCGCCCTTACCCGTACCTGCTGGTGATCGTGGACGAACTCGCCGACCTGATGATGGTGGCCCCGCGCGACGTCGAAGACTCCATCGTCCGCATCACCCAGCTGGCCCGCGCCGCCGGCATCCACCTGGTCCTCGCCACCCAGCGGCCCTCCGTCGACGTCGTCACCGGCCTGATCAAGGCCAACGTCCCGTCCCGGATGGCCTTCGCCACTTCCTCGGTCACCGACTCCCGCGTGGTCCTGGACCAGCCGGGCGCGGAGAAACTCATCGGCCAGGGCGACGCGCTCTTCCTGCCGATGGGCGCCTCCAAGGCGATGCGTGTGCAGGGCGCCTGGGTCACGGAATCCGAGATCCACAAGGTGGTCGAGCACGTCAAGGGCCAGCTCAAGGCCGTCTACCGCGACGACGTCGCCCCCGAGGCGGAAAAGAAGCAGATCGACGACGACATCGGGGACGACCTCGAGGTCCTGCTGCAGGCCACCGAGCTGGTCGTCACCACCCAGTTCGGCTCCACGTCGATGCTGCAGCGCAAGCTGCGCGTCGGGTTCGCCAAAGCCGGCCGCCTGATGGACCTGCTCGAGTCCCGGGGAGTGGTGGGCCCCTCGGAAGGGTCCAAGGCCCGCGACGTCCTGGTCAAGCCGGACGACCTGGCCGCGGTCCTGGCCGCCATGAAGGGCCAGGACGGGCCGGTCGCCGCGGATTCCCAGACCGCCGCGCTGAGCGAGAACGCCCACGCCAACATCGCCCAGGGCGGCTACGCCGAGGACCTGGTCGCCGCGGACCTGGACAACCGCACCCAGTCGATCGACTATCACGACGGCGGCTCCGGGGACGAGGACGGCTCCGAGGACGCCTGGTCGCTCACCGGACGGTAACCGGCGGAGACGGTAGCCTAGGAAGGTGACTAGCGCCGAAACCAACGCCGGGTCCGCCCCGCGGATCTGGAACCTGCCCAACATCCTGACGATGCTGCGGATCGCGCTGGTGCCCTTTTTCGTCTGGTTCCTGGTCGCCGATGCCCCTGGCCTCGCCGCCCAAAACGGACCGTGGCGCTGGGCCGCCGTCGTCGCCTTCGCGGTGGCGATTTACACCGACAAGCTCGACGGCGACATCGCCCGCAGCCGCGGCCTCGTCACCGACTTCGGCAAGATCGCGGACCCGATCGCGGACAAGCTGCTGATCGGCTCGGCCCTGGTGATGCTCTCGCTGCTCGGCGAACTGCCGTGGTGGGTCACCGTCCTGATCCTGGTCCGCGAATGGGGCGTCACGGCGCTGCGGTTCTTCGTTATCCGCTACGGCGTCATCCCCGCCTCCCGCGGCGGAAAGCTCAAGACCGTGGTCCAGACCGCGGCGATCTTCCTCTACGTCATGCCGCTGGCCTCGATCGCGCCGTGGCTGGGATTCGTGGCCTTCGCGGTCATGATGGCGGCCCTGGCGATCACGGTCTGGACCGGTGGCGAATATGTCGTCGAGGCCCTGAAGCTGCGTGCCAGCGGCATCCGGGCCCGGAAACAGCAGGTCCAGGAGGGAGCGCCGTGAGCACTCCGCAGCCCGGCCCCCACCCGCGGCTCCACCCCAACCTCCACCGCCTCGCCGGGCAGGCCGTGGCCGGCGCCATCGAGCGCGGCCTGACCGTGGCCACGGCGGAGTCCCTCACCGCCGGCATGGTGGCCGCCGTGCTGGCCGACACGCCCGGCGCGTCCGCCATGTTGCAGGGCGGCGTCGTCGCCTACGCGAACTCCGTCAAGGCGGACGTCCTCGGGGTATCCCGCGAGGTCCTGGCCGCCGCCGGCTCGGTGGACGGTCAAGTCGCCGCCGCGATGGCCTCGGGCGCGCGCGCCGCCTGCGGCGCCGACGTCGGGGTGTCAACCACCGGCGTGGCCGGCCCGGAGCCGCACGACGGCAAGGACGTGGGAACCGTCTACATCGGCCTCGCCACCGCTGAGGGCGCGACGTCGTTCGCGTACCGCTTCGAAGGATCCCGCCAGGAGATCCGGGCGCTGGCCTGCGGCGCCGCCCTGGAACGCCTGCTCGAAGCCCTGTCCCCGGCAGGCTACCGCGGGTAAAGTTGCCGGGAACAAAAGTTGATTCCGAATAGTTGTTACATTGTGTCGCCCCGGAATAAGGGTGGCGCCTAGGATGAAGTCATTACAACGTTCGCCCTCAACAGCGAACCGAACATACGAGGGAGCAAGGCGATACAGATGGTAAAGCAGCCCGTATCCGTAAACGGCGTTGTCCGCTGGAAGGATGTGGGCCTCGCCGATCAGGCAAAGAGCGAACAGAAGGAGCGCAAGATGGTTGTACTTCGTCACGAAATCGGTGATGTCCTGCGCGATGTCCGCCAACGCCAAGGCCGTACCCTCCGCGAAGTCTCGCACAGTGCCCGTGTATCCCTGGGCTACCTGAGTGAAGTGGAACGCGGCCAGAAGGAAGCCTCCTCGGAGCTGCTCTCCTCGATCTGCTCGGCCCTCGACGTCCCGCTCTCCAGCATGCTCCGCGAAGTCAGCGACCGCGTTGCCGTGGCCGAGGGCGTTGCGGTACCGGACACCGTGCCGCAGGAATTCGCCCAGCGCTACGGCCGTGACCTTGACCGTGAGCTCAACACCGAGCTGAACGACGAGCTGGCCACCGGCCTGCTCTCCGGGGCGCACTAAGCCCCACTCCATTACTTTCAGAGGGAAGGTCCCCGGCGGTGTGCCGGGGACCTTTTCCGTGTCCGAGACGGGTGCCGAAGGGGCCGGCCGGGACGGGAACTAGAGGTCTTCGTCCCGCGGGAAGCCGTCGCGTTCGTAGCTGGCGTTGAGCTTGGCCATATAGCCGGCAAAGGCTTCAAGTTCGCCGGTGGGCCACTCCGCCAGCCGCTCGCGGAAGACCTCGCGCCGGGCATCCTGGACCAGGTGCATCTTCTCCTCGCCCTGGGCGGTCAGGCTGATGGCCTGGGCTCGGCCGTCCAGCGGGTCTGCCTGCTTCGAGACGAGCCCGAGGCCTTCCAGGAACGCGACCTGGCGGCTCACCGAGGGCTTGCCGACGCCGATGCAGGAGGCCAGCTCGGTCAGCCGGATGGGACCCTTGGTCCGCAGCACCGACAGCAGGCCGTAGGCGGCCGGCTCCATCTCCGGATGGACCTGCCGGGAGAGCCGCTGGGACATGGACCGGGCACGCCGCCAGAGCAGGCTCAGCTGGTGTTCGACGGCGGCCAGCGCCTCCTCCGGGGAAGCGTCGCCGGTCCCGGAAATGTGCGCCGGATCCGGGGCGGCTTCGCGTGGGGTGCTCATAGCAACCATTCTAGGGTCCGCGCCCGTGAGAGACTTTATTGGTGAGAATCAGCGACTTCTGGCGGCTTATGGACGACGAGTTCGGGGCGGGATATTCCCGTGTCCTCAGCAGCTCCCTGGTACTGGCCGGCGTCGGCGGCCGCACCGCGGACCAGGCGCTCAGCGCCGGGGTGCCGCCCAGGCAGGTCTGGCTGGCGATCTGCGACGTGCAGGACGTTCCCGCCGAGCGCCGGCTCGGCCGCGACGTCAAGCCCCGCGGGTAGGGCCCGGCGGCCGCCGGTCCGTCCGGGTCCGGCCCTGACACGCCGCCGGATTGTTCGAATATCTGTTCGGGTCCGGCTATGCTTTTTTCAGAGCGTTTTCCACATACGCGACGGCGGCGGCAACTTTGTCAGTGGCTGCCACTAGCGTCAGTGATGACATAACAACGGCCACGACGGCCACTCTCCAGCGAGAAAGTATCAGAGGTGTGAATCATGGCCGCAGCCCCGGATCGCCAGAAGGCGCTCGACGCAGCGCTTGCCCAGATTGACAAGCAGTTCGGCAAAGGCTCCGTTATGCGCCTGGGCGATGAAGTCCGTGCGCCCATCGAGGTCATCCCGACCGGCTCCATCGCGCTGGACGTGGCGCTCGGCATTGGCGGCCTGCCCCGCGGCCGTATTGTCGAAATTTACGGGCCGGAATCCTCCGGTAAGACCACGGTCGCGCTGCACGCCGTCGCCAACGCCCAGCGCCAGGGCGGCATCGCCGCGTTCATCGACGCCGAACACGCCCTGGACCCGGAATACGCCGCCAAGCTCGGCGTCGACACCGACGCGCTGCTGGTCTCCCAGCCGGACACCGGCGAGCAGGCGCTCGAAATCATGGACATGCTGATCGGCTCCGGCTCGCTGGACGTCATCGTCATCGACTCCGTCGCCGCCCTCGTGCCCCGCGCCGAAATCGAAGGCGACATGGGCGACAGCCACGTGGGCCTGCAGGCACGGCTGATGAGCCAGGCCCTGCGTAAGATCACCGGCCGGCTGAGCCAGACCAAGACCACTGCCATCTTCATCAACCAGCTGCGCGAGAAGATCGGCGTGTTCTTCGGCTCCCCGGAAACCACCACCGGTGGCAAGGCGCTGAAGTTCTACGCCTCGGTCCGCATCGACGTCCGCCGCATCCAGACCCTCAAGGAGGGCGCGGACTCCGTGGGCAACCGCACCAAGGCCAAGATCGTCAAGAACAAGATGGCCCCGCCCTTCAAGATCGCCGAATTCGACATCATCTACGGCCAGGGCATCTCCCGCGAGGGCGGCATCATCGACATGGGCGTCGAACACGGCCTGATCAAGAAGTCCGGCTCCTGGTTCACCTACGACGGGGACCAGCTGGGCCAGGGCATGGAGAACTCCCGCCGGTTCCTGCGCGACAACCCGGAGCTCGCCGCCGAACTCGAGCGCCTGATCAAGGAAAAGCTCGGCGTTGGCGTCAAGGCCGCCGACGCGGAGGAGTCACCGAAGCTGAAGGCCGTTGACGGCTTCTAACCGCCGGGCCTCGGCCGCACGACGCCGCCAGGGGTCAGGGTTCCCTTCCCGGAATCCTGGCCCCGGCGTCGTTGACGGCACCGAAGGCCCCGGAACCTCGGGCCCGACGGCTCCGCGGGCCCGGCCGGCGCCGGAGCAGGACGCCGACGCGGATCCCGCCGCGGTAGCCCGCGCCGTGGTGCTACGGCAGCTGACCAACTCGCCCAAGAGCCGGCTGCAGCTCTCCCGCAAACTGGCTGAGCGCAACATCCCGGAAGAGGTCGCCGAGGCCGTCCTCGACCGCTTCGAAGAAGTCCGCCTGATCGACGACGCCGAGTTCGCCGACATGTGGGTCCGCAGCCGGGCTCAGACGCGCAAGCTTGCCAAGGGTGCGCTGCGCCGGGAGCTGGCCGAGAAAGGCATCGACCAGGAGACCGCCGCCGGCGCCCTCGAACAGCTCAGCGACGAGGACGAGGAAGCCGCGGCCCGGGACCTGGTGGAGCGCAAGCTGCGGAACGCCCGCGGCCTGGGAGACCGTGCGGAGCGGGACAAAACCGTCCGCCGGCTCGCGTCCATGCTGGCGCGCAAGGGCTACCAGCCGTCCCAGGCCTTCCGGATCGTCGGGGAGGCCGTGGACGCGTCGATCGCAGAACCGGCCGACGGCGCCTGACGCGGCCGGCCGGCACAGCGGCACGGCGGCCCGCGGCGGCATCGCCCGAAAAACCGGCCGCAGCGAACCGGTACCCTTAACAGGTGAGTTTGACCATTCCTAGCCCAGCCCCCGGCGGTACCCCCTCCCCGGATGAGAAGCCCGCGGACCGCACCTACCAGGTGCGGACCTTCGGCTGCCAGATGAACGTCCACGATTCCGAACGGATGTCCGGCATGCTCGAAGCCGCCGGCTACGTGCGCTCCGAGGGCGAGCTGGCCGACGTCGTCGTCTTCAACACCTGCGCGGTGCGGGAAAACGCCGACAACAAGCTCTACGGCAACCTCGGCATTCTCCGCCCGGTGAAGGAAGCCAACCCGGGCATGCAGATCGCCGTCGGCGGCTGCCTCGCACAGAAGGACCGCGAGACCATCCTCAAGAAGGCGCCCTGGGTCGACGCGGTCTTCGGAACCCACAACGTCGGCGCGCTGCCCGCCCTGCTCGAACGCGCCCGCCACAACAACGAGGCGCAGCTGGAAATCCTCGAGTCCCTCGACGTGTTCCCCTCCACGCTGCCCACCAAACGCGACTCCGTCTACGCGGGCTGGGTTTCCATCTCGGTCGGCTGCAACAACACCTGCACCTTCTGCATCGTTCCGGCGCTGCGCGGCAAGGAAAAGGACCGGCGGCCAGGAGACATCCTCGCCGAGATCCAGGCCCTCGTCGACGACGGCGCCATCGAAGTAACCCTGCTGGGCCAGAACGTCAACTCCTACGGCGTCGAGTTCGGCGACCGGCAGGCGTTCTCCAAGCTGCTGCGCGCCTGCGGCGAGATCCCCGGCCTGGAACGCGTCCGGTTCACCAGCCCGCACCCGGCAGCGTTCACCGACGACGTCATCGACGCCATGGCCGAGACCCCCAACGTGATGCCGCAGCTGCACATGCCGCTGCAGTCCGGCTCGGACAAGGTGCTCCGGGAGATGAAACGGTCCTACCGGTCCGCCAAGTTCCTCGGCATCCTGGACAAGGTCCGGGAGAAGATCCCGCACGCCGCCATCTCCACCGACATCATCGTCGGCTTCCCCGGCGAAACCGAGGAGGACTTCCAGGCCACCCTCGACGTCGTGGAGAAATCCCGCTTCGCCACCGCCTTCACCTTCCAGTACTCCAAGCGGCCCGGCACACCGGCCGCCGAGCTCCCGGACCAGCTGCCCAAGGCCGTGGTGCAGGAACGCTTCGAACGGCTCACCGCGCTGCAGGACCGGATCGCCGCCGAGGAGAACGCCCGCCAGCTCGGCCGCCGCGTGGAGGTTATGGTGACCGCCCAGTCAGGCCGCAAAGCCGGGGAAACCCACCGCCTCTCCGGCCGTGCGCAGGACCAGCGGCTGGTGCACTTCTCCGTGCCCGCCGGCGCCGAAACGCCCCGCCCCGGAGACCTCGTCACCGTGACCATCACCGAGGCCGCGGCATTCCACCTCGTGGCCGACCCGGCGTCGGCCGCGGACTACAGCCTGCGCCGCTCCCGCGCAGGCGACGCCTGGGACCGGTCCCAGGCCGATTCCTGCGGCGCCCCGGCCCCCGGCGGAGCCAACGCCGGAGCCAGAGCCGGAGCCGGCGGCAGCACCGGCGGCACGTCCATCGTGCCGCTGGGCATGCCGAGCCTTCCGCTGCGCGCCCGCTAGTTCCGTGGCCGCCTCCACGCCCCCGGTCATCGCCGTCGTCGGACCCACCGGATCCGGCAAAACGGATCTCGCCGTGTCGCTGGCCCTGGCCCTCGACGGCGAGGTGGTCAACGCCGACGCCATGCAGTTCTACCGCGGCATGGACATCGGCACCGCGAAGATCACCGAGGCCGAGCGCAGGGGAGTGCCCCACCACCTGCTCGATATCCTCGACGTGACCGAAGAGGCCAGCGTCTCCGACTTCCAGCAGCGGGCCCGTGCCGTGATCGCGGACATCCACGCCCGCGGCAAACGGGCCATCCTGGCCGGCGGCTCAGGCCTGTACGTCCGTGCCGCCCTCGACGTCCTCGAGTTCCCCGGAACCAACCCGGAGATACGGAAGCGCCTCGAGCAGGAGGAGGCAGCGGCCGGACTCGCCCCGCTCCGGGCGCGGCTGGAACGGGTGGATCCGGTCTCGGCCGGCCGGCTGGGTGATGCGCGCCGGGTGATCCGCGCCCTGGAGGTCTACGAACTCACGGGTCGGCCCTTCAGTTCCTTCATGCCCTCACGCGAGTACTTCCAGCCGGCCGTGCAGATCGGCCTCGAGGTGGACCGCGAACAGCTGCGCGAACGCCTGGCCACCCGCGTCCACACCATGGTTGCGCAGGGGCTGCTGGCGGAGGTGCGGCGCCTGGATGCCCTGGGATTGCGCCGCGGCAAGACCGCTTCCCGTGCCCTGGGCTACGCGCAGTTCCTCAAGGTGGTCGACGGCGAGTCGGATCCGGCACAGGCTGCGGAGGAAACCATCGTCGCGACGCGCCAGTTCGCCCGCCGCCAGCTCACCTGGTTCCGCGCCGACCCCCGGATCAACTGGCTGGAGTGGCAGGACCCCCAGTTGCCGGCCAGGGCCGCTGCGCTCTGCAGCTGAGCCCGGCGTCGCCGTTTCCGTTCCGGCGCGGCCGCAACGGTAACCTTGGAGCATGGACGAAACCCTGGCCGCGGCCGCTGACCACCTCCCCGCCGGAGACACTGCCGGAGACACCGCCGGACTCGCCGGCCTGAAGTTTTCCAAGGGCCACGGAACGGGCAACGACTTTGTCCTGATCGCGGACCCGCACGGCGCCCTCTCGGTCACCCCGGAGCAGGTGGCCGCCCTCTGTGACCGCCACCGCGGCATCGGCGCCGACGGCCTCATCCGAGCCGTCCCCTCCCGGCTGCTGCCGGAAGGCCAGGAGCTGCTCGGCCAGCACCCCGCGGCGGAGTGGTTTATGGACTACCGCAACGGCGACGGCTCGCTCTCGGAAATGTGCGGCAACGGCGTGCGCGTCTTCGTCCATTTCCTTATCAAAGAGGGCCTTGTGGATCTGCCGGCCGGGGAGTCGCTGACCATTGGAACCCGCGGCGGTGTCAAGACCGTGGTGCGCACCGCGGCGGGCTACGCCGTCGACATGGGCCCCTGGGAGTTCATCTTCCCGGGCGAGGCCACGGCCCGCGCCATGGATTCGCTGGTCAGCGCCGACGGCCTGGAAGTTGCCCGGCCAGCGCTGTCCGTGAGCATGGGCAACCCGCACACCGTCGTCGCCCTCGCGGAGCAAGCCGAGCTCGAAGCCACGGAACTGTTCAGGGCGCCCCGGGTCGACCCCGCGCCGCCGCACGGCACCAACGTCGAGTTCGTGGTACCGTCCGAACCGCTGGTGCACGACGGCGTCGGAGCCATCACCATGCGCGTGCACGAGCGGGGTGTGGGGGAGACCCTCTCCTGCGGCACCGGGGCCTGCGCCGCCGCCGTCGCGATCCGGCACTGGGCCGGCGCGGGCGCCCCGGACACCTGGAACGTCACGGTGCCCGGCGGCGTCGTCGGGGTCAAATTCTTCCTGGCCGCGGACGGCCATGAGCACGTCGAGCTGAGCGGCCCGGCCGTGATCGTTGCTAGCGGGATGCTTTCCTGACCCGCAGGATGCGGAACGACTTTGAGGTGCTTTCCCGGGTCACGGTGAAGCTGCTGTCCAGCTCCGCGGCGAGCCAGCGCTGAAGCGAATCCGAGCCAAGGTTCTTCTGCACCACCAGCCAGGCCGAACCGCCCGGGGCGAGCCGCGGCAGCCACAGCAGCAGGAGGGCGTGGAGTTCGTCCTTGCCGATCCGGATGGGCGGGTTGGACCAGATGGTGTCGAAGCGCAACTCCGGGTCCACCTCGCCGGGGGTGCTGGCGGTGACATTCTTCAACCCCAGCAGCGCGGCATTTTCATTCGTCAGGGTCACGCAGCGCTCGTTCACGTCCACCGCAAAGACCTGGGCGTGCGGCGCCCGCAGTGCCATGGTCAGTGCGATCGGACCCCAGCCGCAGCCGATATCCAGCAGGTTCCCCTGCGGCGACGGGGCGGGAACGTCCGCCAGCAGGACCGCTGTTCCCTTGTCGATGCCGTCCGGGCTGAAAATCCCGGCGGACGTCTGCAGCGTCCGCTGCGCGCCGGCCAGCTCCACGGTCAAGGGCTTGCGGGTGAACGGCCCGGCCGGCTGGGCGCTGAAATAGTGTGCGGACTCCATAACTGGCCAGATTAGTTGGCCGTCCGGGGCTATGGGAAACCGGCACGGACCAGCCGTAGATGAGCCGGCGAGCGCGCGGGACACGCGCCCCCGGCCGGTCCGGGGCCGGGGCGTGGTCTGCTAACGTTAAAGACATGTTCTTGAACTTCAAGTAGCCGGCACGGGCCTTCCTTTCGTTAGCGAAGTCCCGTCCCCGCAGCGACGCAGGTAGTCACCTTCCGCTCAGTGCGCCCCGCGATGCTCTTGCCATGGAGCCGACGGCCAGCGCCAGAACCTTGGAGTTTGGCAGTGCTCCTTCGAGCCCGGCCGGGCGGACAGTCTCTCCCTCCTTAAGGCGCCAGCACGCCTGTATCTTTCCCCTTTCCCAGCGCTCCGTCCCGGAGCCCGCCCCAGCCCGCGGCACCGCCGCCGCCGGCACGCCAGGAGGCATGGATGACCAACACTCGTCAGCCCAGCGCGAATACAGCGCCACAAGAGACCGAACAGCACTATTCTGGAAGGGCCAACCCTTCAAAGGAGACCATGACCAGTCAGCCCAACACCGGACCCGATTCAGCCGCCCAGGACATGAGCCCTGCGGAAATCCAGGCTGTCATCGACCGGATCCTCTCCAAAGACGCCCCTGCCTCGAAGAACGGCTCCGGCGCCGGCCACTCCGGCGAGTCCCGGGCGGTGTTCGGCCGGGCCCAGGCAATCTCGCGGCTGGATGAGGAGCACGGCAGCTACGACGGCGACCAGCAGGACCTCGAGGAGCGCCACGCGCTCCGCCGCACGGCCGGCCTGTCGACGGAACTCGAAGATGTCACCGAAGTCGAATACCGCCAGTTGCGCCTGGAGCGTGTGGTCCTCGCCGGGCTCTGGACCGAAGGCACCCTCGCCGACGCCGAGAACTCCCTCCGCGAGCTCGCGGCGCTGGCCGAAACCGCTGGTTCCGAGGTCCTCGACGGACTCGTCCAGCGCCGCGCCAAGCCGGACCCGGGCACGTTCCTGGGTTCCGGCAAGGCCCAGGAACTCAAGGACATCGTGATGTCCACCGGCGCGGACACCGTGGTGGTCGACGCCGAACTGGCACCGTCCCAGCGCCGTGGCCTCGAGGACATCGTCAAGGTCAAGGTCATCGACCGCACCGCCTTGATCCTGGACATCTTCGCCCAGCACGCGAAGAGCCGCGAAGGCAAGGCCCAGGTGGAACTGGCCCAGCTCGAATACCTGCTCCCGCGCCTGCGCGGCTGGGGTGAATCGATGTCCCGCCAGGCCGGCGGCCAGGTGGGCGGCGCCGGAGCAGGCATGGGTTCCCGCGGCCCCGGTGAGACCAAGATCGAGCTGGACCGCCGCCGGATCCGCACCCGGATGGCCAAGCTGCGGCGGGAAATCGCCGCGATGAAGCCGGCCCGGGAGACCAAGCGGGCCAACCGCCGTCGTAATGCCGTCCCGTCCGTGGCCATCGCCGGCTACACCAACGCCGGCAAGTCCTCGCTGCTGAACCGGCTGACCGACGCCGGTGTCCTGGTGGAGAACGCCCTGTTCGCCACGCTGGACCCGACCGTCCGCAAGGCCGAGACCGCCGACGGGCTCGGCTACACCCTCGCCGACACCGTGGGATTCGTCCGCTCGCTGCCCACCCAGCTGGTGGAAGCCTTCCGCTCCACCCTGGAGGAGGTCGCGGATTCGGATCTGATCCTTCACGTCGTCGACGTCTCCCACCCTGACCCGGAGGGCCAGATCGCGGCGGTCCGCGCCGTGTTCAGCGAAGTCGACGCGCGCAAGGTGCCGGAAATCATCGTCCTGAACAAGGCCGATGCCGCCGACCCGTTTGTGATCGAGCGGCTCAAGCAGCGCGAACCGCGCCACGTGGTGGTCTCGGCCCGCACCGGCGAAGGCATCCCGGAACTGCTCAAGGCCATCAGCGAGGGTATTCCGCGGCCGAGTGTGAAGCTGGAACTGATGATCCCGTACAACCGCGGGGACCTGCTCAGCAAACTGCACGAGACCGACGCGGAAATCATCAGCCTCGACCACGAGGAGACCGGCACCCGTGCCGTGGTGATGGTGCGCGAGGGGCTCGCCGCCGAACTGGATTCCTTCGTCAGCAATGACTGAACCAGCGGCGGCCGAAGGGGAGGCCCTACCGTCCGGCAGTCCCTCCAAAGGCAGCGCGTCCGGCAGCGGCCCGTCCGGCGAGCAGTTCGTGGTTGAACTGCTCGACCGGGCGGTCTCCGGCATGGGCGGCCAGAGCCGCGACGGCCAGCACGAAATGGCCCGGCAGGTGGCCCGCGCGATTGAAACCGGCGACCACCTGCTGGTCCAGGCCGGCACCGGCACCGGCAAGTCCCTGGCGTACCTGATTCCGCTGATCGCCCACTCGCTGGTCAGCGACAAGCCCACCCTGGTCTCCACCGCCACCCTGGCGCTGCAGACCCAGATCGTCGGCCGTGACCTGCCCCGGCTGCTCAAGACCATCACCCCCGCCCTGGACCGGCCGGTGAAAGTGGCCCTGGTCAAGGGCCGCTCCAACTATGTCTGCCGGCACAAACTCGAAGGCGGCTTCCCCTCCGAGGAGCCCTCCGAGGGCCAGTTATTCTCCCTCGGCGAGGACACCTCCGTGCCGCACTTCGCCGCCGCGATGGGCGGGCCGTCCTCCCAGCTCGGCAAGGAGGTAGTCCGGCTCCGCGAGTGGGCCGAGGACACCCAGACGGGGGACCGGGACGAGCTGATGCCGGGCGTGACCGACCGCGCCTGGCGGCAAGTCTCCGTCACCTCGATGGAATGCCTCGGGGCGCAGAAATGCCCGCTCGCCGCCGAATGCTTCAGCGAACTCGCCCGGCAAAACGCCGCCGACGCCGACGTTGTGGTCACCAACCACGCCATGCTGGCCGTCAGCGCCTTCGAAGGCCTCGCCGTGCTGCCCGAATACGACGTGGTGGTGGTGGACGAGGCGCACGAACTGCAGGACCGGGTGACCGGCGCCGTGTCCGGACAGCTCTCCGTCGCCATGGTGCACGCCGCCGCGTCAGGTGCCCGCAAGCACACCGGAATCACCGTCGACGCGCTCAACAACGCCGCGTCCAACCTGGAACTCGCCATTGAAGGCGTCCCCAGCGGGCTGATGCCGAACGGCCTGAACACCGAACAGCTCGACTGCGTCGACCAGCTGCGTGACGCCTGCCGCGCCGCGCTTTCGGATTCGAAGGGGGACAGCGCCAACACCGCCGACGGCGGCCGGCAGCTAGCCCGGTCCCGCCTGATGCTGATCCTCGAACTGTGCGAACGGCTCCTGGCCGCCAAGGAAAACCGCGAGGTGGTCTGGTTCTCCCGCAACAGCAGTTTCGACCCGCAACAGGGCTACTCCCAGCCCGATGACTCCGCGCCCGCGCTGATCAACATCGCCCCGCTCAGCGTCGCCGGGCGGCTGCGCGAGGGATTGTTCGCCGACCACACCGTCGTGCTGACCTCGGCCACCCTCGCCATCGGCTCGGCCTTCGAGCCGGCAGCCGGAGGCCTGGGCCTGGTCGGCCCGGGCGCGCCCAGCTGGACCGGCGTCGACGTCGGGTCCCCGTTCGAATATCCCAAACAGGGCATCCTCTACGTCGCGAAGCACCTGCCCAAGCCCGGCCGCGGCACGTCGCCCGAAGCGCTCAACGAGCTCGAAAAGCTGATCCGCGCCTCCGGCGGCGGGGCCCTGTGCCTCTTCTCCTCCCGGCGCGCCGCCGAGGAAGCCGCCGAGGCGATGCGGCCGCGGCTCGGCATGAGCATCCTCTGCCAGGGGGAATCGACCATGACGGCACTGGTGAAGCAGTTCGCGGACGAGCCGGACACCTGCCTCTTTGGCACCATGTCGCTCTGGCAGGGCGTCGACGTGCCCGGTAACTCCTGCCGCCTTGTGGTGATTGACCGGATCCCGTTCCCGCGGCCGGATGATCCGCTGATGACGGCCCGCTCCCGTGCCGTGGCCCAGGCCGGCGGCAACGGTTTTATGAGTGTCTCTGCAACCCACGCGGCTATCCGGCTCGCCCAGGGCGCCGGCCGGCTGATCCGCTCGACGTCGGACAAGGGCGTGGTGGCCGTCCTGGATTCCCGGCTGTCCACTGAGCGCTACGGCGGGTTCCTGCGCGCCGCGCTGCCGCCGTTCTGGCCCACCACCGACCCTGCGGTGGCCCTGGCCGCCCTTGCACGCCTGGCCCGGGATGCGCCGGCCAAACAGGCCGCCACCTAGGCCGACAGGCAACGCGAAGGCCCCGTCCGGAACGGGCGGACGGGGCCGTCGGCGTCGGCGGCCGGACGTGCCGACGCGGGTGCTAGAGGGAGCGCAGCACGGAGACGACCTTGCCCATGATGACGGCGTGGTCACCCAGGATCGGTTCGTACTGGGTGTTCTGCGGAAGCAGCCAGGTGTGGCCGTCGCGCTGGCGGAACGTCTTGACCGTGGCCTCGTCGTCGAGCAGGGCGGCCACGATGTCGCCGTTAACGGCGTCGTTCTGGCGCCGGACCACCACCCAGTCGCCGTCGCAAATGGCGGCGTCGATCATCGAATCGCCGGCCACCCGGAGCATAAACAGTTCGCCGTGGCCCACCAGCTGGCGCGGCAGCGGCATCACGTCCTCCACCACCTGGTCGGCCAGGATCGGGCCGCCGGCCGCGATCCGGCCCACAAAGGGCACCATCGCTGTGTCCGTGGCGCTGGCCAGCTCCGAGACCGCGAGGCCGCCGACGGCCCGCAGGCCGGTGGACTTCGCAACACCGGACACCTTGGTGGCGCCCTCGTCGAGCGTCAGCGGCAACAGGACTTCCATGGCGCGGGGCCGCTTCGGGTCCCGCCGCAGGTAACCGAGCTTTTCCAGCTGCGAGAGCTGGTGGGTGACGCTGGAGAGGCTGGCGAGCCCGACGGTGTCGCCGATTTCACGCATCGAGGGCGGGTAGCCGTTGTCCGTCACAGACCGCTGGATGGTCTCCAAGATCTTCTTTTGCCGGACGGTGAGGCCCTTCGGCGCCCGGCCGGTCTGGGGGTTCCGCTGGGCGGCCCTCCCGCCGGCGGCTTGTGCTGCCATGTTCGCCTCGCCTTTCCGTTCCGCCCGGCCGCAGTGGCCGCCGGGACCAGCGGGCCTGAAAAATGTCAGACCCTGTTGATCAACTGCTGTTGATCGCCACCCGTGGTTGTCCTGCAATTGGTTGTCCTGCTGGTTCAAAAGTAGGCCAGCCTGCACAGTTTTTCAAACATTTGTTCTAGCGAGTCTCGACAATGTTCGTTCATAAGTGCTAAAACAGGAACTACAAAGTTCGAATATGTATTCGAAGCAGGGCGTCGGAGGAGCACTTCGGGGTTCGGTTCTGTGTTCGAACATGGTGATCAACGTTTACGTTCCAAGGTTCGCGTTTGATGGTTAGGCCGGTTGGCGGCAGGTACGTGGAGTACGCCGGGCGGCACAGATAAGTCCAGGAGGGCTCAGCTCATGTCAGCAGTAAGCGCTATTTCCGGTTCGCTGGTTTCCGTTCCCGCTCAGGGCCCGTTCGAGGGGTCCGGCTTTGAGGCCTTCGGCCCGAACGGCATCTTCGACGGCCAGGAGTCCGGCCGGAGCCGGCGGACGGTGCCCGCCGGGCAGGCGCCGCTGCGGCTGACCCGCCGCGGCCGCTTCGTCTTCTTTGGCCTGCCGCTGATCCTGCTGGCTGCCCTTCTCCTCTCGCTGGCCGGTTTCCTCAACGCGCCGGCCAAGGCTGCCGACTCCGCGTCGGAGCTGGCGCTCACGCCTACGGTCACCGTCACCGTCCAGCCGGGGGAGTCACTTTGGGCCATCGCCGGGGCCGTGGCTCCGGAACGGGATCCCCGCGACGTCGTCGCGGACATCGTCCAGCTCAACAACCTCGGCGCCGCCCGCGTCATCCCCGGCCAGCAGCTCTACGTACCCTCCAAGTAGCGCCGGCGGCCGGATTGCCGGTCACAGTTTCGGGGCCGGGCAGGGTCTCACTTAAACTGGGCAGGTGACTGACCAGCTAGAGCGCCTCAACCGACTGCCCCTCCGGACGAACCTGCGGGGGCTGCGCCCGTACGGCGCGCCCCAGCTGGACGTCCCCATCCTGCTGAACGTCAACGAGAACACCCACGGGGTTCCGGCCGACGTCCGTGCGGCCATCGCCGAAGCGGTGACGGAGGCCGCCGCCGGGCTGAACCGCTACCCGGACCGCGAGTTCACCGAACTGCGGGAAGGGCTCGCCGAGTACCTCGGCCACGGCCTCGACGCCGGCAACATCTGGGCAGCGAACGGCTCCAACGAGGTCCTCCAGCAGATCCTCCAGGCCTTCGGCGGTCCGGGCCGCACTGCGCTCGGCTTTCCTCCCACGTACTCCATGTACCCGCTGCTGGCCGCCGGCACGGACACCGGATACATCACCGGGGTGCGTGCCGACGACTATGGGCTCAGCGCCGAATCGGCCGCGCGGCAGGTCCGGGAGCTGCAGCCCAACGTTGTTTTCCTCTGCTCGCCGAACAACCCCACCGGCACCGGCCTGGGACTCGACGTCGTTGAAGCGGTTTACGAAGCCGGCGAAGCAAGCCAGACCATCGTGATCGTCGACGAGGCGTACCACGAGTTCGCCCACGACGGCACGCCCAGCGCCCTCACGCTGCTGCCGGGACGGGAACGGCTGATCGTCTCCCGGACCATGAGCAAAGCCTTCGCCCTGGCCGGGGCGCGGCTGGGCTACATGGCGGCCGCGCCGGAGGTCACCGACGCCCTGCGCCTGGTCAGGCTGCCGTACCACCTCTCCGCCGTCACCCAGGCCACGGCGCTGGCCGCGCTGCGCCATCGGGTGGCCCTGATGGCCGACGTTGAAGACATCAAGCGCCAGCGGGACCGGATCGTCGCCGAGCTGACCCGGATGGGACTCAAGCCCGCGGCCTCGGACTCCAACTACGTTTTCTTCGGCGGCCTCGAGAACCCGCACGAGACGTGGCAGGGGCTGCTGGACGCCGGAGTCCTCATCCGCGACGTTGGCATCCCCGGCCACCTGCGCGTGACCGCCGGCACTGAGACGGAAACCACAGCCTTCCTGCAGGCGCTGGAGCGGATCCTGACCGGCCACGAAGCGCAGTCCGCCTAGACTAAAGCCAGGACCCACGCACACCGCCGGCGTTTGCCGGGCGCCCGCCTCATCCAAAGGACACCCCACATGAGCACCACCGGATCTGCCGCTGCCGAGGCCCGGACCGCACGCCTCGAGCGGACCACCAGCGAATCGTCCGTGCTGGTCGAGATCGACCTCGACGGCACCGGCGTCTCCGACATCAGCACTTCGGTGCCGTTCTACGACCACATGCTGACGGCGCTGAGCAAGCACTCGCTGATCGATATGACCGTCAAGGCCACCGGCGACACCCACATCGACGTCCACCACACGGTGGAAGACGTCGCCATCACCTTCGGCGAGGTCCTCCGCATCGCCCTGGGCAACAAGGCCGGCATCCGCCGCTTCGGCGAGGCCACGGTCCCGCTCGACGAGGCCCTCGCGCACGCCGTCGTCGACGTCTCCGGCCGGCCCTACCTGGTGCACGCCGGCGAACCGGCGGGCCAGGAATACCACCTGATCGGCGGCCACTTCACCGGTTCCCTGACCCGGCACGTCTTCGAGGCCATCACGCTGCACGCCGGAATCTGCCTGCACATGAACGTCACCGCCGGCCGGGACCCGCACCACATCGTCGAGGCCCAGTTCAAAGCCTTCGCCCGAGCGCTCCGGGCCGCCGTGGAACCCGACCCCCGGGTCGAGGGCATCCCCTCCACCAAGGGTGCGCTGTGACCGGCAAAGTCCTCCAGGACGGCGCCATCATCAACCCCGACGCGGCTCGGAAGCCCGCGTCGCCCGAGGGTAAGCCCACCGTCACCGTGCTGGACTACGGCTCCGGCAACGTCCGCTCCGCCGTCCGCGCGCTGGAACGCGCCGGTGCCGAAGTGATCCTCAGCGCCAAGCCCGAGGACGTGCTCAACGCCGACGGACTCGTCGTCCCCGGCGTCGGGGCCTTCGAAACCGTCATGAAGGAGCTCAAAGCCGTTGACGCCGTCCGCATGATCGGACGCCGGGTCGCCGGCGGCCGTCCGGTGCTCGCGATCTGCGTCGGACTCCAGGTCCTGTTCGAGGCCGGCGTGGAACACGGCACCGTCGCCGAAGGCATGGGGGAGTGGCCCGGCAAGGTCGAGCTGCTGCCGGCCGAGGTGGTGCCGCACATGGGCTGGAACACCGTCACCGTGCCGGGGGGCTCACGGCTCTTCGCCGGCGTCGAGAACGAGCGCTTCTATTTCGTGCACTCCTACGGCGTGCAGCACTGGGACTTCGACGTGATCCAGCCGCGGATGAAGGCGCCGCTCGTGACCTGGTCCGAACACGGCGCCCCGTTCATCGCCGCGGTGGAAAACGGCCCGCTCTGCGCCACCCAGTTCCACCCCGAAAAGTCCGGCGACGCCGGCGCGCGGCTGCTCCGCAACTGGGTAAACGGCCTGCGCACCGACACCAAGCCCGGCACCGCCCGGCCCGCCGCCCCGGAACAGACCGCCTAGATGTGGTCCATAGTCTTGATGGGCCTCGCCGGACTGCTCGTAGGCGGCGCCCTGTCCTTCCGGCAGCAGAAAAGCCCCCTGTGGGTCCAGATCGTGTTCTACCTCCTGGCCGGAATGTCGCTGCTGGCCGCCTGGCTCCTGACCCTGCCGGGAAACTGACCCCGCCGGCACCGGACCGGCCCGCAAACACGCACCCTTTCCAGACCGCCGCCCCAACACCGTGAGGACCCTACGATGACCACCGAAACCCCGCTGCCGGTACTCGAATTGCTCCCCGCCGTCGACGTCGTCAACGGGCAGGCAGTGCGCCTGGTCCAGGGCGAAGCCGGCAGCGAAACCAGCTACGGCACCCCGCTGGAGGCCGCGCTCAACTGGCAGGACCAGGGCGCCGAATGGGTCCACCTCGTGGACCTCGACGCCGCTTTCGGGCGGGGCTCCAATGCCGAACTGCTGCGCGAGGTCGTCGGCCGGCTGGACATCAAGGTGGAGCTTTCCGGCGGCCTGCGCGATGACGAGTCCCTGGAAAAGGCCCTCGACCTCGGCGTGGCCCGGGTGAACCTCGGCACCGCGGCGCTGGAGAACCCCGAGTGGACGCAGGGCGTGATCGAGCGCTTCGGCGACAAGATCGCCGTCGGACTCGACGTCCGCGGCACCACCCTCGCCGGCCGCGGCTGGACCAAGGAGGGCGGCGACCTCTGGGACGTGCTCGGCCGCCTCGAAGAGGCCGGCTGCGCCCGCTACGTCGTCACCGACGTGACCAAGGACGGCACGCTGCAGGGCCCCAACGTCGAGCTGCTGCGCCAAATGGTGGAAAAGACCGGCAAGCCCGTGGTGGCCTCCGGTGGCATCTCCAGCCTCGAGGACCTCAAAGTCCTGCGCTCCCTCGTGCCGCTCGGCGTCGAGGGCGCCATCATCGGCAAAGCCCTCTACAACGGCAACTTCACGCTGCCGGAGGCGCTCGACGTCGCCGGCCGCCGCTAGGGAGACCCCCGCCCATGGAGCACAAGCCGCTGCCCGGCCACATCGCCGCCGCCCTCGCCGGGGCCGGGGGCGCGACGGACTCCGCCGGGCAACCCTGGGCCGGGCGCAGCCTCAGCGGTGACGACGCCAAGATCCACAACTTCGAGGACGACGACGGCGCCGCAGACGCCGGCTACCGCGCAGCGCTGGCGGCACTCGCCGCCGGCACGGGCGACGAGGCGGCGGTCGTGGCATCGCTGGCCACCGCCCGCGTCTTTGTGCCCATCCTCGCCCGGCTCGCCGAAGAGGGCGACGCAATGGCCGGCCAGGAGGGCAACGACCACCACGGCGGGGAACTGCACGGTGACAAACAGGCGGACATGGCGCTGGTGACCCTGCAGGCGCCGGACGGCCGGACCGCGCTGCCGGTCTTCACCTCGGCGGACGCCCTCGCGGCCTGGCACGCCGAGGCGCGGCCCGTGGCGGTCTACGCCGCGCGGGCGGCGCTTTCCGCCGTCGCCGAAGGCGCCGAACTGCTCGTCCTGGATCCCGGTTCAGCCGCCACCTTTGTCGTGCGCCGGCCCGCCGTCTGGGCCCTGGCCCGGCAGCACGGCTGGACGCCGAGCTACAGCGACGCGGCGGTGGCCGAAGCGGTCGCAACCGCGGCGGCTGGCCTTCCGGCGCTCCGGCGCGTGGAAATCCAGCCCGGCGGGGGAGTGGCGTCGGCGCAGGCCGGCGGCGGCCAGCTTCCCGGCGGCGGCGCGGGCCCGGAGTTGCGCATGGTGCTGTACCTTGAAGACGGGCTCGACGCCGCCGCGGTGCAGTCCCTCGTGGCCGGGCTGAACGACGCGCTGGCCCGGAATGAAACATTTGCCGAGCGGGTTGACTCGATCGACATCAAATTGCAGCGCGCAGCACCCTAGCCGACGGCCGGTACGGACACTTCCGGGTGCTGCCCACGGCAGTACACAAAGGAAAGCAGTTTCGTGAATTTCGCGCTCTACCGGGACCTGCTGGCCGTGAGGCCCATCAGGAACCTCCTGCTCGTCGGCATGGTCGCCCGCATCCCGCACTCCGCGGCCGGGGTGCTGCTGACGCTGCACATCGTCCTCAGCCTGGGACAGGGCTACGCCGCCGCCGGCGCCGCCGCGGCCGTCATGACCATCGGGATCGCCGTCGGCGCCCCCTGGCGCGGACGCCGGGTGGATACCGTGGGCCTGCGCCGCGCGCTCATCCCCTCCGTCGTCTCCGAGACCGTGATCTGGTCGATCGTCCCGCATGTGGGCTACGAACTGTTGCTGCCGCTGGTGTTCGTCGGCGGCCTGCTGACCCTGCCGATCTTCAGCGTCGTGCGCCAGTCGCTGGGCATCCTCGCCGGCGGCGAACAGCGCCGGACCGCCTTCGCCCTGGACGCGATCAGCACGGAGCTTGTTTTTATGATCGGCCCGGCAGCGGGCGCCGTCATCGCCACCGCGGGCTACTCGGCGCTCGGCCTGACCGTGGTGGGCGTGGCCACCTCCCTCTCCGGCCTGTTCCTGATGTGGATCAACCCGCCCACCCGCAGCGCCGACCCGGGCGCGGAACCGGACGCGGCGTTCGAGGCCGGCCAGCAGGAGGGCGCGGAGAGCGCGCTCGTCGCCGCGGCGCCCCATGTGCAGGAAGCCGCGGCCGAGCTGGCACCGCTGGCCGCCGCGGAACAGCGCCGGCAGGACCGCCTGGACCTGAGGCACAGGCTCGTCCACAACTTCGCCTGGTTCACGGCCGGTGTGGCGGCGGTCTTCGCCGTCGCAGCCGGTGCGGGCATGGTCCTCAGCGGCACCGACGTCGGCATTGTCGCGGCCCTGCAGACCGGCGGCCATGAGGCCGAGATCGGCATCGTCTTCCTGTTCTGGTGCGCCGCGTCCGTGCTGGGCGGCCTCGTGTACGGCGCCATGCACCGGCCGGTGTCGCCGGTCCTGCTGCTGCTGGGCATGTCCGCGCTGACCCTACCGATGGCCTTCGCACAGGACACCTGGACGCTCGCCCTGCTCTCGCTGCTCCCGGGCCTGCTGTGCGCGCCGGTGCTCTCGGCGGCGTCGGAGAAGGTCGCGGCCCTGGTCGAGGAGGGACGCCGCGGTGAGGCGATGGGCTGGTATGGCTCGGCCCTGACCGGCGGCGTGGCACTCGGCGCACCGCTGGCCGGGCTCTTTATTGACGGGGTTGGCCCGGGAGCGGGCTTCCTCTCAGTGGGGCTGGCCGGCGTTGTGCTGTGCCTGGTGGGCCTGGTCCTTCAGCGGCGCCGGCGGCGGCGGCTCGCAGCGGCTTGACCTGCTGCGGCCCTCGCCCGGCCGCTTACCGGCGCCCGGTTACAACGCCCGGTTAAACGACGACGGCGGCGGCCGGCCCCCTGGGGTCCGCCCGCCGCCGTCGTCTTTGGCTGTTAGTGCTGGTGCCTAGTTGACCGGGCCGGTGTACTTCTCGCCCGGGCCCTTGCCCGGGGCGTCCGGAATGACGGATTCTTCGCGGAACGCGAGCTGCAGGGAACGCAGGCCGTCGCGCAACGGGCCGGCGTGCTGGGAACCGATTTCCGGCGCCGCGGAGGTGACGAGTCCGGCCAGCGCGGTGATCAGCTTGCGCGCTTCGTCGAGGTCCTTGAGCTCTTCGGCGTTGTCCTCGGCAGCCAGGCCGAGCTTCACCGCGGCGGCGCTCATCAGGTGGACGGCGGCGGTGGTGATGACCTCGATCGCGGGGACCTCGGAGATGTCGCGGATCTGCTGGGAGACGTCGGGCTGGGCGTCGGCCGGCTGGTAAACGTGTGAATTACTGTCTGAAGTGCTCATGCTGGTAAGCTTGTCACAGACCGACTGAATGTCGTTATTTCTGCAGCTTGGAGCAACACCTGCAACCCGCCCGGCGCACATGTGCGTTGAACGGGTGCCTTTCTGTAGAATGGCAGTTCAGTTTGCAAGCGGAGTTCTCTCCCACCCGCGTCAACCGCACATATTCCTCACGGAATCAAGGTTGCCGGGTACCTGGTCGGGCATTCTTCCCGGGCTTCACGCCTGGCGGGGGACGCGTGCCGCCTCCTCACGGGGGAGGGCAATTCCGATCTTCGAGGCCTTCGATTGCTCCGGCAATTGGAGGCCTTCTTCATTTGCCGGCGAAGTACCCCCACGAACACAGGAGCTTTAACATTAGCGAGCCAAGAATCAATGAGCGTATCCGCGTCCCCGAGGTGCGGCTGGTCGGCCCTGCAGGTGAACAGGTAGGAGTCGTCCGTATTGAGGATGCCCTGCGTTTGGCTGCCGAGTCCGATCTTGATCTCGTTGAAGTTGCACCGCAGGCAAAGCCTCCGGTGTGCAAGCTGATGGACTTCGGCAAGTACAAGTACGAAGCCGCTGTCAAGGCACGTGAGGCCCGGAAGAACCAGACCAACACGGTCCTGAAGGAAATCCGTTTCCGGCTCAAGATCGACACTCACGACTACGAGACCAAGCGCGGCCACGCGCTCCGGTTCCTCGGCGCCGGTGACAAGGTCAAGGCCATGATCCAGTTCCGCGGCCGTGAGCAGCAGCGTCCTGAGATGGGCATCCGCCTGCTCCAGCGCTTCGCCGACGACGTTGCCGAAGTGGGCGTCGTGGAGTCCAGCCCGCGTATCGATGGCCGCAACATGGTCATGGTGGTGGGCCCGCTGAAGAACAAGGCCGAAGCAAAGGCAGAGGCCCGCCGTGCAACGCAGCGCGCAGAAGCCAAGGCCGAGAACGAAGCCAAGGCCTCGGGCCGCGTCGACACCTCGGGCCCGGATGCGCCGATGACTCAGTCGCTCGCCGATCTCCTTCCCGAGGGCTACCAGGTACGGACCGAGGCCACCGAAACCGAGGCGCCCGAAACGGCGGCTCCGGCAACGGAAGCCCCCGCCGTCGAGAAGCCCAAGGCAGAGGAATCCAAGGCAGCCGAGACCGCGGCCGCGAAGGCTCCGGCCGAGGCGGCCCCGGCAGCGGAAGAGCCGAAGCAGGAGGCCCCCAAGGCCGCCAAGGCAGCGGCTCCGAAGCAGGCGGCACCCAAGGCTGACGCGAAGCCGGCAGCGAGCAAGGCCCCGGCTGCCCCGAAGGCCGCGGCTCCCAAGGCTGCACCGAAGGCGCCTGTTGCTGCGGCCCCCGCCGCAGCGACGCCGGCTGCCGAGAAGCCTGCACCGAAGCCGGTCGCGGCTCCCAAGCCGGTAGCCCGGCCTGCGGCGCCGAAGCCTGCGGCTCGGCCGGCGGCCCCCAAGGCCGCCCCGAAGCCGGGCAGCAAGAAGACTAACTAGTTCACGGCTGCCGGACAGCAATGTCCGGCAGCAAGCAACCAGCACGCCGCCCGCAGGGGTGGCTGCACGAAAGACTGCAGACCTGGTCTGCGGATACGTAAGGAGATCGGTTCCCATGCCGAAGATGAAGACCCACAGCGGTGCTAAGAAGCGCTTCAAGCTGACCGGCAGCGGCAAGCTGCGCCGCCAGCAGGCCAACCGCCGCCACTACCTCGAGCACAAGTCCTCCAGGCTGACCCGCCGCCTCGCCGGCGACAAGATCGTCTTCAAGGGCGACGCCAAGGTCATCCGGAAGATGCTCGGCATCTAAGTTCCAAGTTCTCGGATCGATTGCCACCTGGCAGCGGTCCACTACCAAAAAGGCTTCTCAGGCCAGCCGGGTTTCCCGGCAGTAGACGCTTGGGATCAGAATTCTGAAGGAGTACGCACGTGGCACGTGTGAAGAGGGCGGTCAACGCCCACAAGAAGCGCCGGGTTATCCTCGAACGCGCAAAGGGCTACCGCGGACAGCGTTCACGCCTGTACCGCAAGGCCAAAGAGCAGCTGCTGCACTCGTTTGTGTACAGCTACGGCGACCGCAAGAAGAAGAAGGGCGACTTCCGCCGCCTGTGGATCCAGCGCATCAACGCTGCATCCCGCGCCAACGGCCTGACCTACAACCGTCTGATCCAGGGCCTCAAGGCCGCTGAGGTCGAGGTTGACCGCCGTATGCTGGCCGAGCTGGCCGTCTCCGACGCCAACGCCTTCGCCGCGCTGGTCAAGGTCGCCAAGGACTCGCTGCCCGCGGACACCTCCGCTCCGGCCGTCCAGGCTGAAGCTGCTGCCCCGAAGGCCGCCAAGAAGGCTCCCGCGAAGAAGCCTGCTGCCAAGAAGGCTGACGCCGAGGCCAACTAGTCCCCGCCGCCGTCGCAAGACAGCGCCGTTCGAGAACCCGCTGCGAAAGCAACTAAGGTTCTTATATGAACGAAACCGGGCGCCCGCAAGACTTTGCACTTTCCAATCCTCGAGCCGATCGAGTGAGGAAGGTGGCACAGCTTGCCGGGCGCCCGGCCCGTTTAAAGCGCCGCGAATTCCTGGCCGAGGGCCCGCAGGCTGTCCGCGAGGCCCTGGTCCTGCACCAGCGGCGGATTGCCGCGGGGGAGCCCGGGATCGTCTACGAGGTCTACGCAAGCGAGGCCTGCCTGGACCGGCACCCGGACCTGGAAGCCCTGGCGGAGGGCACCGCCGCGTACCTCGCCACCGATGAGGTGCTGGCCGCGATGGCGGACACGGTCACGCCGCAGGGCATTCTTGCGGTCTGCGGCTTCCTGGATGTCAGCCTCGACGCGGTGCTGGACGCGCGCCCGCAGCTCCTCGCGGTGCTGTGCCAGGTGCGGGACCCGGGCAACGCCGGAACCGTGCTCCGGGCCGCCGACGCCGCCGGCGCTGATGCCGTTATCCTGACCGCCTCCAGCGTTGACATCTACAACCCCAAGGCCGTCCGCTCGACCGCGGGTTCCCTCTTCCACCTGCCCGTCGTGCTCGGCGCCGACGTCGAGGAGCTGGCGGCCCGCTGCAAGGAACGCGGCATCGGCATCCTTGCCGCGGACGGCCAGGGCCAGCTGAACCTGGACCGCCTGCAGGACGAGAACGCGGCCCGCCGCCTGGGCGCCCCTGCCGCCGGGTCCATCTTCGCCCTGGAGCAACCCACCGCCTGGCTCTTCGGCAACGAGGCGCAGGGACTGTCCGCCGAGGAAATCGCCCTAGCCGACCACCGGGTCGCCGTTCCGGTCTACGGGGCGGCCGAAAGCCTCAACCTCGGCACCGCGGCAACGGTCTGCCTGTACGCCAGCGCCCGCTCCCAACAGCCCGCCGCCTCGGCTTAGCGGACAGCTGCCACAACAACGACGGCGGGGGCCCACCTTTCGGTGAGCCCCCGCCGTCGTGCTTTCACCGCTGCGGCACTGCTGCCGGGGCGGTGGCTTGAGAGATTACGTGCTCCGGTTGCGCCCGGTGACGGCGCCGTAGATGCCGGCAACAACGAGGCCGCCGACAATGGCCAGGAGCCAGGAACCCAGATTCCAGAATTCCATCTTGCCGCCGCCGAACAGCAGGTCGCCGATCCAGCCGCCGACAATGGCGCCGACGACGCCGAGCACGAGGCTGGTGACCCAGCCGCCGCCGACCCTGCCAGGCATGATTGCCTTAACGATTGCACCTACAATGAGTCCGAGAATGATCCAGCCTAGAAAGCCCATTTCTCCTCCTACATATTCGTCGGCATTCACCTTAGGAATCCCGATTATGGCTTCAAGCTAACACAGGCGTGACCCCCTGTCAGCAACATCACCCCCAATCGTTACCTGCCTGCTGAGGCCCCTCCGCGGTGCGGGCGCGGTTCCGGAACGGGTACGGTATTGCTTGCGGATACGGGCCGCCGCCGGTGTCCGCGATTCCCCCGAAAAACCTCCAAAGGAGAAGCTCTCGTGGCTGCAAATGGCGGTACCAAAGCGATTGTCGCGGCGCTGGCCGCCAACCTGACGATTGCCGTCCTGAAGTTCGTCGCGTACATCCTGACGTTGTCCTCCTCGATGCTGGCCGAAGCGATCCACTCCCTCGCCGACTCCGGCAACCAGCTCCTGCTGCTCGTGGGCGGCAAGCGCGCCAAGAAGGAGGCCAGCCCGGAACACCCCTTCGGTTACGGCCGTGAGCGTTACATCTACGCGTTCATCGTCTCGATTGTGCTGTTCAGCGTCGGCGGACTCTTTGCCCTGTACGAAGCGTGGGGCAAGCTGCAGCACCCCCACGGCATCGAGGGCGACTTCTGGTGGGTGCCGCTCGCGGTCCTCGTCGGCGCCATCATCGCCGAATCGTTCTCGTTCCGGACGGCAATCATGGAATCCAACCACATCCGCGGCAAGCAGAGCTGGGTGCACTTCATCCGCAATGCCAAGCAGCCCGAGCTGCCGGTGATCCTGCTGGAGGACTTCGGCGCCCTGCTGGGCCTGGCCTTCGCGCTGTTCGGCGTGAGCCTGACGCTGGTCACCGGCAACGGCATCTGGGATGCCCTGGGCACTGCCATGATCGGCCTGCTGCTGGTGGCGATCGCCGCCGTGCTGGCCGTGGAAACCAAGTCCCTGCTCCTCGGCGAGTCCGCCACGAAGGACGACGTCGCGAAGATCCGCGCTGCCATCGAATCCGACGGCACCCGCATCATCCACCTCAAGACCATGCACCTGGGCCCCGAGGAACTGCTGGTCGCGGCCAAGATCGGCATCGGCCACTCCGATACGGGCCGGCAAGTCGCGGCCGCAATCGACGCCGCCGAGATCCGGATCCGGGACGCCGTGCCGACGGCGCGCGTGATCTACCTGGAACCGGACCTGGAACGCGTCACCGCCGGCTAGGACCGGGCGTCGCACCGAGGCCGCTGGGCCGGAACCGCAGGCTGCGGGTTACCGGACCAGCGGCCTCCTGCGTTCCACCGCGCCGCTGAGCACGGCGACGCCGAGGCCGAGGACGGCCAGTACCGCTCCCACCAGGGCGGGGGCCACGTAGCCCCAGCCCCACGCGATGACGAGGCCGCCGAGGAAGGCGCCCAGGGCATTGGCCACGTTGAGGGCGGCGTGGTTCAACGAGGATGCCAGCGACGGCGCGTCGGGCGAGGCGTCGAGGAGGCGGGTCTGCAGCGCCGGAACGAGCATGGAACCGGCCGCGCCCACCACAAAGACCATCACGTAAGCGGACCACGGCCAGTGCACCGCCACCGCGTAGACCACGAGCGCCACGGCCACGCCCGGCAGGACCCAGTAGATGGTGCCCATCACGGACCGGTCCGCGATGCGGCCGCCGACGATGTTGCCCGCCACCATGCCCACACCGTAGAGCGCGACGACGAGCGGCAGCCATTCCGCCGGGATGCCGGCCACTGAGGTCATCGTGTGGGCGATGTAGGTGTACGTGGCGAAGAAGCCGCCGAAACCGACGATGCCGATCAGGATGGCCAGCCAGACCTGCAGCCGCTTCAGCGCGCCGAGTTCGCGCCGGATGCTGGCGTCCGCGTGGGGCTGCTGAAACGGCACGAACTTCCAGAGCATGGCCATGGTGGCAATCCCGATCAGGCCGACCAGCAGGAAGAGCAGGCGCCAGCCGAAGTTCTGGCCCAGCCACGTCCCGAACGGCACACCGATCACGTTGGAAACGGTCAGCCCGGCCATCACCATGGAGATCGCCCAGCCGCGCCGGGTCGGGGCCACCAGCGACGAGGCGATGACAGCGGCAACCCCGAAGAAGGCGCCGTGCGGCAGCCCGGCGGCGAAGCGGGACACCAGCATGGTGCCGTAGTCCGGGGCGATGAAGGAGCTGAGGTTGGCGAGGCTGAAGAACAGCATGAGCCCCAGCGCGAGGTACTTGCGCGGGAGTTTGGCTCCGACCGCGGCCAGCACCGGGGCGCCGACCACCACGCCCAGGGCGTAGGCCGAGATCAGGTGCCCCGCCTCCGGAGTGCCGATGCCCAGGCCCTGCTCGACCTCCTTGAGCAGGCCCATCATGGTGAACTCCGTGGTGCCGATGCCGAATCCGCCCATGGCGAGGGAGATGATGGCGAGGGCGAGGTGGCGGGTGCCGGTCTTGGGCGTCGCGGGGGCGTCTTTGGTGATGGTCATCCGTCTGCTTTTCGGGAACGATCCCGGCCGGGGCCAGGAGAATGCGGCGTGGTGGATCGGCTTGTGCTATCAGTGGGGGCAACGCAGGACGCGGGGCCCGGTATTCCGGCGCCCGGCGTGGCGCGCCCCACCATTGTCCCCCGGCAGCGGGCGCCGGGCGGCCTCTAGACTGGTGGACGTGACTGAACTCATCAGCGTCGTCGGCGGCGCAGTAGTGGATTCCCTGGCCGCCCCCCGCACCCTCCTGGTGGCACGGCGGACGGCGCCGCCCCAGTTCGCCGGCATGTGGGAGTTCCCCGGCGGCAAGGTGGATCCGGGCGAAGCCCCGGAGGGTGCCCTGCACCGTGAACTGTACGAGGAGCTCGGCGTGGAGGTCCGGCTGGGGGCGGAACTGCCCGCCGAGGCCCCGACCGGTTGGCCGCTGAACGAACGGGCGGCCATGCGGGTCTGGTTCGCGGAGCTGGCCGCTGGCACCCCGCAGCCGCTGGAGGACCACGACGAGCTGCGCTGGGTGCCGCTGGAGGACCCGTCGGAGGTCCTGGGCCTGCCTTGGATCCCGGCCGACCTGCCGATCGTCGAAGCACTCCTGGCAGCCGTTGGAGCCGAACCCTCGCCAAACTGAGCCCTGTGTGCCTACTCTTGGGCCAACCGAGAGGAGCTGGGTGTGCAGGTCGGGGTCAGACGGGAAGAGCGAGCGGGCGAACGCCGGGTTGCGGCGACACCGGAGACGGTGCGGCAACTAACGGGCCTGGGCCTGGCACTGCTGGTGGAGTGCGGGGCCGGGGCCGAGTCCGGCTACGACGACGCCGACTACGAGGCGGCGGGCGCGGCCCTCACCCCGGAGCTCCCGCTGAAGGCCCTCGACGTCCTGTTGCACGTCCGTCCGCTCACGCCAGAGACCGCCGCCGCGCTGCGGCCGGGCGCCGTCACCATCGGTTTCGCCTCCCCGGCCTCGGAACTGCCGGCCGTCGGGGCCCTGGCCGCCGCCGGGGTGACGTCTTTTGCCCTGGAACTCGTTCCCCGGATCTCTCGCGCCCAGTCCATGGATGCCCTCAGTTCCCAGTCCCTGGTCGCCGGCTACCGCGCCGTCCTGGAAGCCGCCGTGCGGTACCCGAGGTTCTTCCCGCTCTACATGACCGCCGCTGGCACCATCCCGCCGGCCAGGGTGCTGGTCCTCGGCGTCGGCGTCGCGGGCCTGCAGGCGATCGGCACCGCCAAGCGGCTCGGTGCCCGGGTTTCCGCGAACGACATCCGGGCGGCCTCCGCCGACGAGGTCGCCTCGATGGGCGGCACCTTCATCAATCTCGACCTCGACACCCGGGCAGCGGGCGCGTCCGCCGAGGGCAGCGGCGGCTACGCCCGGGAACTCGGCGAGGACCGGGCCGCCCGGCAGCGCGCGCTGCTGGCGCCGCACGTCGCCGCCGCGGACGTGCTCATCACCACGGCCGCGATCCCGGGCCGGGACGCCCCGCTCCTCGTCACCGCCGACATGGTGGCCGGCATGCGGGCCGGGTCCGTCGTGGTGGATCTCGCCGCCGAGTCCGGCGGCAACGTCGAGGGCGTCATCGCCGGCCGGGACGTTTTGGTGCCGGTCGCCGGCGGCGCCGTGACCTTGGTGGGGATGCAGGACGCGGCGTCCGCTCTCGCCTCCGACGCGTCCCGCCTCTACGCCAAGAACGTCGCCAACCTGCTCGCCCTGATGACCTCGGACGGTACGGTGGCACCGGACTTCGACGACGACGTCGTCGCCGGAGCCTGTCTGACCCACGACGGCGCCGTCCGCCACGCCGGCACGGCGGCAGCTATGGAGGCGCACACGTAATGGACGCAGTCACGTTACTCACGGTGGTGGTCCTCGCCGTCTTCGTTGGCTTTGAAGTCGTCTCGAAGGTCACCAGCAAACTGCACACGCCGCTGATGTCCGGCGCCAATGCGATCCACGGCATCATCCTGGTCGGGGCCATCATCGTGGCGGGCCAGGCCGACGATCCCTGGCTGCTGGCCGTGGCCCTGCTGGCGGTGGCCCTCGCCACCGTCAACCTTGTGGGAGGCTTTGTGGTCACGGACCGGATGCTGGAAATGTTCGGACCGCGGAAAGCAGCCGGCGTGCACCCGGCGGACGGCGCCGGGACGTCGGCTGGCACATCGGAAGCATCCGGCCGGGCGGGGGAGGGGCGCCCATGAGCTTCCTCTCTCCCGCCTGGACCGCGCTGCTCTACCTCGTGGCAGCGGTGTGCTTCATCCTGGCGCTGAAGGGCCTCAGCTCTCCCCGGACGGCCCGGCGCGGAAACGCCATCGGCGCCGCCGGGGCCGCGGTGGCCGTTGTGACCGTGTTCCTCTCTGCGCGGTTGGAGAACATCCCGCTGATCCTGGCCGCCATTGCCTTCGGCACCGCCCTGGCAGTTCCTGTCGCCCGGCGCGTGCAGATGACGCAGATGCCCCAATTGGTGGCCTTGTTCAACGGCGTCGGCGGCGGCGCGGCCGCGCTGGTCGCGGTGCTGGAGCTCGGTCACAGCGCTGACTCCTGGGTCCGGCTGGCGGTCGTCTTCACCATGCTGGTGGGCGCGGTGTCCTTCGCCGGCTCGGCCGTCACGGTCGGGAAGCTGCAGGAGCTGATCAGCACCCGCCCGCTGCTGTTCCCCGGCATGCCCGTGGTGATGGCGGTCGTACTAGTGGGGGCGCTCGCCGCCGGTGGCTTCGTCGTGGGGACGGGCTCGCCCGGCTGGGCCGGCGCGCTGCTGGTCCTCGGCCTGGCCGCGGGCCTGCTGCTCGTGCTTCCGGTCGGCGGCGCCGATGTTCCCATCGTGATCTCGCTGCTGAACGCCTTCACCGGCCTCGCCGTCGCGGCCTCCGGAATCGTGCTGGGGAACGTGCTGCTGCTCGTCGCCGGCACACTCGTCGGCGCCAGCGGCACCATCCTGACCAAGGTGATGGCCTCCGCCATGGGCCGCGGCGTGGCCGGGATTATGTTCGGCGCCTTCCGGGGCGGGTCCACCGCAGGCTCGACCACGCTCAGCGACCGGCCGGTGCGCTCCTCCTCGGCCGAGGACGTCGCCGTCCAGCTCGGGTACGCCCAGCGCGTCGTGATTGTGCCCGGCTACGGCCTCGCCGTTGCGCAGGGCCAGCACACCGTGGCCGAACTCGCCACCGCCCTGACCGCCCGGGGAGTCGACGTCGTCTTCGCCATCCACCCCGTCGCCGGCCGGATGCCCGGGCACATGAACGTGCTGCTGGCCGAGGCGAACGTGCCCTACGAGTCGCTGCGGGAACTCGAAGAAGTCAATCCGGAGTTCGCGAGCACCGACATCGTCCTGGTGGTGGGCGCCAACGACGTCGTGAACCCGGCCGCGAAGTCATCGCCGGGGTCACCTATCTTCGGGATGCCGATCCTGGAGGTGGTCGAGGCCCAGCAGGTGGTGTTCCTCAAACGCTCGATGCGCCCGGGCTTTGCCGGCATCGAGAACGAGTTGCTGCACGATCCGAAGACCACCCTGCTGTTCGGTGACGCCAAGGATTCGCTCTCTAAGGTCCTCGGCGCGGTCAAGATCCTCTAGGGCAACGGGCCGGTCCGGCAGGGTCGAGCAGGGCAGCCCAGGGTCTGCAGGGAGCGTGGGTCCTCAGAACAGCGTGGGCTGCGCGGCACCGGCATGGGCCACCGATGCGTTGCCCGCGAACGCCCGTTGTGCCGCCGGGTCGGGAATGCTGCCGGCCGGGTACTGGGCCTCCTCTTCCCTGGGATCGTCGTCGAGGTCGCGGTGGCTGAACCCCGAGGAGCCCAGGAAGCCATGCCGGGACTTGAAGTAGCGGATCCGGCCGGCCAGCCAGGCCCGGTACTCCTTCGAGGCGTAGGACCCGCTGCCGTACAGCCGGCGGTACTTGCCGGCGAGCTGCGGGTGCTCCTTGGCGATCCACTGCATGAACCATTCCCGGGTACCGGGCTTGAGGTAGAGCGCCCCGGCGGTGACGCCGGTAGCGCCGGCGGCGGCAAGCGAGCCGAAGAGGGAATCCAGCGCTTCGTCGGAGTCGGAGAGCCAGGGCAGGATGGGCATCGCCATCACACCGCAGGGAAGTCCCGCCTCACGCAGCCGGGAGACCAGTTTGAGCCGGGCCCGCGGTCCGGGAGTCCCCGGTTCGACCGCCTCGGAGAGCCGCTCGTCGGTCATCGCCAGCGAGATCCCCACGCCCACGGGAACCTGGGCGGCCGCGTGCTTGAGCAGCGGGATGTCGCGGGCCAGCAGCGTGCCCTTGGTGAGGATGGACAGGGGAGTGCCGGAGTCTGCGAGGGCGCCGATAATGCCGGGCATCAGCTGGTACCGGCCCTCGGCGCGCTGGTACGGGTCCGTGTTGGTGCCAAGGGCGACATGGTGCCGCTGCCAGGACGGCTTGGCGAGTTCCTTGCGCAGGACCTCGGCCGCGTTGATCTTGACCACCACCTGGCTGTCGAAGTCCAGGCCGGCGTCGAAGTCGAGGTAGGTATGGGTCTTGCGGGCGAAGCAGTAAACACAGGCGTGACTGCAGCCCCGGTACGGGTTTACGGTCCATTCGAACGGCATCCGGGAACCGGCGGCCACCTTGTTGAGCACCGATTTGGCAGTGACCTCATGGAAAGTGACCCCGGCAAACTCAGGGGTGGAGACGGAGCGAACCAATCCGGCCAGCGGCAGCAGCGCGGGAGCGGTCGGGCCCGCGCCGGAGGCGGAATCCCCGGACAGCTGCCCACCGCCTGTGGCGTCAGTTTCACCGGCTGGTCTGAGTGCCTGCGCGTCCCATCTCATTACTACATTCGAATATATGTTCGATCTTAAGTCAAGGACGTTGGGCTTGATGACCAACGCGGCGTTGCTAGGCTGGGCCCATGATTCTCCTGACCGGGTTCGAACCGTTTGGCGGCGAAACCACCAACCCGTCCTGGACCGCGGCGCGCGAGGCGGCGGCCCTGCTACGGGCCGAGGGACACGAGGTCGCGGCGGTAGAGCTGCCCTGCGTCTTCGGGGACGCCGTCGCCGTCCTGCAGGCCGCCCTCGCGGAGCACCGGCCTGCGCTGGTGGTCTGCGCGGGCCAGGCCGGGGGCAGGGCCCGCATCTCGCTGGAGCGGGTCGCGATCAACTGCGACGACGCGCGGATCCCGGACAACGCGGGCAACGCCCCCGTCGACGAGCCGGTAGTACCCGGCGGCCCGGCGGCCTACTTCAGTACCCTGCCGGTGAAGGCGGCACTGGAGGCGCTGGGCACCGCCGGCATTCCCGCCGAGGTGTCCCAGACAGCCGGCACCTACGTCTGCAACCACGTCTTCTACGGCCTGATGCACGCCCTGCGGCTCACCCCAGGCGCCCGGGGCGGCTTTGTGCACGTCCCGTTTGGACCCGACCAGGTCCCAGCGGGGAGCGGCCTGGCCTCGCTGCCGCTGGAGCACATGACGCAGGCGCTCGCCGTCGTCGTCCGGACCGCGCTGGCGACGACGGCGGACCTCAAGCTCGCCGCCGGCGCCACGCACTAGCGCCACCCACCAGCGCCGTAACTGGTCAGTCCAGCAGTTCCCAGACAACGCCGACGGCCGCGGTGACGCCGGCCGCGCCCGCCTCGACGGTCAGCGGCTCGGACGCCACGGCTCGCTGCATCGCGGCCAGCGGGAGTGGCGGTGCGGTGCCCGGCTGCTGGGTCACCGAGATCGCCCTGCCCAGCCGGGCGCCGGCCAGTGCGGCGAAATGTTCCGCTGCCGCCCGGGCGTTGTGCCACGCGGCCTCCCGGGCGCGGGCTTCGACCGCGGCGGGATCGGCGAAGCCGAGTTCGAGTCCGTTGAGGCGCGCGTCGTCCCCGGCGGCCCCGACCGCCGCCGCAATGAGCCCGGAGGACGCCGCCAGGTCGCGAAGCCGGACGGTGAGCATGCTGGAGGCCAGGTAGCCGGAGACGATTTGGCCCCGTCCCTCCTGCCAGCTGACCTCGGCCCGGACGTTCAGCCCGGTGGTGGTGATGTCCGGATTCCCGACGCCGTGATCCCGGAGCACGGCCGTGATCGCGGACGAGGCCCGGGCGGCGTCCCGGTACGCCGCGTCCACGCCCGGTCGCCGGCATTCGACGCCGAGCGAGAGCGTCAGCAGGTCCGGCGCCGCCTCCGCGGTGCCGGACCCGGTGACCGAAATGGATCTGGGAGTGTCCGTCATGTGATGCCTCGTTCCGTTCGGGGGTCGGAAGTGGCCGGCGGGTAGCCGCCGGCCTGGAGCCCGGCGTGGCGCTCAAAAAAATTGGCGGACCCGGGGTTGCCGGTCCGGAGCAGGGACCAGGCCGCCGCCAGGAAGTACAGCGGCAGGAACGGCACCCCGAGGCACCAGGCGTACTGGGTGGCGTGCCGCTCTTCGTGCCCCAGCAGTACCGGGTTGGCCATGGCCTCCTCCGGCCCGGCACGGAAGAGCACCACGTTGCCCACGGTGAACGCCGCCGCGAACGGCAGGCGCCAGCGGTAGCCGGTGGCCAGGAGCAGACCGCGCGGGCCGCGGCGGAGCCTGGTCCGGGCGCAGGCCGCCAGCAACAGCCCCAGCGGGGTCGTCGCATTCACCGCGTTGGCGAACTGCCGCAGCCGCTGTCCGGGAGTCATGAGGCCATGCTAGCGGGGCACCCGCCGACGGGATACGCCAGCGGGATACGACGCCGGGGGGAGGCGGGACCGCCGGGACCGCCGGCGCCGCCGTCACGTTCGGGCACCTGAGTGGCTTCAACTAGACTGAGGGGGAGCGCCCGCCGGAGCGATTTTGGCGAGCCCTGCCCTTTGCCAACGCACTGGCACCTGCTCCTGTTGAAGGCCTGCGTGCGTTGGCATGAACCGACTCGTAGCTAAGAACAGTAGATGACTGAAACTTTGCCGGGCGCCGCCGTCCCGAACCCTCTGGATGAAGCCGCCATCACCGCCGCCGTAGACCAGGCCGTCGCCGCCATTGCCGCGGCCTCGACGCTCGATGAACTCAAGACCGTGCGGCTCGCCCACACCGGGGAGAAATCCGCGCTGAGCCTCGCCAACCGGGAGATCGGCGGGCTGCCCAAGGACCAGAAGGCCGCAGCCGGCAAGCTGATGGGCGCCTCCCGCGGACGCGTCAACAAGGCGCTCGCGGACCGCACCGCCGAGCTCGAGGCTGAGAACGACGCCCGCATCCTGGTCGAGGAGACGGTGGACGTCACCGCCGCCCCGCGCCGCCGTCGTGCCGGCGCCCGCCACCCCCTCTCCACCCTGCAGGACCGGGTCGCGGACATCTTCGTGGGGATGGGCTGGGAAATCGCCGAGGGCCCCGAGGTCGAGTCCGAGTGGTTCAACTTCGATGCGCTGAACTTCAAGCCGGACCACCCCGCCCGCGAAATGCAGGACACCTTCTTCGTGGAGCCGCCCGAGGCGCACCTGCTGATGCGCACCCACACCTCCCCGGTGCAGGTCCGCTCCATGCTCGAACGCGAAGTCCCGATCTACGTGCTGTGCCCGGGCAAGGTCTTCCGCACCGACGAACTCGACGCCACGCACACCCCGGTGTTCCACCAGTTCGAGGGCCTGGCCATCGACAAGAAGCTGAGCATGGCGGACCTGCGCGGCACCCTGGAGCACTTCGCGCGCCAGATGTTCGGCGACGAGGCCCAGATCCGGCTGCGCCCCAACTACTTCCCGTTCACCGAGCCGTCCGCGGAGCTGGACATCTGGCACCCGGGCGCCAAGGGCGGCCCGCGCTGGATCGAGTGGGGCGGCTGCGGCATGGTCAACCCCAACGTGCTCCGCGCAGCCGGCATCGATCCGGACGTTTATTCAGGTTTTGCCTTCGGCATGGGCATCGAGCGCACCCTCATGTTCCGCAATGAGGTCGGCGACATGCGCGACATGATCGAAGGCGATGTACGTTTCAGCGAGCACTTCGGGATGGAGATCTAAACAGTGCGTATACCACTTTCCTGGCTGCGTGAATTTGCAGCCGTACCGGCCGGAGCGAGCGCCGAAGACGTGATGGCGGACCTCGTCAAGGTCGGCTTTGAAGAAGAAGCGGTCCACCGCCCCACCGACGCCCTGCAGGGCCCCGTGGTGGTGGGCCAGGTCCTGAGCATCGTCAAGGAACCGCAGACCAACGGCAAGACCATCAACTGGTGCCAGGTCCGGGTGGTCCCGGAAGGACAGCAGCAGACCCTGACGGGGGAGGGCATCGACCCGTCCGGCGTCCAGGGCATCATCTGTGGCGCCCACAACTTCGTGGAAGGCGACAAGGTGGTGGTCACCCTTCCCGGCGCCGTGCTGCCCGGCGACTTCCGCATTTCCGCCCGCAAGACCTACGGGCACCTCTCCGCCGGCATGATCGCCTCCGTGCGCGAGCTCGGCATCGGCGAGGACCACGACGGCATCCTGGTGCTCTCCCGGATCGGGCTGGACCCGGAAATCGGCACCGACGCCATGGAACTGCTGGGCCTCTACGACCAGGCCGCCGAAATCAACGTCACCCCGGACCGCGGCTACGCGTTCTCGATCCGCGGCGTGGCCCGGGAGTACGCCCACGCCACCGGCACGCCCTTTACCGACCCGGCTTCCAAGGTCCAGGCTCCCTCGGACCTCAGCGGCGGCTACGGCGTGAAGCTCAACGACGACGCCCCGATCTACGGCAAGCCCGGCTGCGACCGCTTTGTGGCCCGCACCGTCCGCGGTGTCGACGCCACGAAGCCGACCCCGCCGTGGATGAGCTCCCGGCTCCGGCTCGCCGGCATCCGGTCCATCTCGCTGCCGGTGGACATCTCCAACTACGTCATGCTGGAACTCGGCCAGCCCACGCACTGCTACGACCTGGACACGCTGTCCGGCGATATTGTGGTCCGGCGGGCGGTGGCCGGCGAAAAGATCACCACCCTGGATGCGAAGGAACGCACGCTCGACGCCGAGGACCTCCTCATCACCGACGGCTCCGGCCCAATCGGCATCGCCGGTGTGATGGGCGGCGCCGCCACCGAGGTGTCCGACTCCACCACCAACGTCCTGGTCGAGGCCGCGCACTTCGACGAGGTCTCGATCGCACGCTCCCGCCGCCGCCACAAACTCCCGTCCGAGGCCTCCAAGCGCTTCGAACGCGGCGTCGACTGGCACATCGCCCCCGTGGCCGCCCAGCGGGTCGTTGACCTCCTGGTCGAGCTCGCCGGCGGAACCGCCGTGGCCGAGGGGACCGACGTCGGCACCGCACCGGACGCCGTCGCCGTCGAACTGCCCGCGGCCTTCGCCGCGGAGCGGATCGGCATCGACTTCACCGAGGACCAGATCCTGACCTGTCTGCGGGACCTCGGCGCCGTCGTCGAAAAGACCGGCACCGGCTACGCCGTCACGGCCCCGAGCTGGCGCACCGACCTGGAGACCAAGGAGGACCTCTCCGAGGAGATCGCCCGGCTGGTCGGCTACGACAACATCCCCGCCACCCTGCCGGTGGCGCCCCCGGGCCGCGGACTGACCCGCGTCCAGCAGCAGCGCCGGCGGCTGGTCCAGGCCCTGGCGGACGCTGGCCTCACCGAGGTGCTGGCCTATCCGTTCGTCTCCAAGGCCGCCAATGACACCTTCGGGACCCCCGAGGCCGGCGCGGAGCGCAAGGCGCTCAAGCTGGCCAACCCGATCAGCGAGGAGCACGGCTACCTGCGGACCTCCATCCTGCCGGGCCTGATCGAGGTCGCCAAGCGCAATCACTCCCGTGGCTTCCGCGACCTCGCGCTGTTCGAGTCCGGGCTGGTCTTCCTGCCCGGCGACACGCTGGGCACCGCCTCGATCCCGCCGCTGGGCGCCAAACCCTCCGACGAGGTGCTGGACGGCCTGTACGACGGCGTCCCGGACCAGCCGCTGTACCTCGCCGCGGTGCTGACCGGCCACGATTCGCCTGCCGCACCGGCGCATGCGCCCCGCGCCTGGGACTGGGCTGACGCGCTGGACATCGCCCGGCTTACCGGCGACGTCCTCGGCGTCGAGATCGTCATCAGCCAGGGCCAGCACCAGGCTTTCCACCCGGGACGGGCCGCGCAGTTGACGCTCCGCAACGGTGAGGTCCTGGGCTACGCCGGCGAACTCCACCCGAAACTGCTCGCGGCGCACGACATGCCGGCCCGCTCGGTGGCGCTGGAACTGAACGCCGATGCACTGTTCGAAGCCGCCGCCGACGTGATCGTCGCCCGGCACATCTCCACCTACCCGGTGGCCACCCAGGACGTTGCCCTCGTGGTGGCGGCAGAGGTTGCCGCGGACGAGGTGCTGGCCGCCCTGCGCGAGGGCGCGGGGGAGCTGCTCGAGGACGTCGCACTGTTCGACGTCTATGCCGGCAAGGGCATCGAAGAGGGCAAGAAGTCGCTGGCCTTCAACCTGCGCTTCCGCGCGGATGACCGGACGCTGACCGCGGACGAGGCCTCGGCGGCCCGGGACAGCGCGGTGGCGGCCGCGCACGAGCGGTTCGGTGCGGTCCAGCGCTAACGCCCGGGCGGTAAACACAGGAGGGCGGGACATTTGTCGCAGCTGATGGTGCGGTCGGTCCCGCCCTTCCGCGTCCCCGGCGCACCCGGGCAGGCGGCGGGCTCCGGCGACGAGCCGCTGGAGGCGGCGGCCCGCACGCTGTTGGACGACGTCGAACTCGGCCGGGCCCGGGATCTGGAACCCCGTCCGCGGGAGGCCTTCCTGGCCGGCAGGCTGGCGCTGCGGCGCTTCGCGGCGGAACTGCTGGGGGTGCCGGCGGCGGACCTTACGGCGGCCTACGACTGTCCGCAGTGCGGGCCCGGAAGTGCGCACGGCCGGCCCGGCTACGCGCTGCGCGGTGAACCGGTGCCGTTGCTGCTGAGCCTCTCGCGGAGCGCGGGATGGATCCTGATGGCTGCGGTCGCGGATCCTTCACCGGGGCTCCGGCTGGGCGTCGACGTGCAGGACCCGGCAGGCACGGATTTTGCCGGCTTCGACGCACTGGTGCTTGGCGCTGCGGAACAAGCGAGCCTGCGCGGATTGGCCGCCGCCGAGCTCCTGGCCGGCCGCGCCCGGCTCTGGGCCCGGAAGGAGGCCTGGCTCAAAGTGTGCGGCACCGGGCTGCGGACCGCGCCGGACACGGTGGAGGCTCTGGAGCACCCCGGCATCAGGGACTTGCCGCCCGCTGAATCCGGGCTGCCCGCGCACTTTGCTGCCGCCGTCGCCCTGGCCTGCGTTCCGAAGGGGGACTGACGGTGCTTCCGCGGCTCAGTCGGCGGGCAGCGGCGGCAGCGCCGCCTCGTAAAGCCAGGGGTGGAGCACTGCCTCGGCGTCGATCCCGGTGACCCGGTGCGCGGCCAGGATGAAGTCCTCCGTAGTGACCGAGCCGTGCCGGTGATTTCCGGTCCAGTCGTGCAGGAGCGCGAAGAACGCGAGGTCGCCGCACTTGAGCCGGATCGCGTGTAGGGCGAGGGCGCCGCGTTTGTAGACGCGGTCATCGAACATCAGCTCCGGCCCCGGGTCACCGACCAGCAGGTCCTGGGCCCCGCCATTGAGCCCCCGCCAGGCCGCCTTCGCCCGGTCGGTCACGGTCATGATGCCCGCCTCCTCGGACCAGATCCACTCGGCGTAGCAGGCGAAGCCCTCGTGCAGCCAGATGTCCTTCCAAGAGGCCGCCGTCAGCGAGTTCCCGAACCACTGGTGGGAGAGCTCGTGGGCGATCAGCCGCTGCGATTCCCAGTGCTGCTCCAGGTGGTTGCTGCCGAAAATGGACAGCGACTGGGCCTCCAGCGGGATTTCCAGGGCGTCTTCGGTCACCACGACGGTGTAGCCGGCGAACGGGTACGGCCCGAAGCAGCTGGTGAAGGTGCGCATCATCTCGGGCTGGCGGGCGAGTCCGGTGCGGGCCTGGGCGGACAGTTCCGCCGGCACGGCGGCGAGCTGGGCGACGTCGCCGGCGGCCCGGTCCGGGTTGAGGGGGAGTAATGCGTAGCGGCCGATCTGGACCGTGGCGAGGTAGCTCGCCATCGGTTCGGACTGCTCGTAGACCCAGGTTTCGCGGCTGGACCGGGCCTGGTGGGAGACCAGCACCCCGTTGCAGACGGCGCGGTAGTTAGCGTCGGTGGTCACCGCGATCCGGTAGCTGGCCTTGTCCCGCGGGTGGTCGTTGCAGGGGAACCAGGACGCCGCGCCGTTGGGCTGGCCGGCGACCAGGACGCCGTCGCTGAGCTCCTCCCAGCCGACTTCGCCCCAGAGCCCGCGGCGCGGGGCGGGATTGCCGTCGTAGCGGATGTCCAGGGTGAATTCGTCGCCGGGCAGCAGCGCCGGGTCCGGCACCACCACAAGGCGTTCGGCCCGCTGGGTGAACTTGCGCACCTTCCGGCCCGGCATCAGCACCTTGGTGGCCCGGAGTCCGGTCAGGTCCAGGACAATAGCGGAGCTCTGGCGCCGCGCAACGGCGTGCAGCGTCGCCCGGCCGGCGAGGTGGTTGCTGTTGATCCGGTAGTCGAGCTCCAGCTCGTAGCGGGTCACCCGGTAGACCTCGGTGCCGTGGCCGGGCATGTACGGGTCGGGGGCGTCGACGGGCAGTTCGGGAGGTAGTTCGGCGGGATATTCCTCGGCGGCTGAAGCGGTTGGACTCATTAAAAGGCCTTCAGTGGTTGCGGTGGGCGTGGTGCTCTCGGCATGGCCATCACGGGCGGGGCTACTTGGGCTTGGGGGCCGGGACGTCCGGGCCGCCCCACGGGCTGACCGGATTCCCCATCCAGTAGGTGGCGGCCGGCACGGTTTCCCCCCTCATCACGAGGGATGCCGGTCCGACTGTGCCCCCGGTGCCGATCCGGGCGCGCGGCAGGATGACCCCGTGCGGGCCCAGCGTGGCCCCGTCGTCGAGCGTAACAGTGTCGATGCTCATGACCCGGTCGTGGAACAGGTGGGTCTGGACCACGCAGCCGCGGTTGACCGTAGCGCTCCGGCCCAGGGTGACAAGGTCGGCCTCGGGGAGCCAGTAGCTTTCACACCACGTTCCGGCCCCGATCTTGGCGCCGAGCGCACGCAGCCACCACACCAGCGCCGGGCTGCCGGACGCGGCCCGCGCGAACCAGGGGGCGCTGACCATCTCGATGAAGGTGTCCACCACCTCGTTCCGCCAGATGAACGAGCTCCACAGCGGGTGCTCGCCGGCGCGGATGCGCCCCACCAGCAGCCACTTGGCGACGACGGCGCTGCCCGCGGCGGCCGCGCCGGCCAGCAGCACCACCACGCCGCCCAGGACCGCCGCCACGCCGTAATTGAAGGTGCCGGCCAGCCAGTCCAAGACCACGAGCACCCCCGCGGCCACGGCGACCGTGAGCACCACCGGGACAAAACGGCACAGCTCCCACAGGGCCCGGGCCAGCTTGAGCCGCGCCGGCGGCTGGAAGGTGCGGGTGTCGTCAGAGGCGATGGCGGTCCGTCGCAGCCGCACCGGCGGGCTGCCCAGCCAGGAGGTGCCGGACTTCGCTTTGGCAGGGGTCGCGGAGAGCACCGCCACGAGGGAGTTTTTGGGAACGTTCCGTCCCGCGGCCGTCATCCCGGAGTTACCAAGGAAGGAGCGTTTGCCCACCTTGGCCGGCGCAATCCGCATCCAGCCGCCGCCGAGCTCGTAGGACGCGATCAACGTGTCATCGGCCAGGAAGGCGCCCTCGCCCACGGTCGTCATTTTCGGGATCAGCAGCACGGTGGACGCCTCCACGTTACGGCCGATCCGGGCGCCGAGGAGCCGCAGCCAGACCGGGGTGAACAGGCTGGCGTAGACCGGGAAGAGCAGGTCGCGGGCCAGGTCAAGGACCCGTTCCGTCGCCCAGACCTGCCAGCCGATCCGGCTGCGCACCCGGTAGTAGCCGGCGCGCAGGCCGATCCCGAGGAGCCGGGTGGTGGCGAGGACCAGCACCAGGTTGGTGCCGAACCACGCCAGGGCGGCCAGCGGGAACGAGAGGGCCAGTTGCGGCAGCGCCGCGGCCAGCGAGTCCCGGCCCTGGATGAAGCCGAACATGACCAGTGCGGCCGCCGCGGCGGACAAGTAGGGGATCAGGGCCAGCACGGCCGAGGCTGAGGCGAAGCCGGCAAACCATAACCGCCCGATCAGGCGGTGCTCCGGCGGGCTGTCCGGCCAGCCTTGTTTGGCCTTGCCCCGGCGTTCCGCCGGGGACCCGGCCACCAGGTGGCCGGCCTTGACCCGGCCGAGGACGGCGGAGCCTGGTTCCACCTGCGCCCCGGCACCGATGCTCGCGCCGGGCATGAGGGTGCTGCGGGCCCCGACGACGGCCCCGGCGCCGATCCGGATCGCGCCGATGTGGACGGAGTCGCCGTCGATCCACCAGCCGGAGAGGTCGACCTCGGGCTCGACGTTGCAGCCGGTGCCCAGCGATAGCATTCCCGTGACGGGCGGCAGTGAGTGGAGCTGGACGTTGTTGCCGATGGTGGCGCCGAGGGCCCGGGCGTAGTACGGCACCCACGGCGCGCTGGCCAGGCTGATGGCGCCGGCCAGGTCCTGGATCTGCTCGGCCAGCCACAGGCGTAGATGGACCTTGCCCGAGCGGGGGTAGCTTCCCGGGGCGACGTTGCGCAGCAGCAGCCGGGCCGCGGCGACCGAGATTGCCATCCGCCCCGCGGGGCTCACGAATACCAGCCAGGATGCGGCCACCCACCACCAGGACAGCGTCGGCGCCGCGGTGAAACCGGCCAGGGACGCCAGCAGGTTGTTGGCCGCCATCAGGTAGGTCAGCCAGCGCATGCCGACGAGGATATGCAGCGGAACACCCAGCAGCGTCTGCGCCCACTGGGCGCGGCGGGAGGTGGGCCGCACGGATCGCTCGCCGGCGGCGGCGGCCCCGCCCTCCGGCAGGGACTGGCGGGCCGCGTCAATCAAGGCACCGACCCGGGGTGTGGCATAGATGTCCGCCACCGTGATGGTCGGGTAGCGGACCCGCAGCGCCGAGACGAGCTGGGCCGCTGCCAGGGACCCACCGCCGAAGGCAAAGAAGTCGGCGTCCAGGTCCGCGACGGTCCCGCCCAGCACGGCGCTCCACTGCTCAACGATCCAACGGGCGTCGTCGGGCAGGTTCAACGGCGCCGCCGCGGCGTCGGCAGCGCCCGCGCCGGCCAGCGGCCACGGCAGGGCGTGCCGGTCCACCTTGCCGCTGGTCTTGGTCGGCAGGGCGTCCACCACGGTGAGCAACGGAATCAGCGGCGCGGGCAGGCTGGAGGCGAGCAGTTCCCTCGCGGCCGCCAGATCCAGCTCCCGGCCGTCTGCCAGTGACAGATAACCGACCAGCACCTGGTTGCCGGCCGCCGTCGTGCGCACCGCCGCGGCCGCGCCGGCGACGTCGGGGAGCGCCTGGAGTGCGGCGTCGATCTCGCCGAGTTCGATCCGGCGGCCGCCGAGTTTGACCTGTTCGTCGGCGCGGCCCATGAAGAGCAGGCCCGCCCGCTCGTAGCGGACCAGGTCGCCGGAGCGGTAGGCGCGGGACCAGCCCAGGGCCGGTAGCGGCGCGTACTTTTCCGCGTCCTTGGCCGGATCGAGGTAGCGGGCCAGCCCGACGCCGCCGATGATCAGTTCCCCAATCCCGCCCTCGGGGACAGGCACCCCGTCGGAGCCGATGACGGCGAGGTCCCAGCCGTCCAGCGGGAGCCCGATCCGGACCGGTCCCGGCCCGCCCAGGGGCGCGGCGCAGGCGACGACGGTGGCCTCCGTGGGCCCGTAGGTGTTCCAGACCTCGCGGCCGTCCACGGCGAGGCGATCGGCGAGTTCGGGCGGGCACGCCTCGCCGCCGAAGATCAGCAGCCGGACGCTCTCCAGCGACTCGACCGGCCACAGCGCCGCGAGGGTGGGCACCGTGGAGACCACCGTGATGCCGTGGTTGATGAGCCAGGGCCCCAGGTCCATGCCGGTCCGGACCAGGGCGCGCGGCGCCGGAACCAGGCAGGCCCCGTGCCGCCACGCGAGCCACATTTCCTCGCAGGAGGCGTCGAAGGCCACCGAGAGCCCGGCCAGCACCCGGTCCTGGGGGCCCACCGGCTCGGCCTGCAGGAAGATCCGCGCCTCGGCGTCGACAAACGCGGCCGCGGAACTGTGCCGCACCGCGACGCCCTTGGGCGTGCCGGTGGATCCCGAGGTGAAGATCACCCAGGCGTCGTCGTCGGGGACCGGCTGCCTGGCGGCCGGGAACGGGCGGGGACGGCCGGTGTCCGCGACGATCGTGCCGCCGGCGCGCAGGATGCCGGAGACCCGGGCCTCGCCGAACACCAGTTTCGCCCGCTCGTCGGGATCGTCCGCGTCCACCGGAACGTAGGCGGCGCCCACGAACATGACGGCCAGGATCGAGATATAGAGCTCGTTGGTGCCCGAGGGGATCCGGACGCCGATCTTGTCCCCGGCGCCGAGGCCGGCCAGGTGCAGCTTCCGTGCGGCGGCCCGGACCTCGTCCATCAGCTGGGCGTAGCTGAGGGAACGGTGGCCGTCGTCGAGGGCCGAGGCGTCCGGGAAGCGGCTGGCGGTGTCCTGCAGGACATCGATCAGGGTCCGTTCCGGAGGCGCCGCGGAGGCGCCCGGCAGCTGCGCCTGGTAGGCGGGGCGCGCCGGGGGAGTGCCGCCGGCCGGCGTTTGCTGCTCATTCACAGCGTGATTCTCCTCGGGACAGGTGAACGGGAGAATTTGGTGTGGCTCCCGTGCGTGTTTAGGGGACCAGGATGACCTTGCCGGTGGTGCGCCGCTGCTCCAGGTCGGTGTGGGCCGCGGCGGCGTCGGCGAGGTCGTAGCGGGCGCCGATCCGGACCTTGAGGCTGCCGTCCGCCACGGCGGCGAAGAGCTCGTCGGAGCGCCAGCGGCGCTCCTGCGCGTCCTGGAGGAAGTGCGTGATGGTCGGCCGGGTCAGGTACAGCGAGCCGCCGGCGTTGAGCCGCTGCGGGTCGAACGGCGGCACCGGACCGGACGCCGCGCCGAAGAGCACGAGGGTCCCGCGGACCCGGAGGGCGGCCAGGGATCCGTCGAAGGTGTCCTTCCCGACGCCGTCGTAGACCACGTGCGCGCCGGCGCCGCCGGTCAGTTCCCGCACCTTCGCGGCGAAGCCGTCGTAACGCAGCACGTGGTCGGCGCCGGCCTCGCGGGCCAGCGCTTCCTTCTCGTCGGTGGAGACCGTGGTGATGACGTGCGCGCCCCTGGCCTTGAGCAGCTGGATCAGCAGCAGCCCGACGCCGCCGGCGCCGGCGTGCAGCAGCACGGTGTGGCCGGCTTCGACCTTGAAGGAGGAGTTGATCAGGTAGTGCGCCGTGATGCCCTGGAGGGGGAGGGCGGCCGCGGTGAAGTCGTCGACGCCGTGCGGCACCGGCAGCGCCTTGTCCGCGTCCACGAGGGCGTACCCGGCGTAGCAGTTGACGCCCTCGGCCGTCGCCACCCGGTCCCCGGCGGAGAAGCCGGTCACGCCGTCGCCGGTTTCCTCCACGGTTCCCGAGGCTTCGGAACCCGGGGTGAAGGGGTACTGCACCTTGTACACGCCGCTGCGCTTGTAGGTGTCAATGAAGTTCACGCCGACGGCGGCGACCTTGATCAGGAGCTGGCCGGGGCCCGGAACGGGACGGTCGACTTCTGCCAGTTCGAGGACCTCGGGTCCGCCGGACTGCCGGGCCACAATTGCGTGCGTCATGTGTCTCCTTTTGAAGTGCGGCGCTCTGGTTCATCGGCGCCCTGAGACCATCCTAGGGACCCGGGCGCGCCGGGCGAAGCATGCCCGGCAGGAGGCTAGTAACGGCGGGTAACGGTGGCCATTGGGCACTCGAAGTGCCGGCCGGCGGCGAGGCCGACGTCGTTGAGGTAGCGCACGATGATGCCGTAGGACTGCAGCAGGGTGGTTTCGGTGTACGGGACCTGGTGCGTGGCGCAGAACTCGCGGACGATCACGGCGGCCTTGTCCAGCTGCGGGCGCGCCATGTCCGGGAAGAGGTGGTGCTCGGCCTGGCGGTTGAGGCCGCCGAGCAGGATGTCCATAAAGCGGCCCCCGGAGATGTTCCGGGAGGTCAGGACCTGGCGGCTGAAGAAGTCCACCCGGCTGTCCGCGGGCAGCACCGGCATGCCCTTGTGGTTCGGGGCGAAGGAGGCGCCCATGTAGAAGCCGAAGACGGCCAGCTGCACGCCGATGAACGCGAACGCCATGCCCAGCGGCAGGAACGTGAAGGCGAGGACCGGAAGCAGGCTCAGGCGGGCCGCCAGGATGGGGAGCTCCACCCAGCGGTGTGTGACCTTGGCGCGGCGGACGATGAACCTGATCGAATCGATCTGCAGGCCCAGGCCCACCAGGAACAGCAGCGGGAAGAAGAACCAGCCCTGTTTGCGGGTCAGGAAGGAGAACCGGCCCTGCCGGGTGGCCGCCGCTTCCGGGAAGAACGCGATCGCGCCGGTGGCGATGTCCGGGTCCTTGGAAATGACGTTCGGGTGGTTGTGGTGCGCGCCGTGCTTCTGCTCCCACCAGGAGTAGCTGATCCCGGCCACGGAGGTGGCGAGCAGTCGCGCGGCCCAGTCGTTGGCGCGGCGCGAGGCGAAGATCTGCCGGTGGCCGGCCTCGTGGGCCAGGAAGCTCAGCTGGGTGCAGAGGATGCCCAGGGCCGCGGCGATGAGCAGCTGGAACCAGCTGTCACCAATCAGCGCGAAGCCGAACCAGGTGGCGGTCATCAGCAGGACCAAAACGGAGAACACTGTGAGGTAGAACCCGGTGCGGCGTTCCAGCAGGCCCTCGGCCTTGACGCGCTTGAGCAGCTCCGAGTAGCTCAGGACGACGGCGTTCGGCTGACGGACCCTGGGCTGCGGGCGCGCCGGAGAGTCGGCGGAAAGTGTGGTGGAGGGGGTCATGGAACGCATGCCTCGTAACTGTTACGGGCAACGTTGCAGCTGGCATTTGCAGCGGCACGGTCTGGATCACCCTCTGCCCAGCATACGCGGGCCAGCTGGGAACGGACCGGGTGCCGGACACACCCGACCGCATGCATAAATATCGGGCTCTATGCATAGTCTTGCTGTATACTCGTGGCTATGACTATTTCTGTTGCCGTCTCCGGTGCAAGCGGCTACGCCGGCGGCGAGGTCCTGCGGCTCCTGGCCGGTCATCCCGACGTCACCATCGGCGCCATCACCGCGCACAGCAACGCCGGTTCCAGACTAGGGGAATTGCAGCCGCATCTCCACGGTTTGGCAGGCAGGATCCTCGAGGACACCACCGTGGAGAACCTCGCCGGGCACGATGTCGTATTTCTCGCTCTGCCGCACGGCGCGTCCGCGGCGATCGCCGCCCAGCTGCCGGCCGGCACGGTCGTGATCGACGCCGGCGCGGACCACCGGCTGGAGGACCCGGCGGCGTGGGAGCAGTTCTACGGCTCGCCGCACGCCGGCACCTGGCCCTACGGCCTGCCCGAACTCCCGGGCCAGCGCGAGGCCCTGCGCGGCGCCAAACGGATCGCCGTGCCCGGCTGCTACCCGACGTCGGCCCTGCTGGCCCTCACCCCCGGCTTCAGCAACCACCTGCTCCAGGGCGACGACGTCGTGATCGTTGCCGCGTCCGGCACCTCCGGGGCCGGCAAGGCCGCGAAGGTGAACCTGATCGGCGCCGAAGTGATGGGCTCGATGAGCCCCTACGGCGTCGGCGGCGGGCACCGGCACACCCCGGAGATCGAGCAGGGACTCTCCAAGGCGCTGAATGCTCCGGTCACCGTCTCCTTTACCCCCACGCTGGCCCCGATGAGCCGAGGCATCCTCACCACCGCCACCGCGAAGGTGCGGCCGGGCGTGACGGCCGAGGAACTGCGCCGCGCGTGGGCCGAGGCCTACGACGAGGAGCCGTTCGTCCACCTGCTGCCGGAGGGCCAGTGGCCCTCCACCAAGTCCGTGCAGGGCTCCAACCACGCCGTGATGCAACTGGCGCTTGACGCCCGCGCCGGCCGCGTGATCGTCACCTGCGCCATCGACAACCTCACCAAGGGGACCGCCGGCGGCGCCGTGCAGTCCATGAACATTGCCCTCGGCCTGGCGGAAACCGCCGGCCTCGAACTGCAGGGAGTCGCACCGTGAGCATCACCGCCCCCCAGGGATTCCGGGCCGCCGGCGTCAAGGCCGGCCTCAAGGCCTCCGGGAACCCGGACCTGGCCCTCGTGGTCAACGACGGCCCCAACAAGGCCGCCGCCGCCGTCTTCACCTCCAACCGGGTGGCCGCGGCGCCGGTGCACTGGTCGCGCGAGGTCATCAAGGACGGCCGCGTGGACGCCGTCATCCTCAACTCCGGCGGCGCCAATGCCTGCACCGGGCCGCAGGGCTTCCAGAACACGCACACCACCGCGGAGAAGACCGCCGAGGTACTCGGTGCCTCCGCGACCGACATCTTTGTCTGCTCCACCGGCCTGATCGGCGAGCAGCTTCCGATGGACAAGCTGGTCCCGGCGATCACCGTCGCCGCCGGGGAACTGAGCGCCGACGGCGGCCCGGCAGCCGCCACCGCGATCATGACCACCGACTCGGTCTCCAAGCAGGCCGTGTTCACCGGCACCGACGCCGAGGGCCGCGAATTCACGATCGGCGGCATGGCCAAGGGCGCCGGCATGCTCGCCCCCGGCCTGGCCACGATGCTGGTGGTGCTCACCACGGACGCGGACGTCCAGCCCGAACTGCTCGACGTCGTCCTCCGCGACGCCACCCGCGTCACCTTCGACCGGGCCGACTCGGACGGCTGCATGTCCACCAACGACACCGTGGTGTTGCTCGCCTCCGGTGCCTCCGGCGCGGCCCCCTCCGCCGCCGACTTCGGCAAGGGCCTCACCCAGGTCTGCGCCGAACTGGCCCGCAAGCTGATCGGCGACGCCGAGGGCGCCAGCCACGACATCGCCATCCGCACCTTCAACGCCGCCAGCGAAAAGGACGCCGAGGTGGTCAGCCGGGCCGTGGCCCGCTCCAACCTCTTCAAGACGGCCATCTTCGGCAAGGACCCCAACTGGGGCCGGGTGCTCTCCGCCGTCGGCACCACCGACGCGGCCTTCGAACCGGACCAGCTCAATGTGTCGATGAACGGCGTGCAGATCTGCCGCAACGGCAGCATCGGCGACGACCGGAACCTCGTTGACCTGGAACCGCGCGAAGTCCTCGTCGAGATCGACCTGCAGGCCGGGACCGCCGAGGCGACCATCTGGACCAACGACCTCACGCACGACTACGTCCACGAAAACAGCGCCTACTCCAGCTAGGCAGTTCCCGGAGGGACACCCACCATGAGCACCCAGACCCGCGAGACGACCTCGATGTCCGACGCGCAGGGCAAGGCCGGCACCCTGATCGAGGCGCTGCCGTGGATCCAGCGCTTCGCCGGCACCACGATGGTGATCAAGTACGGCGGCAACGCCATGGTCAACGACGAGCTGCGCCGCGCCTTCGCCGAGGACGTCGTCTTCCTGCACCACGTGGGGATCCACCCGGTGGTGGTCCACGGCGGCGGCCCGCAGATCAACGCCATGCTCGGCCGGCTCGGCATCGAATCGGAGTTTAAGGGCGGCCTGCGCGTCACCACGCCCGAGGCCATGGACGTGGTCCGTATGGTCCTGACCGGCCAGGTGGGCCGTGAACTCGTGGGCCTGATCAACTCGCACGGCCCCTACGCCGTCGGCATGTCAGGTGAGGACGGCGGGCTGCTGCGCGCAGTGCGCACCGGCACCGTCGTCGATGGAGAAGAGGTGGACCTGGGCCTCGTCGGCGAAGTCGTCGGCGTGAACCCGGAAGGCATCCTGGACATCATCGCGGCCGGCCGGATCCCGGTGATCTCCACTGTCGCGCCGGAAATCCACGACGACCGCTCCACCACCGGCCAGGTGCTCAACGTCAACGCGGACACGGCCGCGGCCGCCGTCGCGTCCGCCCTGGGCGCCTCCAAACTGGTCATCCTGACCGACGTCGAAGGCCTCTACGCCAACTGGCCGGACCGCTCCTCGCTGATCTCCTCGCTCACGGCCTCGGAACTGCGCGAGATGCTGCCGCGCCTGGAGTCCGGCATGATCCCGAAGATGGCGGCCTGCCTGAAAGCCGTTGACGACGGCGTCGAACGCGCGCACATCGTGGACGGCCGGCTGCCGCACTCGATGCTGCTGGAAACCTTTACGACCGCCGGCATCGGCACGCAGGTCGTCCCGGACGAGGAAGTGAACGCACAGTGAGCAGCACCGAACTTAACCATTCCGCTGCGGAGGCCCCCATCGCCGGCTCGGCCCCCACAGCTTCCGTTATGACTGGAAAGAGTAGCGGCGCGCAGTGGCTGTCCCGCTACTCTTCCTCGCTGCTGGGCGTCTTCGGCACCCCGCAGCGTGTGCTGGTCCGGGGCGCCGGCTGCCTCGTCTGGGACGCCGACGGCAAGGAGTACCTGGACCTGCTCGGCGGGATCGCGGTCAACGCCCTCGGCCACGCGCACCCGTTCGTCACCTCGGTGATCTCCAGCCAGCTCGCCACCCTGGGCCACGTCTCCAACTTCTTCACCAGCCCCACCCAGGTGGCCCTGGCCGAGAAGCTGCTGGAGATTAGCAAGGCGCCCGCCGGGTCCAAGGTATTCTTCGCCAACTCGGGAACGGAAGCGGTCGAGGCGGCCTTCAAGCTCGCCCGGCGCAATGCAGGCACGGACCAGACGCCGCGCACCAAAATCATCGCCCTCGAGGGCGCCTTCCACGGCCGCACCATGGGCGCCCTCGCGCTGACCTCCAAGGAGGCCTACCGTGCACCGTTCGCGCCGCTGCCCGGCGGCGTCGTGCACGTGCCGTTCGGCGACATCGAGGCGCTCCGCGCCGCGATTGACGACACCACCGCCGCCGTCTTCCTCGAACCGATCCAGGGCGAAGCCGGCGTCCGCCCGCTGCCCGCCGGCTACCTGAAGGCGGCCCGCGAGGCCACCACCGCCGCCGGCGCGCTGCTGATCCTGGACGAGGTACAGACCGGCATCGGCCGCACCGGCAAGTGGCTGGCCAGCGAGGACGCCGGGATAGTCCCCGACGCCGTGACCCTCGCGAAGGGCCTCGGCGGCGGCTTCCCGATCGGCGCCCTGGTGACCTTCGGCCCGGAGGTGTCCGCCCTGCTGTCCGCCGGCCAGCACGGGACGACCTTTGGTGGAAACCCGGTGGCCACCGCGGCGGCCCTGGCCACCTTGCACGTGCTGGAAAACCAGCAGGTGCTCGCCCACGTCCGGGCGGTGGGGGAGCACCTGCGCTCCGGCCTCGCCGGAATCGACGGCGTCACCGAGGTCCGCGGCGAGGGCCTGCTGATCGGCTTCGACCTGGACGCCGACGTCGCCCCCGCCGTCGTCGCCGCGGGACTCGACGCCGGATTTATCCTCAACAGCCCCGGCCCGCACACCATCCGGCTCGCGCCGCCGCTGATCCTCTCCAAGGAGCAGGCCGACCGCTTCCTCGCCGCGCTGCCGGCCCTCCTCCGGACCGCAAAGGACGCCCAGTGACTGCCTCCATGAATGCAACTGAAACGTCGGCAGGACCTACCCGCCACTTCCTCAAGGACACGGACCTCACCCCGGCCGAGCAGGCCGAGGTCCTGGAGCTCGCGGTCCGGATGAAGGCCGCGCCCTACAGCGTCCAGCCCTTCGCCGCGGAGGGCAGCGGCCGCAAGACCGTGGCCGTGATCTTCGACAAAACCTCCACCCGCACCCGCGTCTCCTTCGCCACCGGCATTGCGGATATGGGCGGCAACGCGCTCATCATCAACCCGGGCGAGGCGCAGATCGGCCACAAGGAATCGGTCGAGGACACCGCCAAGGTCCTCGAACGTATGGTGTCCACCATCGTGTGGCGGACCGGCGCGCACGCCGGCCTGGTCGCGATGGCGGAAAACTCCGGCGTCCCGGTCATCAACGCCCTGTGCGACGACTACCACCCCTGCCAGCTCCTGGCCGACCTGCTCACCGTCAAGGAGAACAAGGGCGAGCTGGCGGGCCTGACCATGAGCTACCTCGGCGACGCGGCCAACAACATGGCCAACTCCTACCTGCTGGCCGGCGTCACCGCCGGCATGCACGTGCGCATCGCCGGCCCGGAGGGCTACCTGCCCGCCGCGGAGATCGTCGCCGCCGCCGAGGAACGCGCCGCCAAGACCGGCGGCTCGGTGCTCGTCACGGTCGACGCCGCCGAGGCGCTCCGCGGTGCCGACGTCGTCGCCACCGACACCTGGGTGTCGATGGGCCAGGAGGACGAGAAGGAAGCCCGGCTGCAGCTGTTCCGCGAATACTCCGTCGACGAGGACGCGATGAAACTCGCCGCCCCCGACGCCGTCGTGCTGCACTGCCTGCCGGCCTATCGCGGCTACGAAATCGCCGCCGGCGTGATCGACGGCCCGCAGTCCGTAGTCTGGGACGAGGCCGAGAACCGGCTGCACGCCCAGAAGGCCCTGATGGCCTGGCTCATGCACCGCTCCGGCCTGGCCGTGGTTGAAGGACTCGGCTAATGTCCGTCCAGCCTGCCGCCCAGGGGGCCAGCCCGGCCACCAAAACGGCCCGGCAGGCGCGGATCACCGCGATCCTCACCGGCGAATCCGTCCGCTCGCAGGCCGAACTCGCGGCGCTGCTCGCGGACGACGGCGTCCAGGTCACCCAGGCCACGCTCTCCCGCGACCTCGTGGAACTCGGCGCCGTCCGGGTCCGCGGCAAGGACGGCGTGCTCGTGTACGCCGTGCCGGGGGAGGGCGGCGAACGCGGCGCCAAGTCCGGGGTAACCCAGGAAATCCTCGACGCCCGGCTCGCGCGGCTCTGCGGCGAACTGCTCGTCACGGCCGAGGCGTCCGCGAACCTCGTGGTGCTCCGGACCCCGCCGGGGGCCGCGAACTTCCTGGCCCTCGCCATCGACCACTCGGTGATGCCCTCGATCCTCGGCACGATCGCCGGGGACGACACCGTGCTGCTGGTCACCCGTGACCCGGCCGGCGGCGCCGCCGTCGCCGCCCGCTTCCTGCAGCTGGCCGAAGAAGCCGGCCAATGACCTTCCCCGTGAACTTTCACCAGACAACCAAGAACCAACAACTAAGGAGCATTTGAAGTGACTGAGCGTATTGTGCTGGCCTACTCCGGTGGCCTGGATACTTCCGTAGCCATCGGCTGGATCGGTGAAGCGACCGGCGCCGAGGTCATTGCCGTGGCGGTCGACGTCGGACAGGGCGGCGAGTCGCTGGAGACCATCCGCCAGCGTGCCCTGGGCTGCGGCGCCGCCGAGGCCTACGTGGCCGATGCGTCGGACGAGTTCGCCAATGAATACTGCATGCCCACGCTGCAGGCCAACGCCCTCTACCAGGGCCACTACCCGCTGGTCTCGGCCATCTCCCGCCCGGTGATCGTCAAGCACCTGGTCAAGGCCGCCCGCGAATTCGGCGCCACCACCGTGGCGCACGGCTGCACCGGCAAGGGCAACGACCAGGTCCGCTTCGAGGTCGGCATCCAGACCCTGGGCCCGGACCTGAAGTGCATCGCCCCGGTCCGCGACCTCGCCCTGACCCGCGACAAGGCCATTGCCTTCGCCGAGGAAAAGGGATTGCCGATCGAGACCACCAAAAAGAACCCGTACTCGATCGACCAGAACGTCTGGGGCCGCGCCGTCGAAACCGGCTACCTCGAGGACATCTGGAACGCCCCCACCAAGGACATCTACGACTACACCGCCACCCCGGAATTCCCGCCGGCCCCGGATGAAGTCACCATCTCCTTCGAAGCCGGCATCCCGGTCGCGATCGACGGCGTCAAGGTCACCCCGCTGCAGGCCATCAAGGAACTGAACCGCCGCGCCGGCGCCCAGGGCGTCGGCCGGATCGACGTCGTCGAGGACCGCCTCGTCGGCATCAAGTCCCGCGAAATCTACGAGGCCCCCGGCGCGATGGCGCTGATCACTGCGCACAAGCACCTCGAGGACATCACGATCGAGCGCGAGCAGGCCCGCTTCAAGGCGACCGTCGGCCAGCGCTGGGCCGAGCTGGTCTACGACGGCCAGTGGTTCTCCCCGCTCAAGCGCTCCCTGGACGCCTTCATCCTGGACACCCAGCGCTACGTCTCCGGCGACATCCGCATGGTGCTGCACGGCGGCCAGGCGATCGTCAACGGGCGCCGCTCCGAGACCTCGCTCTACGACTTCGACCTCGCCACCTACGACACCGGCGACACCTTCGACCAGTCGATGGCGCGCGGCTTCATCGAGCTGTGGGGCATGTCGGCCAAGGTTGCCTCCGGCCGCGACATCCGCGTCGCCGGTAAGTAATGGCGTCCGCAACCAACGAAGGTGCGCTGTGGGGCGGCCGGTTCGCCGGCGGCCCCGCGGACGCCCTTGCGGCGCTGAGCAAGTCCACGCACTTCGACTGGCGGCTGGCCCGCTACGACATCGCCGGGTCCAAGGCGCACGCCCGCGTGCTGCACACGGCCGGGCTGCTGGACGACGCCGAACTCGCGGGCATGCTCGACGCCCTGGACCGGCTGGATGCGGACGTCGCCTCCGGCGCGTACACCCCGGCCGAGTCCGACGAGGACGTGCACGGCTCGCTGGAGCGCGGCCTGATCGAGCGCGCCGGAACCCAGCTCGGCGGCAAGCTCCGCGCCGGCCGGTCCCGCAACGACCAGGTCGCCACCCTGGGCCGGATGTTCCTGCGCGACCACGCCCGGATCATCGCCCGTGGTGTGCTCGCCACGATCGACGCGCTCATCGGCCAGGCCAAGGCCCACCAGGGCGTGGCCATGCCCGGCCGCACCCACCTTCAGCATGCCCAGCCGGTCCTGCTCAGCCACCACCTGCTGGCCCACGCCTGGGCGCTGCTGCGCGATGTGCAGCGGCTGGAGGACTGGGATAAGCGCGCGGCGGTATCGCCCTACGGCTCCGGCGCCCTCGCCGGGTCCTCGCTCGGCCTGGACCCGGAGGCCGTCGCGGCGGACCTGGGCTTCAACTCGGCCACCCACAACTCGATCGACGGCACCGCCTCCCGCGATGTCTTCGCCGAGTTCGCCTGGGTCTCGGCCATGATCGGCGTGGACCTGTCCCGGGTCTCGGAGGAAGTGATCCTGTGGGCAACGAAGGAGTTCTCCTTCGTGACACTGCACGATTCCTACTCCACCGGCTCCTCGATCATGCCGCAGAAGAAGAACCCGGACGTGGCGGAGCTGGCCCGTGGCAAGGCCGGCCGGCTGATCGGCGACCTGACCGGGCTGCTCGCCACCCTCAAAGGCCTGCCGCTCGCTTACAACCGCGACCTGCAGGAGGACAAGGAACCGGTCTTCGACGCCGCCGACACCCTGGAGCTGCTGCTTCCGGCCGTGTCCGGCATGATCGCGACGCTGAAGTTCAACACCGAGCGGATGGAATCGCTGGCACCCCAGGGCTTCGCGCTGGCCACGGACATCGCCGAGTGGCTGGTCCGTCAGGGCGTGCCGTTCCGCGAGGCGCACGAGCTCTCCGGCGCCGCCGTGAAGCAGGCCGAAAGCCGCGACGTCGAACTCTGGGACCTCACGGACGAGGAATACGCCGCCATCTCGGAGCACCTGACCCCGGAGGTCCGCACGGTCCTGTCCACCGATGGCTCGCTCAACAGCCGGAACTCCCAAGGCGGCACCGCGCCGGCCGCCGTCGAGCGCCAGCTGCTGGCCCTCGAAGGCGAGCTCGACGCCGTCCGCGGCTACGCGGGCTAGCAACCAGACGCTCCCTCACTTCGGACGGCGTTTCCACTGACGCTCCTGCAATTCCTGCAGGAGCGTCGGTGTGTTTCCTGCCAAAGGTGAGGGAGCGTTGTGCGTTCGCGGCCGAACAGCACTCGGTAGCATGACGGGATGAGCGAATCGTTCCGCCAGTTCCTGCGGTCCCTGCCCGATTTCCCGGAGGTACTCCCTGACTTCGACCCGGAAACGGCGCCCGAGGACCCCGCCGAGCTGTTCCGGCAGTGGCTCGCCGAAGCGCTGGCCGCCGGGGTTCCGCAGCCCAACGCCTGCAGCCTGGCTACCGCGGACGGGCAGGGGCGGCCGTCCTCGCGAATGCTGATCCTCAAGGACATCGACGCCGACGGCTGGCACTTCGCTACCTCCCGCGAGTCCCGAAAGGGGCGGGAGCTGAGCGCCAACCCGAATGCGGCGCTCAACTTCTTCTGGCAGCAGCAAGGCCGCCAGGTCCGCGTTGCCGGGGACGTGGTGGTGCTCTCCGCGGAGGCGTCCGCCGCCGACTGGCACGCCAGGCCCGGCGCCGACGGCAGCGAAAATCCAGCCTGGCAGCTCTATGCCTTGCGTCCGAAGGAGCTGGAATTCTGGCAGGCCCGGCATGACCGAGGGCACATCCGGCACCGCTACGGGCCGCGCTGAACGGCAAGCCCAGTTAATCAGGGTTAATCCGGGCGCTCAGTTAGGATGGGCGCCATGACTTCAATCACCCCGGAAAACCTGCCGGACGAACTCCGCCGCGCCGCCGACGTCGTGACCGGAATCGCCGCGAAACTAACGGACGCGGACGTCACGGCCGCCTCGGAGCTTCCCGGTTGGACCCGCGGCCACGTCCTGGCCCACGTCGCCGGAATCGCCAACGCGATGGCCCGCCAGCTCGAATACGCGGCACGCGGCGAAAAGATCGAGCTCTACGACGGCGGCTTCGAGGGGCGCAACCGCGCCATCGAACTCAGTGCCGGCCACGGCGCCGAGCAGCACCGCGGCGCCGTGACCGCCGCCGTCGGCCGCGCTCTGGCAGCGTTCGGCGCACTCGACACGGCAGGCTGGCAGGCGCCCATCACCTTCCGAGACGGCGTGGTGTTCGACGGCGGCCTGGCGCTCTGGCGCGAACTCACCATCCACGCCACCGACCTCGGCACGGGCCGCGGACCGGAAACCTGGAGCCGCCACTTCTGCGAGCACCTCTTCGAATTCCTGGCCGCCCGGGTGCCGGAGGGGGAGAGGTTCGTGCTGCAGCCGCTCGGCCTGCCGTCCGTCGCGCTCGGCGCCGCGGGCGGGCGCTCGACCGTAATCAACGGCATGCTCACAGATATCGCGGCGTGGCTCGCCGGGCGCACCCCCACCCTGGGCAGCCTGCGCGCCACGGCCGCAGCCGACGGCGTTGAGCTGCCGGCGCTGCTGCCCTGGCCCGCGGGTGTCCCCGTGACCAAGTAGGCCCACTCGAGCCAGGGGTGCTTGATTAGGCCTGCGGCACCGGCGCCAGCTGCCGTTCGCGGGCCAGCAGGCTCTCCTTGATCGCCAGCCCCCAGCGGAAGCCGCCCAGGCTCCCGTCGGTGCGAATCACGCGGTGGCACGGCACAAACAAGGCGGCCGCGTTGAAGGCGCAGGCACTGGCCGCTGCCCGGACCGCCTTGGCGTTGCCCGAGAGTTCCGCGTACTCGGTGTACGTCACCGGATGCCCCGGGGCGACGGTCCGGAGCATGTCCCAGGCGTGGCTGCGGAACGGACCGGATTTCTGCAGCACCGGCACGTCCATGGCGGCCCCGGGGTTGCCGGCGTAGAACTCCTCGACGGCGGCCGAGATCCCGCCCAGCTCCGCGACCGGTTCGTAGCCGCCGGGGAGCAGCTCGGCGTGGATTTGGCCGGTGAGTTCGCCGGGCACCGCGGTCCAGCCGGAGGCCAGCACGGCGCCGTCGCGGGCGATGATGGTGAACGGGCCGTCGGGCGTGTCCATGGTCAAGAGCTGGGCGTTCATTGCGTCACTTTCTTCGGGGAGAGTTTCTTGATGCGGGCTGCGGACTGGGCCGCGGCGGCCGCGCGCCAGAGGTGCATGGTGGCGTAGGAACGCCAGGGGCTGAGCTCCCGGAAATCGGGCGAGAGCGGAACGGGTGGCAACGAATCCGGGGCGAGCATATCCGGGGCGGCCGCCTGGGCGAGCGAGCGGATGCCGTTACGGACCGCCGCGTCGTTGGCCAGGAACACATCAGGGGCGCCGATCACCCGCATCGCGACGTACCCCACCGTCCAGGGTCCGACGCCGGGCAGCGGCAGGAGCTTGGCCTGCAGCCCGGCCAGGTCGTCGCCGTAGCCGAAGTCCAGCTCACCCGCGGCCATCGCCGCCGCGGCGCCGCGGATGGAATCGATCCGGCGCAGCGGCCCGCGGAGCAACTGGAACCCGCCGTCCGCGATCTCGGCCGCCGTCGGGAAGATCCCGTGCAGTCCGTCCGCGGGCACCAGGCTCGCGCCGCCGCACGCGGAAAGCTGGACCAGGGCCGTCCTGGCCGCGGCCACGGTGATCTGCTGGCCGATCATGGCGCGGATCAGCAGTTCCTGCGGATCGACGGCGCCCGGCATCCGCATCCCCGGCACCGCCGCGACACTGGCCGCCAGGCGCGGGTCGGCCCCCAGCGCCCCGTCGATGGCGACCGGGTCGGCGTCGAGGTCCAAAAGGCGGCGGACCCGGCTTAGCAGCGAGGCCAGGTCCCGCAGGTCCACGGCGCCGATGCTGAGCCTGATCGGGCGCCCGGGAGCGTCGGCTTCGTACTCCACGCGGAAGCGGGCGTCCCCGTGGGCCAGCCGAAGCGTCCGGGCGTACGAGGTGGACGTGCCTTCCTCGATGCCGGGGATGGCGCGGACGGCCAGGAACTCGAAGACGCCCGGATTGAACGGCTCCCGGTAGGGCAGGTTCAGCGTCAGGGCCGTGGAGGACGCCGCGGTCCGGGCCGGCGCGTGCTGGTGCCGGGCTGTGGCCCGCAGCTCCGAGGGGGTCATGGCGAAGACTTCAGCGATGGTCTCGTTGAACTGGCGCACGCTGCTGAACCCGGCGGCGAAGGCGATGTCGGCGGCCTTCATCGGGGTGGAGACCAGCAGGGTGCGGGCGGTCTGGGCGCGGCTGGCCCGGGCCAGGGACAGCGGGCCGGCGCCGAGTTCGTGGCTGAGGATCCGGTTGAGCTGGCGCGAGGAGTAGCCCAGCCGGGACGCCAGCCCCTCGACGCCGTCGCGGTTGATCACGCCGTCGTTGATCAGCCGCATGGCGCGGCCGGCAAGGTCCGAGCGAAGGTTCCAGGCCGGCGTGCCGGGGACGGCCTCGGGCAGGCAGCGCTTGCAGGCCCGGTAGCCGGCGTCGTGCGCGGCAGCGGAGGTCTCATAGAACGTGACGTTGTCCGCCTTGGGCGTCCGTGCGGGGCACGAAGGCCGGCAGTAGATGCCGGTGGTCCGGACAGCGGTGTAGAACTGCCCGTCGAAACGGGTGTCCCGGGCGTCGATCGCCCGGTAGCGCTGCCAGAAGTCCATGGCTCCATCCTGCCAGCTTCCAGCCGGTCACTGCTAGCGGAAATCGGACACGGCCGTGGAGGCCCGGCCGCAGCCGGCCGCCGTGGGTTTGTTAAAGTCGGAGGATGGATTCGCGCCTGACGCCTGACGCCCTGCGCGGGCTGCTGTCCGCCGACGCCCGCACCGTGGCGCCGCAGCTGCTCGGCGCGGTGCTCACACACGAAAGCCACGGCGGGACGGTGGCAGTGCGGATCACCGAGGTCGAGGCCTACCTGGGGCCGGAGGACTCGCTCCACCCGGATCCCGGCTCGCACACGTTCCGAGGCCAGACCCGCCGGAACGCCCCGATGTTCGGCCCCGCCGGCCACCTCTACGTGTACTTCACCTACGGCATGCACCACTGCGCCAACATCGTCTGCGGACCCGAGGGGGTAGCCTCCGCCGTGCTGCTGCGCGCCGGGGAGGTCGTAGCGGGGGAGGAGCTGGCCCTGGCCCGGCGACCGACGTCGAAGGCCCCCAAGGACCTGGCCAGCGGCCCCGCCCGCTTCGCCACCGCCCTGGGACTGACGACGGCGGACAGCGGCCGCGACGCGCTCGGTGCCCCATTCCGGCTCGAGCTGCCGGACAAACCGTCGACAGAAATTAGCTCCGGGCCGCGGGTGGGCGTCTCCGGCGCCGGCGGCACCGACGACTACCCCTGGCGCTTCTGGCTCAGCGGCGACCCGACCGTCTCCCGTTACAAGGCCGCGAAGGTCCGGACGGCGTAACCGGCAGGAACCGCAAACGGGGCCAGACGGGACCGCAGGCCCTCGCGCACCCCGGGCCACTCCCCGGCAAGGATCGAATAGACGGCGGTGTTCGAGCGCCCGCCGTCCTGGTCAGCCCGGTATCCGCGCAGGACCCCCTCGAACTGGGCGCCCAGGCGCTGGATCGCGGCGGCGCTGCGCGCGTTCGTGGCGTCGCAGCGGAAGCCGACACGGTGCACTCCAAGCACCTCGAAGGCGTAGCCAAGCAGCATGTTCTTACTCGCGGCGTTGACGTGGCTGCCCCAGAACTGGCGGCCGAAGAACGTGCCGCCGATCTCGATCCGATTCTGCGTGGGGAAATAGTCGCAGAGCGAGGTGGCGCCCAGCAGCGCCCCGGTCCGCTGGTCCGTAACGGCGAACGGAATAACGGATGGGTCCTTGAGCCGCGCTCGAAACAAATCGGCCAGCTCCGCGGCGTCCCTCGGCCGGGCCGCGGCCATGCCGGCCCACAGCTGCGGATCCACAAAGTCAAAGAGCGCCGACGCGTGCCGCGGCGAAAGCGGAACCGCGCAGACGCCGTGGCCGGACAAGGAAATGTCGTGCTGCATTGCAGTATTGAATCACCGCGCCCGGACCCGGGAAACGGCAAAACGGAGCCCTCCTCATGAACAGTTGGCAACGCCCGGGTGGCCGGGCGTGCTGCCCGGCCCGACCCGCGGCTTGGCCACCGCGTAAGGTGGACGGGTGAATCCAAGCCGACACGTACCCCAAACCAACCCCGCCGGGCAGCCCGGCCAGACCGCCCCCAGCGCCGCCAGCGTGCCGGTGCAGGAGCTGATTGCCAGCCTGTGTGCCACCGTCCCGGACTATCCCAAGCCCGGCATCGTCTTCAAGGACCTGACCCCGGTCTTCGCCGACGGCGGCGCGCTCAAGGCCATGGTGGACGCGCTGGTTGAGCCCTTCCGCGGACAGTTCGACGCCGTCGCCGGCGTGGAAGCCCGCGGCTTCCTGCTCGCCGCAGCCGCGGCCTACGCGACCGGGACCGGGGTCGTCACCGTCCGCAAGGCCGGCAAGCTGCCGCGCGAGGTCGTCTCGGAGGACTACTCGCTGGAGTACGGCACCGCCACCCTGGAGCTGCACAGCGCGGATCTGGTGCCGGGCACCCGGGTGCTGATCCTCGACGACGTCCTCGCCACCGGCGGCACGCTGGGCGCGGCCGCCCGCCTCTTCGAACGCTGCGGCGTCGAGGTGGCCGGCGTCGGTGTGGTGATGGAACTCGCCGAACTGAACGGACGCGCCGCCCTGGCCGGACACCGCGTCCACTCCCTGCTGGGCCTGTAGCCGGAAGCCGGGCGGCACGCCCCGGCCTCCGGGGCCTTGGTCTGGACGGGTGCCGCCGCCTCGGTAGAATGCCTGACAAAAAGTGCAGCCGGAAGAAAACCGACATATTTCGGGAGCGTTAACCGAAATCGCTGTAGAATGGTTGGTCTGTCTTTTTCGATAGGGGAACGCTCGATGCACGACGCTGATTTGGCCCATGAACGCGACTATGTGGCCGGCTTGTACGCCCGGCTGGATGAGCTGCGGGCGGAAAAGCGCGCCCAGCTGGCCCAGGTCCGCCGTGCCGGCGCCGTGGGCACCATGCAGAACGTCTCCGAGCGGGACGCGTTCGCCGCACTCTACGAGGACCGCCTGGCCCAGCTCGACGCGGTCGATGACCGCCTCGTGTTCGGCCGCCTCGACCTGGACTCCGGCGAGGCCCAGTACATCGGGCGGATCGGCCTGACCACGGAGGACCTGCAGCGGCTCATGGTGGACTGGCGGGCCCCCGAGGCCGGCCACTTTTACCAGGCCACGGCTTTCGACCGGCAGGGCGTGCGCCGCCGCCGGCACCTGATCCTGCAGGGCCGCGAGGTCAAGGCGATCGAGGATGACGTGCTCGACGCCGACCTGCTGGCGGACAACGACTCCCTGCAGGGCGAGGGCGCACTTCTTGCCGCGTTGAACTCCAAGCGCACCGGCCGGATGTCGGACATCGTCGGGACCATCCAGTCCGAGCAGGACCGGATCATCCGCTCCTCAATCTCCGGCGCCCTGGTGGTCCAGGGCGGGCCCGGCACGGGCAAGACCGCCGTCGCGCTGCACCGCGCGGCCTACCTGCTCTACACCCACCGGGACCGGCTCAAGACTGCCGGCGTGCTGCTGGTAGGCCCGTCTTCGTCGTTTATGAATTACATCGAACGGGTGCTGCCGTCCCTGGGTGAGACCGGTGTTGTTATGGCCAGCCTGGGCCGGCTGATGCCGGGCATCCACGCCGTCGCCGAGGACGACGCCGATGTCGCGGCGATCAAGGGCCGGCTCGACATGGCCGAGGTGGTGGCCAACGCCGTCGCCAACCGGCAGCGGATCCCGGCCGAAAACCGCATCCTCGAGGTGGACGGCCGCAAACTGGTGCTGACGCCGCGCCAGGTGCGCCGTGCCCGGGAAAAGGCGCGCGCTACCGGCAAGCCGCACAACGAGGCCCGGGTCTCCTTCGTCAAGATCCTGCTGCGGGAACTCACCGAGCAGATGACCGAGCTGGTCGAGGCCGGCAACATCGGCAACAACGCCGACCGCTCCTACCTCGCCGAGGACGTCCGCTCGGCGAGGGACGTCCGCGTGGCCCTGAACCTGTGCTGGATGCCGATGACACCGGAAAAGCTGGTGGGGGAACTGCTCAGCAAGCCCGCCATCCTGGCGGCCTGCACCCCGGACCTCAGCCAGGCCGAGCGCGACTTGCTGCTGCGGCCCGCCGGTTCGCCGTGGACCGAGGCCGACGTGCCGTTGCTGGACGAGGCAGCGGAACTCCTTGGTGAACTGGACCCGGCCGCCGGCCGCGGCCTGGCCCAGCAGGAGCACGACCGAGCCCGGGACCTGGCCAACGCCAAGCAGACACTGGTCAACATGGAAACCGCCGGCGTCGATGTGCTGATCTCGGCCGAGGAACTGGTGGACCAGAACCAGGAGCGCGAGGGCCGGCTGACCGCGGCCGAGCGCGCCACGAGCGACCGCACCTGGGCATTCGGGCACATTGTGGTGGACGAGGCGCAGGAGCTGTCGCCGATGCAGTGGCGCCTGCTGGTGCGCCGCTGCCCGTTGAAGTCCTTCACGATCGTCGGCGACATCGCCCAGACCAGCTCGGTGGCCGGTGCCAAGTCCTGGCAGAGCGCCCTGGCCCCGATGTTCGGGGACCGCTGGCAGCTTGAGGAACTCACCGTCAACTACCGCACCCCGGCCCAGATCGCCGAGGCGGCGGCCCGGATGGCCAACGCCGCCGGACTCGTCGTCTCCGCCCCCAAGGCCGTCCGCGACGGCCGCTGGTCGCCGGTGATCGACCGGGTCAAGCCCGGCACCATCGTCGACCGGCTCCTGGAGGTCCTCCCCGAGGAGCTGGACGCGCTCGACGGCGGCCTGCTGGCTGTCATCGCCGACGGCGGGCTCCTGCCGGAGGCCACGGCCGCGCTGCGCGGCGCCTACGGCCGCCGCGTCGGCACAGGCGCGGGCAGCTACGAGCAGGACATCGTGGTGATCAGCCCCCGCGAGGCCAAGGGGCTGGAGTTCGACGGCGTTGTGGTGCTGGAACCGTCCGCCATGCTCAACCACGAACACGGCAAGGTGGGGGATCTGTACGTGGCGATGACCCGGCCCACCCAGCGCCTGCGCCTCATCGCCGCCGCCGGCGTGCCGGCCGGCATCGAAGACGAAGGCCGCGGTCCGCGCAGCTAGCCCCTTGGTGTCCAGCCTTGGGCGTGACGGGACGTGCCGTTCCGTCACGTCCCGGGGAGGGACCTTCGGGCCCGGGCGTTCCTGCTAACTTAGATTCCGTGTCCCAGCTAAATGATCTTCAGTCCCAGCAGAACGACCCCGGCTTCGCCAACATCTGGCAGGAGCTGAAATGGCGCGGCCTCGTCCACGTGTCCACGGATGAGGCGGAGCTGGAGAAGCTGCTCGCCGGCGACCCCGTGACCTACTACTGCGGCTTCGATCCCACTGCGCCCAGCCTGCACCTCGGCAACCTTGTGCAACTGATGCTGATGCGCCGGCTCCAGCTGGCCGGGCACAAACCCCTGGGGCTGGTGGGAGGTTCCACCGGGCTGATCGGCGACCCCCGGCAGACCGCTGAACGCGTGCTCAACACCCCGGAGACCGTGGCCGAATGGGTCGGCCGGCTGCAGGGCCAGGTCCAGCGCTTCCTCAGCTTCGAGGGCGAGAACGCGGCCCGGATGGTCAACAACCTCGACTGGACCGCTCCGCTGAGCGCCATCGATTTCCTGCGCGGGATCGGAAAGCACTTCCGCGTCGGCACCATGATCAAAAAGGACATTGTGGCCACCCGCCTGAATTCCGATGAGGGCATCAGCTACACCGAGTTCAGCTACCAGATCCTGCAGGGCATGGACTACCTGCAGCTGTTCCGCGACTACGGCTGCGTGCTGCAGACCGGCGGTTCGGACCAGTGGGGCAACCTCACCAGCGGCACGGACCTGATCCGCAAGGTGGAGGGCAACCACGTGCATGCCCTGGGCACCCCGCTGATCACCAACTCGGACGGCACCAAGTTCGGCAAGAGCGAGGGCAACGCGATCTGGCTCGACGCCGAGATGTGCAGCCCTTACGCCTTCTACCAGTTCTGGCTTAACACCGCCGACTCCGACGTCGCCGCGCGGCTCAAGGTCTTTACCTTCCTCAGCCGCGCCGAGATCGAAGCCCTCGAAGCCTCGGTCGCGGAGCGCCCGTTCGCCCGCGAAGGCCAGCGCAAACTCGCCTACGAGGTGACTTCGCTGGTGCATGGCGTGGAAGCTACGGAGAAAGTCATCGCGGCCTCGGCTGCCGTGTTCGGCGGGGGAGACCTGACGGTCCTGGATGCAGCAAGCCTGCAGGCAGCGACCGCGGAGCTGCCGTCCGCCACCGTTGACGGGTCCGGCCTCGGCATCATCGACCTGCTGGTGGCCACCGGGCTGTCCGAAAGCAAGTCCGCTGCCCGGCGGACCGTCGGCGAGGGCGGCGCCTACGTGAACAACACCAAGATCTCGGACCCCGACGCCGTCATCGCCCCCGCGGAACTTCTGCACGGCCGGTTCCTGCTGCTGCGCCGCGGCAAGAAGAACCTGGCAACCGTGGAGGTTTCCGGCGTCTAGCAGGCATGTACCCCGGGCCCGGTTACGTCCCCAGCACGCTCTTCTCCGGCCGATTTGCACGGCCGGAGGGGAGCGTGTAATGTTTTCTGAGTCGCCGCCGCTGAGTGGTGACAAACCCCCAACAAAGAGAAGCAATTCTTCTTGCAGACAATGCGGGAAATCGAAATTGCTTCGAATTTTGCTGGGCGGATTCGCTTCGACGAGGTGAAATTCGGGAAAACTTCCGGGTTTGCAAAGTGGAAATGAATGAAATAAGCTAAATACATCGCAGCGAAGAAAAACGAAGCAAATGAATTCACTAAGTGAATTGTTTCGGCAAATATTCGAATGTGTCTGTTGTTTGAGAACTCAATAGTGTGCCAAGTTT